>JBBDIC010000169.1:5787-9578 GCA_040880625.1 Dehalococcoidia bacterium | reverse complement strand
ACCCAGCGGCCCGGGCCGTGGCCGAAGATGATGTGGTCCACCACCTCGATGTCCAGGAGCGTGCCGGCCTCCACCACCGTGCGCGTGAACTCGATGTCCGCGGCGCTGGGACTGGGATCGCCGCTGGGGTGGTTGTGGGCGATGGCGATCTTGGCCGCGCCGCGGCGGACGGCCTCCCGGAAGACCTCGGCGGTGCGGCCGGGGGCGGAGTTCACGGTGCCGCGGTAGAGCGTGCGCACGGCGAGCACCTGGTTGCGGTTGTCCATCACCAGCAGCCGCAACTCCTCCTGCTGGAGCAACTGCATCTCGTCATGAAGCAGCGCCGCGAGGTGCTCCGGGCTGGACACCTGCGGCCGCGCGCCGCCGTCCTCGAGCCGCAGCCGCCGCCCGAGTTCGAACGCCGCGACGATCGTGGTGGCCTTCACCGGCCCCATCCCGCGCGACTCCGTGAGCGCCGCGACGTCCGCGCTCCCGAGGCCGCGCAGGCCGCCGTGGTCGCGCAGCAGTTTCTGCGCCACGGCCAGCACGTCGTCCGTCTGGGTGCCGGTGCGCAGCAGGATCGCCAGCAGTTCTTCGGACTTCAGCGCCTGCGCGCCCAGGTGCTCCAGCCGCTCGCGCGGGCGCTCCGCGCCGGGCATCTCCGCCACGCGCACGCCGTACTCCACCGGAGCGGGTGCCCGCTGCGCTACCGGCGCGGACGTGGGGGAGACGAGGTCACTGACCACGGTCTGGGCTCGTGCTCAGGCGCTCCAGGGCGACTACCTGGTTGGTGTGGGGCCAGTGCACGGCCTGCACCTCATCGCCCAGGTTCAACTCTCCGGCGGCGATCGGGCCGACCTCGAACAGGCGATCGCGGGGCTTGAGGTCCGTGTCTACGCCGCGCTCGGTGACCTCCCGCGCGGCGACCAGCAGGTAGTTCACGCGGCCGAAGAACAGGAAGCGCGCCTTGCTCCACTTGCGCTCGATGCGCCCGCGCGAGGTGATCGGCGCGGACGCCAGGTCACGCACCGTGCTGATCGCTTCCACGTCGATGGCGAGCGCGCCGATGCCGAGGAAGATCACGAGGATGATCGAACTCGGTAGTTCGAGGGAGGCGATCACGAGCAGGCCCGTCAGGATCAGCGCGGCCGGGACGAACAGCACCGCGCGCCGCACGAGCGCGAAGCGGTGGTTTGCGCGGTACTCCAGGTAGCGTTCGTCCCACTCTGGTGTCATGCCGGGGTTGGACTTCATGTGCGCGTCCTACGGTCTGCGGTCTACTCCGCCGGGATGATCAGCACCTGGCCGATCGACAGCGAGGCGCTGTCCGCCAGGTTGTTCACAGTCGCCAGGCGGTCCGCGTACGCGGAGAGGTCCGCGCCGGGCGGCGCGAAGCGTTCCGCGATGGCGAACAGCGTGTCGCCGGGCTGCACGGTGTACGTCTGCTCGGCCGGCGGCTCCGTGGGCTCCGGTGTGGCCGTGGGCGTGTCGTCCGGCTCCTCGGTGGCCTCAGGCGTGCCGGTCTCCGCGGGCGTCTCGGTCGGCTCGGCGGTGGCGGTCGCGGTGGGCGTCTCGGTGGCGACGGCCGTGGGCGTGTTGACGAGGCCGGAGAGCGCTCCCGGCGGGCCGTCCTGGTCGGCGCCCGCCGGCGGCAGCACCAGCAGCCAGACGGCCACCACGGAGCCCACGAGCAACGCCAGCACCGATCCGCGGTAGACGCGGTAGGAGGGCAGCGCCAGCGCCGGATCCATGCAGCGCTCGCAGAGCGCGTCCCCGTGGGCGTCGCAGTACAACGCCCCGCAGCGCGGGCACTCCTGGGTCGCCTCGTTGTCGCACTGGAAGCACCGCATCGGTCGAGAGCGTACCACCCGTCCGGCCAAGGTTAGAGCGCCCCGTGGCACCCTCCGCGCGGCGCGCTAGCGGCGCTCCGCCGCCGCCCCGGCGTCCCGTGCCGCCTCCGCCCCGGGCGCGTCGCCGCGTGGCGCGTCGAGGGCCGGCGGGGGGGCTCCGGCAGGCGTCCCGGCCGGCGCTGCGGGGAGGCTGACGGTGAACGTGCTGCCGCAGCCGAGGCCCTCGCTGTGCGCGCTCACCTCGCCGCCGTGGGCCGCCACCAGGTCCCGCACGATCGAAAGGCCCAGCCCCTGGCCGGACTCGCGGCTGCCGGGCACGCGGAAGGTGCGTTCGAAGAGATGCGGCAGGTGCTCGGGCGCAATCCCGTCGCCCTCGTCGCGGACGGATAGGAGCACGCGGCCCTCCTGGGCGTCCATGCGCACGCCGAGGTCGATCGGGCGGTCGGGCGGCGAGTACTTCGCCGCGTTCTCCAGCAGGTTGTCCAGCACCTGTCCCAGGCGCACCGGTTCGCCGGCTACGGGCGCGGGCGCGCCGAGGTCCACGCGCAGTTCGCGCCCCTCCCAGCGGCCGCGGAAGCGCTCGGCGGCGTGCTGCGCCAGGTCGCGGGCGTCCAGCGCTTCCAGCGCCACCTGCGCCTGGTCGCCCTCGCCCAGGCGGCCCGTGTCCAGGAACTCCTGGAGCAGCGTGTCCAGCCGGCCGATCTGGTCGCGCACCACGTCCAGGTGGCGGCCCATCATCTGGCTGTAGCCCAGCACCGAGGTGAGCGGCGTCCGCAACTCGTGCCCCATGGTGGCGATCAGTTCGGTCTTGCGGCGCAGCGCGTCTCGCTCGACCGTGACCTCCCGGTAGAGCGTCACCCGCCCGCCGTCCTCCAGCCGCGCCTGCGCCACCACGAACTCCCGCGGCGGTACGCCGGCTGTCACCTCCTGCGCCGTCCCCGCCGCTGAGGGCACCGCGAGGCCAAGGTCCCGGAAGGCGCGGCTGCTCGCCAGCGGATCGCCATCCGACGCCTGCACCAGCAGGGGCGCGGGGAAGTCCTCCACGCCAGCACGCAGCACGCCCAGGTCCGCCTGCACCTGCTCGTGGTGCAGGCTGCGCGCCAGCGCGTCCCGCGCGACATCTCGCAGGTCGTCCATCCAGTGGCGTTCGGACTCGCCCAGCGTCTGACCCTCCACCATCAGCGCCAGGGAGGGCCCCAGGTCCACGCGCACCCGCTGCTCCAGGGGCGTGGTGCGGGATTCCCCCGCGCCGGACTGAGGGCCGCCCACCTCCGTCACGCTCGCGTGGACGCCCAGCGCGCGCTCCAGCGCGTCGGCGGCGATCGCCGCGACCTCCGCGGAGGTACAGGTGCCCAGCCGTCGAGCGGCCCCGCGCAGCACTTCCTCGCGGCGGCGGGACTCCAGTTGCAGGTCGTGCTCGTCCGCGCGGGCCAGGGCCTCCGCGGCCTGGTGCGTGAAGCGGCGCAGGTGCGCATCCCCGGCGCTCAGCCCCTCGCCCTGCAGCGCCACCACGCCGCGCGTCTCGCCGCCGTGCGCCAGCGGCAGCAGCAGCACACGCCCGTGGCCCGTCTCCACCAGCGAGGAGGCGAGGGCGTCTTTGCCGTCCGCGAGTTCCTGCACGGCCGTCTGGGGCAGCGCCACCGCCTTCAGGCCGGAGCGCGTCCCCGCGCCCGCGGCCGGGACGTAGTCCGTGCGACCGTGCACGCGACGCCACACGCGGGCCCCGTCGGCGCCGGCCACGTCCACGGCGCCCCGTGCGACCGCGGCGGCGACCTCCCCGGAGGCCACGGCGGCGTTCACGGGAGCGCTCGCGCGGACGAAGCCCTGCCACGCCAGCGCGGCGCGTTGCGCGTCCAGGTAGCGGCGCACCACCAGCAGCACCGCCGTGCCCAGCACGCCCAGGGCCGCCCCGGCTGCGACGCCCTCCGCGGTGGTCATGGCCGTGCCGGCGAGGGCGCCGCC
>JBBDIC010000169.1:0-5687 GCA_040880625.1 Dehalococcoidia bacterium | reverse complement strand
GCGTACAGGAGCGCGCCGCCGGCGACCACGCCCGCCGGGTGCTGCCCGGCCAGCACGGTCGCGGCCACCAGCGCGGCGAGCATGCGCAGCGGGACCGCGCTCAGTTCGTCGCGCGCGAGTCCGTCACGAAGCCTCACCGCGCGCCAGCGCATCCGGACCTCCCGCCTCGTCGCGCGGCCTGCGACGTCAGGGGGTGCTCAGCCGTGTCCGCTGGGATGCCGTGTGCGCCCTCGCCGAGGCGGAGGGCAGGCGTCCCCGCCACGGACGAGCATACCCGTTCCGCATGCGCGACTCGACCCTCGCGGCTAGGACTCCAGCCACAGCACGTCGCCCTTGAGGTCGGGCGCGTGCTCCTTGCCGGCGAAGACGCGGTACTCCTCCACGGACTCGCCGATGGTGGTGGCGGGGCCGTGGCCGGGGAGGACGACCGTCTCCGGCTTGAGCGTGTGGAGGCGCGTGGTGATCGACTCGATCTCCGTCGCCAGGTCTTCCGGCGTGCGCGTGCGGCCGGGGCCGCCCGGGAACAGCGTGTCGCCCGTCAGGACGCAGTGCTCCACGAGCAGGCAGATCGAGCCCGGCGTGTGGCCCGGCGTGTGGATCACCTGCACCTGCGCGTCGCCCACCGTGAACACGTCTCCGTCCGCCAGCCCCTGCACCCCGCGCGAGGCGTCCAGTTCCGTCTCCTCCGCGCCGGCGAAGACGGGGGCGTCCGTGTGCGCGCGCAGCGTGTCGAACCCCAGCCAGTGGTCGAAGTGCGAGTGCGTCACCACCAGCCGCTCCACGGGCGTCTCGCCCAGGCCGGCAACGACTGCCTCGATGCCCTCCGGGGCGTCCACGATGGTGACGCCGGCGCCGGGCGTGGCCGGCGTAATGACGTAGCAGTTGTTCCCCATCCGTCCGAGGCCGAAGTACGCCTCGATCGTGAAGTCCTTGCCCTGGTAGACCTGCGTCATCGCCGTCCTCCTGCCCGCGCCCGTGTGCGTGTCATCGGGTGTCCCAGCCTACCGCACGGCCTCGCGCGCCACGCCGGCGGTGTCCGCCGCGCGCCCCCGCTCGCCGAGGCCGCAGCGTCCGCCCTGCACCCACGCCATGCCCTCCGCGGCCAGGGCGTCCAGCAGGCCGCGCACGCGCGCACGCTCCTCGCCCGGGGCCAGGCGGCGCATCAGCGCGGAGAGCGTGGTGGGGCCGTCCGCGTCGCGGAGTGTCTGCATGATGCGCCCCCGCCACTGGCGGTCGGAGCCGTGGAACCGCCCCTGCGCGCGCACCGGCTCGGCCACCTCGCCGGCGGCGAAGCGCGGACGCGCCGCGCACATGGTGGCCACCACGCACTCGCCGCAGCGCGGCCGCGGCGTGCACACCTTCGCGCCGTAGTCCATCAGCGCCGGGTTCCAGCGCGCCGCCTCGCCGGCCGGCATCCAGCGCTCCGCCATCGCGCCCAGCGCCCGGGGCGGCGTGTCCGTCGCCGGCTGGAGGTGGCCGAAGGACACGCGCCCCACCACCCGCACGATGTTCGTGTCCACCGCCGCCGCGTCCTCGCCGAAGCCGAACGTCCGCACGATCGCCGCCGTGAACGGCCCCACGCCCGGCAGCGCCAGCAGCGCGTCCGCCTCCCGAGGGAGCGCGCCGCCATGCCGCGCCATGCACGTCCGCGCCGCCTCGTGCAGCGCCACCGCGCGCCGGGGGTAGCCCGCGCGCCCCCACACACGCAGCACCTCGTCTCGGTCCGCCCTCGCGAGGTCCGCGAGCGTGGGGAACGCCTCCACCCAGCGGCCGTAGATCAGGAGGACGCGCGCCATCTGCGTCTGCTGCGCCGCCACCGCCGCCACCAGCGCAAGGTACGGGTCGCGCGCCGTGCGCCACGGGAACGGCTGCTCGTGCGCGTCGTACCACGCGAGCAGCCGCCGCCGGATCGCGGCCATGCGCGCAGGGGCGATCGTCGGGAGGTCGGTCATCGGAGGCAGCGTAGGGGAGGCGCAGGTAGAGGGGATGGAGGGGTGGGTTCTGCCTGGGGCCCCTTCCCCCTCCGCTTCCGACCCCCTCCCCCTTGAGAGGGGGAGGGTTGGGGTGGGGGTGATCCGCGCCCGCCTCGACCCTGCGGTCGCACATCAATCGCTGTCGGGCGTCTCCGTCTCCTCGAAGGCCCGCCGACGTCGAGGTGGTCGCGGGCATCGAGGTGCGTCCGGGCGGCGCTGCGCGCCGCGCACCGAATCCCTGCCCTGACGCCCGCGGACTCGCGGGGTAGGATGGCGGCGCGCCCTCGACGACGACGATCAGGAGCAATGTGGCGACGCCCCAGCAGCCCCCAGCCCTCGCCGCGCCCGTCGTGTCGAGCCTCGACAACGGGCTCCGCATCGCCATCACGCCCATGCCGTTCGCGCGCTCTGTCTCGATCTCCACGTACGTCGCCGCCGGCTCGCGCTACGAGGCGACGGCGGAGGAGGCGGGCCTCTCCCACTTCCTGGAGCACCTGTGCTTCAAGGGCACGGAGCGCCGCCCGAAGGCGCTCGAGATCTCGATGGAGATCGACGCCATGGGCGGCAACATGAACGCCGCCACCAACCGCGAACTCACGGTCTACTACGCCAAGATGACGCCCGAGTACTTGCCGCGCGCCCTGGATCTGCTGGCGGACCTCCTCCGGAACTCCACGCTGGTGGACGCGGAGGTGGAGCGCGAGCGCGGGGTCATCCTGGAGGAACTCGCGGCGGTGGAGGACTCTCCCACGGAGCAGGTGGGCGTGATCCTGGACGAGGTGCTGTGGCCGGATCAGCCGCACGGGCGCGACATCGCCGGCACGGTGGCCTCCGTGGAGGCCATGCCGAACGCACGCATCCGCGAGTACTACCAGCGCCAGTACGTCCCCAACGGCACCGTCGTCTCCATTGCCGGCGCGATCGAGATGGACGAGGCGACGGCGCTGGTGGCGCAGCACTTCGGCGACTGGGCCGCCGGCGACCCCGCCGCGTGGATCGCCCACCGCGAGGAGCCTCGCGGGCCGCGCCTGCGCACGCTGGAGAAGGACCTGGAGCAGGTCCACCTCTCGATGGGCGCCCGCGCCCTCTCCGCTTTCGACGACGACCGCTACGCGCTGGATCTGCTGTCGGTCATCCTCGGCGAGGGGATGTCCTCGCGGCTGTTCGCGCGGCTGCGGGAGGACCTGGGGCTGTGCTACGACATCCACTCCTACATGACCACGCTGCTGGATACAGGCATGTTCGGCGTGTACGCCGGCGTGGACCCGGAGAACACAGTGCAGTCCGTCCGCGAGATCCTGCTGGAACTGCGTAAGGCGCTGCGTCCCGTGGGGGCGGCGGAACTGGAGCGCGCGAAGGCCGTGGCGCGTTCTCGCACGCAACTGCGCATGGAGGACACCCGCGCCGTCTCCGCGCTCTATGGTTCGCAGGTGAGCCTGGGACTGCCCGTCCGCACGCCCGAGGAGTCGCTCGCCTACTCGGCGGCCGTGACCATCGAGGACGTGGAGCGCGCCGCGGCGCGCGTGCTGGCGCCGGACGGGCTGCAAGTGGTGACGGTCGGGCCGGTGGACGCCGCCGCCGTGGAGACGGCCATCGAGGAGTCGCTCCGCACGGAGTGCTGACGCCGCTGCCCGGCTGGACGTGAGGACGCGCGCATGACCGGACCCTGGGCCACCACCCCGCTGGACCCCTCCACCGCCATCGACTACTCGAAGGTGCCGGACCCCACCGCGCCGCCGGAGTGGCTGCTGCTGGCCGTCCGCAGCGTGGAGGACGGCCGCTACCTGTTGGTGCGCCGGCCCGGCAGCACCGCGTTCACCATGCTTTCCACCGCGCCGCCGCACCGCTCGGAGGGGTTCGCCGCGGGGCTCGCCTCGCTGGTGCGGACGCACCTGGGTGTCTCCGTGCGCGGCGAGCCGCGGCTGTCCACGGTGCAGCGGCCCGTCCACACCATGCACCCGTACACGGGCGGGCAGTCGACGGGCTACCTGCGCGCGGTCGCGCTGGAGGTGGCGGGCGAACCGAAGGCGGACGCGCTCTACCAGGGCCTCGTCGCGCTGCCGCTCCCGGAGGCCGTGCAGGCGCTCGCCACGGACCTGGAGCGCCTCCTGCTGTGCGATGGCGCCGCCCTCCTGGGCGACGACCTCAAGGCGGAGGACGCCCCATGACCGCGCCCACCACGCTGACATGGCGCAACGAGGGCAATACCGCCATGGGCGTGACCGAGCGCGGCTTCGCCGTGACGCGGGAGGGCGACCCCGATCCGATCCCCGGGATCCTCTGGATGCCGGAGACCGTGACGGGCCCCATGCCGCTCGTCCTCATTGGCCACGGCGGCGGCGGGAACAAGCGCGCGGCGACCCACCTCGCGATCGCGCGACGCCTCGTGCGGCGCAACGGCCTGGCCGCGGCCGCCATCGACGCCCCCGGCCACGGCGACCGCGGCGGTGTGAAGAGCCGTACCGAGGCGTACTACGACCTCTGGCGGGACGGCCGCGCGATGGCCGGCCGCAGCAGCGAGGACTGGCGCGCCACGCTGGACGCGCTGCTCGCCCTCGGCCAGTTCGATGCGGAGCGCATCGGCTGGTGGGGCCTGTCCATGGGCACGCTCATCGGCCTGCCGTACGTGGCGTCCGAGCCGCGCATCCGCGCCGCCGTCCTCGGGCTGTGCGGCGTCACCGGCGAGACGCCGAGCCGCAGCACCATCGGCGAGGTGCTGGCGGAGGCCGCCGCGGAGGTCACGGTGCCCGTCCTGTTCATGGTGCAGTGGGACGACGAGCGCTTCGACCGCGACGGCTCGCTGCGCCTGTTCGACCTGCTCGCCTCCCGTAACAAGCGCCTCATGGCCTACCCCGGCAAGCACGGTGAGACACCGGAGGAGGCGGGCAACCAGACGCGCGACTTCCTCGAGTGGCAGTTGCAGTCGTAGGCGCGCCCGCGGACCGCATGACCACCGACGACGCCCCCCGCGATCCCATCGATGCGCTGCGCAAGCGCGCGAGGATCCTCGACCGCCTGCTCGATGACCGCGGACGCGTGGCGCGCTGGCCGAAGCGGCGCGCGCAGCAACTGCTGGCGCTGGAGCACATCGCCGCGCAGATCGAACCCGGCCCCGCCATCACCGAGCGCGAACTCGGCAGCCTGCTGGACTCGATGCACGCCTTCAACGACGCCGCGCGCCTGCGTCGCGAACTCGTGGAGTTGGGCCTGCTGCAGCGGAAGCGCGACGGCTCCGCCTACTGGAAGCCTGCGCCCGCCGAGGACGGCGACGGGCTCTAGCGTTCGGCGCGCGCGGCGCGACCTCGGCGGCCCCGCAGCGGCAGGCGGCGACGGCGGCGCGGCGCGAAGGCCGGATCCGCGCCCGGGTCGCGCTGTTCCTGGTAGGAGCGCATGTCCTCGAAGCGCAGGAGGCCCAGCACGCGGCCCACGGCCAGGCAGGCGCCGAGCCCCAGGAGGAACGCGAGCACCAGCGCCCACCCCACCGGCAGGAAGAACGCGCGCTCGCCCTCCACGCCGGTCATGCGCGCCACCGCCGCGAGCGGCAGCAGCCCGATCGCCACCATCGCCGCGTAGCCCAGGAGGATCATGTTCGCGCCCTCTGTCGCGCCGCACATGCGCGCGATCTGCCGAACGATAACACGCGCGTTCCGCCGTCCGGCTGCGGGAAGCCCCGACACGCGCCGTGCGCCGCCACTCTCCTTCCGGCTCCGGCCC
>JBBDIC010000168.1:0-9812 GCA_040880625.1 Dehalococcoidia bacterium | reverse complement strand
ACGGCGATGGCGCCGATGGCGCCGGCGGCGAGACCGCGGCCGGCCTGGACGGCCGCGGCTACGCGGACGGCCACCGCCTGGTCTCCGGCGACTGGCTGGAGGAGAACCTGGAGAACGACGACCTCGTGATCGTGGACCTCCGGGACGCGGAGGACTTCGTCGCCGGCCACATCCCGGGCGCGCGCCAGATCCCGGAGGACCTGTCGCTCTCGCGCACGGACGAGAACGGCGTCTCCGGCCAGATCGCCACGCAGGAGGACACCGCGGCCGTGCTGGGCGCGCTGGGCGTGAGCCCGGACTCCACCGTGGTGCTGTATGACGGCCGCAGCAGCCTGCAGTCAGCGCGCTCGCTCTGGGTGTTCGACGTGTACGGACACGGCGAGACGCGCATCCTGGACGGCTCGTGGACGCTCTGGGAGTCGGAAGGCCGCCCCACGTCCTCGGAAGTCGCGACGTTCGAGACGACGGACTACGTCTTCAACAGCGAGCCGAACAGCGGCATCATCGCCAACTTCGAGGAGATGGCGGCGGCGATCAGCGACCCCGAGGCACTGATCTGCGACGCCCGCTCCGCGGAGGAGTTCGCCGGCCGTGACGTCCGCGCCGACCAGGGCGGGCACGTCCCCGGCGCCGGCAACGTGGAGTGGACGCAGGCCGTCAACGATGAGAGCCAGTTCAAGACCGCGGAGGAACTCCGCACCCTGTACGAGGGCCAGGTCCTGACCGGCGACGACGACAAGACGATCTACGTCTACTGCCAGACGGGCGTGCGCGCGGCGCACACCTGGTTCGTGTTCCACGACCTGCTGGGCCTGGACAGCGTCAAGAACTACGACGGCTCGTGGGTCGAGTACGGCAACCGCACGGACTCGGACATCGAGCGGTCGTAGCGGCCCTCGAGGTCCACGCTGCGACGTGAACGAGGAGGAGGGGGCGATGCCCCCTCCTCTGTCGCATTTCGCCTGCGCAGCGCCGCTACGCTCGACGTGAGGCTCCACATGCGCCACCGACTCCGCCGGCCCGCGACCGTCCTCGGCGGCCTCGTGCTGCTCGGGGCGGCAGCGGCCTGCGGCGGCGGCGAGGGCGACGCGACCGCCACGGCAGGCGCGGGCGACCTGCCGGTGGAGATGCACGTGCGCTGGGAGGTGGACGACGCCTTCCCGGCGACGGTCACGCTCCACGAGCCGCCGCCGGACCAGGACCTGTACGAGGTGCACACCTACCCCGAGGGCGAGCCGCCCGCCGTCGGGGACGAGATCCCGGCGGGCATCCTCCACGGCCGCCACAGCGAACCGACGCGGTTCGTCGCGCTGCTCCAGAACGAGGCGCCCGAGGCGGTGCGGTTCTGGGTGGCGCCCCACCTGCCCGTCCCGCACATCGAGGAGCAGGGGCTGCTGATGTTCTGCCTCTGCACCGGCGAGGTGTACGAGGTGCCGGCGGGTGGATCATGGACGCGCGTGATGGAGTTCGGCGTGACGCGGAGGTCCGGCCTCCAGGGGCCGCTCGTCCTCACGCACGTCATCGTCCGGGGCGACCTGGCGGCGCCCACGCCGGCGGCGGCGCAGTGATGGGAACGGAACAGCCATGAACGAGCCGGTGCAGGCGGAATCGCGCAGGCGGCGCATCGTGCGCTATGCGCTGGTGGCGCTCATCGTGGGCGTCACGGCGGGCATCCTCATCCAGCGCGAGGTGCTGAGCGACGGCGCGACCTCGATGGTGAGCGCCGGTGCGCTGGAGGTGGGCAAGCCGGCGCCGGACTTTGAACTGGAGACCGCGGACGGCGTGTTCAGGCTGTCCGAAGCGCGCGGGCGGCTGGTGGTGGTGAACTTCTGGGCCACGTGGTGCGCGCCCTGCGTGTACGAGATGCCGGAGTTCCAGGAGACGCACGAAGCGCGGCACGAGGCGGGCGACTTCCAGATCGTGGCGGTGAACCTCACGTCGCAGGACAACCGCCAGGCCGCGGACGACTTCGCGGAGCGCCTGGGGCTGACGTTCTCGATCGCCTACGACGTGACCGGCAACGTCGCGGACCGCTACGGCGTGCGAGGGCTCCCGGCCACGTTCTTCATCGACCGTGACGGCATTCTGCGCGCGCGCACGTACGGCCCGGTGCTGGGCGAACGACTGGCGGAGAACATCGCGGCTGCCGGCGGCTGAGCCGCTAGCGGCCGCGGGCGATCAGGGCGCTACCGGTTCATCGAGTCCATGGCGTCCTGGCCGCGCTTCTGCGCGTCCTCGCGGTCCTGCGCCTTCTGGTCTCGGCCGCTCTTGCCGGGCAGCAGTTCCTTGATCTTGGCGATGATGTCCATGGATGACCTCGCTTTCGCCGTCACCGTACACCCCGGCGCCAGAAGCCCCCGTCAGGGAGATCGAGGACGCGCGAGAAAAGCCGGATTTTCGCGGTAGGCGGTGCCGGGCGCCCTCAGCCGCTACAGGGGCTCTAGAGCGCGGTGTAGACCGCCTGGGCGAGCGACTGGCCGCGCGTGTCCGTCGCGCCGGAGAGGCCGCTGGCGGCGGCCATGAGGTTCATGGCGTAGCCGAACGACATGCGGCGCGTGGGGTCCGCGAAGCCCATCGATCCGCCCATGCCAGCGTGGCCGAACGTCTCCGGCGGCCGCGCGTCGCCTTCCATGGAGGGCTTCATGAAGCCCAGCGTGCGCACCACGGGGATGCCGAGGCAGCGATCACGGCCGGTGTACTCCACGCGCTGCGAGCGCTCCACGGCCTCCGGCGACATCACCCGCACGCCCTCGAACTCGCCGCCGTTCGCCATCGCGGCGTAGACGCGGGCGAGGCCGCGCGCGTTGCCGTGGCCGTTCATGCCGGGCATCTCCGCGCGCTTCCACTCCGGGCTCGTCGGGCTGGCGGAGTACTTCTCGATGCCCAGGATGCCCGTGCGGGCCGCGACCGGATCGCCCATCGCGCCGAGGACGGGCGGCGGCGTCGGGGCGCCCTCGGGCGGCCGCTCGCGGAAGACGCGCGCGACGCGGTGGTGCTCGCTGTCCGGCAGGCCGATCCAGAAGTCCGCCCCGAGGGGCTGTGCGACCTCGTCGCGGAAGAACTGGCCGAACGAGTCCACACCGGCCGCGCGACGCGTGACCTCGCCGGTCAGCCAGCCCCAGGTGGTGGCGTGGTAGCCGCAGTCCTCCCCCGGCGTCCACTGCGGCGCGGTGGCCGCCAGGCGGCTGCACACCTCGTGCCAGTCGAGCGCGATGCCGTCCGGGTGCTCGCCGTCGAAGTCCACCAGGCCCACCTGGTGCGTGAAGAGGTACTTCACCGGGACGTCCTGCTTGCCGGCCTGCGCGAACTCCGGCCAGTACTGAGCCACCGGCGCATCGAAGTCCAGCAGCCCGCGGTCGGCCGCGACGTGTCCGGCGACGGTGGCCATGCCCTTCGTGGACGACCACAGGTTCGCGATGGTGTCGCGCTCCCACGGCTCGGTGCGGCCCACGTCCTTCCACCCACCCCAGAGGTCCACGACCGTCTCGCCCTCCAGGGTGACGCAGACGGAGGCGCCGCAGTCGCGCCCGCTCTCCAGGTTCGCCTCGAACGCGGCGCGGACGGCGTCGAACTTCGGGTCGCAGTGGCCCTCGACGGTCGTGCGGCTCTCGGTGGACATGGCGGTTCCTCTCCTGTGGCGCTGCGGCGGGGCGGCCTAGTAGCCCCGCTCACCTCGCCAGCGTGTGATCCATCCGGTGTGCTGTGCCTCGTGCCTGCTCACCAGCCCGGCCTCGCCGTAGCGCGAGCCGTCGAGGCCGGCGTCCGTGGCCGCCGCGATCGCATCGAGCACGGCCCGGCCGGAGGACTCGAGCTCCCAGCGCACCTGCGCGAGCGAGAGACCGGCGCGAAGGTCGTACGCCAGCGTGTTGAGCGCCTCGTCCTGCTCTTCGGTCATGCGCCAGGCGGTGTCCTGCCCCGCGGAGATACGCTCGACCTCCGACGCGCGCATCTCGTCCCAGAACGCGATGTGCGCCAGGTGATCCTTGACCGACCAGCCGTCCAGCGACGGCTCCGTCATCTGCGCATCGCTCAGGCCCTCGATGGCGTCGAGCATCGCCTGCCGCATCTGGCGGAAGTGTGCGATGAGCGCCGCGCGGTCCTCGGCCATGGCCGTCCTCCTCGATCGTCGTGCTAGTCGAGCATGAGGACGGAGCGGGCGACCTCGCCCTCCTTCATGGCGCGGAGGCGGTCGTTCACGTCCTCCAGGCGGGCGCGGGCGGTGATCATCTGGTCCAGTTGGAGCAGGCCGCGCTCGTAGAACTCGATGTACTTCGGCATGTCCACCTTGAAGTGGTTGGAGCCCATGTTGGAGCCCTGGATCTTCTTCTCGCCCAGGAACGCCGCGCCGGGCAGTTCGATCTTCTGGCCCACCGGGATCATGCCGATGATGGTGGCCGTGCCGCCCGGGCGGATCGCCTCGAAGGCCTGCTCGGCGACGACCTTCAGGCCGATCGCCTCGAAGGCGTAGTCCACGCCGCCGCCGGTGATCTCCCGGATCTTGGCGACCGGGTCGCCCGAGGAGGCGTCCACGGAGTGCGTGGCGCCGAGTTCGCGCGCCGTGGCGAGTTTGTGCTCCATCATGTCCACGGCAATGATCTTGCCGGCGCCGGCGATGCGCGCGCCCTGGATCGCAGCCAGGCCCACGCCGCCGCACCCGAAGACGGCCACCGTGGCGCCGGGCTCCACCTTCGCCGTCTTCAGCACGGCGCCGACGCCCGTGGTCACGCCGCAGCCGATGAGGGCCGCGCGGTCCAGGGGCATCTCCTTGCCGATCTTCACCAGGCCGTTCTCGTGGATCAGCATCTGCTCCGCGTAGGAGGCCACGCGGAAGCCCTGCTGCACGGGGTCGCCGTTCCAGGTCAGGACCGGCGCCTGGTCCGGGGTGCGCTGCGGCTTCTTGGTACACAGGTGCGTCTCGCCGCTGAAGCAGCGCTCGCACTTGCCGCAGAACGTGGAGAGACACGCGATCACGTGGTCGCCGGTGGCGAACTCGGTCACCAGCGGGCCCACGGCCTCCACCACGCCGGCCGCCTCGTGCCCCAGCACGGCGGGCGTCCGCATGGGATAGAACCCGTCGACGAAGTGCAGGTCGCTGTGGCACACGCCGCTGGCGACGGTGCGGACGAGGATCTCGTGGCCCTCGGGGTCGGCGATCTCGAGGTTCTCGATCGTCAGCGGCTCGTTGGCGGCGTGGAAGACGGCGGCCTTCATGGGGGACTCCTTCGGCAGGGTGGCGTACAAACGTGATAGGCGCGCGGATGGTATCGCGCCCGGCAACGGCGCGTGCCCGGAGCGGCCTCGATGCGAGACGCACGCGCGTCGCACGCCGGGGCGAGCGTTCGAGCCTCCCGTGTTATCGTCCGCGCCGTGACCACCACCGAGCCGTCCCTCACCCTGATCACCGATCCCGCGGACGTGGGCGACATCGCGCGCGCGATCCGGGAGGCGGGCCGCTTCGCCCTGGACCTGGAGTTCATGACGGAGGGCCGCTACGTCGCGGAACTCTCGCTGGTGCAGGTGGGCTGGGGCGATCCACACGACCCCCACGTGCGTGCGATCGACCCGCTGGAGGTGGACGCTCGCGCCATCGCGGACCTGGTGGCGGACCCGGAGGTGGAGACGGTGATCCACTCCGCGCAGGCGGACCTGGCGCTGCTGGGCGCCGTCTTCAACGTGCGCGGCCGCGGCGTCGTCGACACCCAGATCGCCGCGGCGTTCCTCGGCATGGGCGACCAGATCGGATACGGCCCGCTCGTGGAGCGCATGGCGAACGTGAGCCTGGACAAGGGCTCCCAGTTCACCGAGTGGTCCCGCCGCCCCCTGTCCGCCGAGCAGATCGCCTACGCCCTGGACGACGTGCGCTACCTGGGCGCCGCCTGGGACGAACTGCGCGCGGACCTCGTGGAGAAGGGCCGCCTCGAGTGGGTCATCGAGGAGTGCGACCGGCTGGCGGACACGTGGGCGGAGCGCATCCCGCCGGAGGAGATGTACCGCCGCATCCGCGGCTGGAACAGCCTGCGCCGCAAGGGGCAGGGCGCGCTCCGCGCGCTGGCCGCCTGGCGCGAGGAGGAGTCGCTGCACTCCAACCGCCCGCCGGCGTGGCTCGTCAACGACCGTACGATGCTGGAGATCGCGCGCCGCCCGCCGGCCGACATCAACGAACTGCGCGGCGTGCGCGGCATGGGCGAGGGCGTGGCGCAGCGCTACGGTCGCGCGATCATCGATGCCGTACGCGCCGGCGCCGAAGATCCCCCTCCGGACGAGGACAGCCTGCCGCGCGTCCCCAACCTGGGCCAGTCATGGCCGGCGATCCTCAGCGGCATCGTGCAGGCGCGCTGCCGGGAGAGCGGCATCGCGCCGCGCTTCGTGGCCACCCGCCGCGACATCGACGAACTGATCGCGTGGTGGCTGGTGGGCGACCGCGGCCGCGAGCCGGATGTCCCGCTGCTGCACGGCTGGCGGCGCGACCTCGTCGGCCGTGACCTGCTCGAATGGCTGCAGGGCAAGACCGCCGTGGTCGTGGACCCAGACTCCGAGGCCGGACTGACGATCCAGCGCTAGCGCCCCTTCGCCCAGGCGATGCGCTCGTCCAGGACGCGCTCCAGCGTCATCTCCACCGGCACGAAGCCCTGCCGCTCCCAGAACGGGGCGCCCGAGGGGTTGGCGCTGCCGTAGTGCAGCGTGATGTGGTCGTGGCCGTTCGTGCGCGCCCAGTCCAGCGTGTGACGCAGGAGGGCCGTGCCCACGCCGCCGCCGCGCGCCTCTGGCTCCACGATCGCCTGGTAGAGGTAGACCGCGCCGTCCGGAGTGCTCAGGCGGTTGCCGAAGCCGCCTTCCACCAGCAGGAAGTGCATCGCCACCGGCTCGCCGTCCCGCGTGGCGACGAAGATCGGGTTGCGGTCGCCCTCCAGCGCCGCGCGCTGGAACGCCTCCACCGCCGCCGCCACGTCCCGCCCGAGGTGCGGCCAAAAGATCGGCGAGTCGCGGTGGTGCAGCGACTCCAGTTCGTCCAGGTGACGCACGACGTCGATCTCCTCCGCCGTCGCCGCGTGGACCTCGATGCCCGGCGCGCGCTCGGCGGTCGCCTCGCGTGGCGGCGAGGTGTCGCGCACCGCGAAGACCGTCCTCGCGCCGAAGCCCAGCAGGAACCAGGCGTCGCGGACGGCGGTGTCGGCGGGGCGCATCGACACGTGGTGCGTGAAGAGGCCGTCCGCGGCCCAGCGTTCCGCCAGCGCCGCGTACAGCAGCCGGTAGACCTCGATGGCGGACTCGTCCTCCGCGACCGCGTGCCCGGCGACCGGCATCGAGGCGCCGCGTGGCGGGGCGTACTGCGCGCCGAAGGACTCCGGCGGGGTGAGCGAGCGCGTCCCGCCGAGGAACCCGACGATGCGGCCGCCGCGCTCGGCGACGGCCCCGTCGGCGTCCGTGTCCAGCAGCGCGTGACGCACCGCCGCCTCGCCCCGGCCGTCCTCGACGAAGCGCTCCGGCACGGCCGGCTCGCGACGGACGGAGGCGCGGTGCGCGTCCGCCAGCAGCGCGCCGCACGCGGCCAGGTCGCGGTCGGCGAAGGGGCGGATGGTGAGGGTGGTCACGGGAGGCCTCGCAGGTCCGGGGTTACTTGAACTGCGGTAGGACTTCCTTCGCGAAGAGTTCCGCCGGCTCGCGCGTGTCGCGGCCGAAGAACTCGATGTTGAACATGGTGCAGCCGGCGTCCATGTGCTTCTGGATGCGCTCCGCCACCTGCCCGGGCGTGCCGGACAGTGCCAGTTCGCCCTTCGGATTGCCCATGTGGCCGCCGAAGATCTTCTGCGCGGTCTCGATCATCGGCGCCACGCTCGCTTCGTCCTTGCCGATCGTGACGAGGCACTGCTGCGCGACCGTGATCTCGGCCGGGTCGCGGCCTACGGCGTCGCAGTGCCCTCGCAGCACGTCCACCTTGTGGGCGATGCGGTCCTGCTGGCCGGCCAGGTTGTTCCAGATGTCCGCGTGCCGCGCCGCGATGCGCATGGTGACCTGCTCGCCGGAGCCGCCGATGAGCAGCCGTGGCTGCTTCTCCGGCTTCGGCTGCGTCACCACGTTCTCCGTGCGGATGTGCTTGCCCTCGAACGTGACGGCGTCCTCGTCCTGGCTCCACATGCGGCGGAACAACTCGACGCCCTCGCGCAGTTGCTGGAGGCGCTCCTTCGGCGACAGGAACGGCACGCCGAAGTCCGTGAACTCGCGCGGCATCCAGCCGGCGCCGAGGCCGGGGATGACGCGCCCGCCGGAGATATGGTCCAGCGTCGCGATCGTCTTGCCGAGGTGCGCGGCGTTGCGCATCCCCACCGGCGTCACGAGCGTGCCGATGTCCACCCGCTGCGTGGTGGCCGCCAGCGCCGCGACCAGCGCCCACGCCTCCAGCATGGGGATCTGCGGCGAGGTGGGGCCGTAGAGGTGGTCGTTCACCCAGAGGGAGTCGTAGCCCATGCCCTCGAACTCGAGGGCGGCGCTGCGGGACTCCTCCCACGTGCGCTTGATCTGCGGAACCATCACCCCGAAGTGGGCCTTCGCCATCCTGAACCTCCCCTGCGGCCGCGGTGCTTCCGAGGCCGGCCACAGCGCGCCGCATGCTATCCCATCCGCCGCCACCGAATACACTCGCCATCACCGCCGCGCGCGCGGGCCATCATCCGCGGGCCACCACCGAGGCGACACATGGCGCACATGGCGCACGGCAACACCGTCACGCGACAGTTCCCGGCGCTGGCATCGCGCGACTTCACGCTGCTGTTCACGAACTCGATGTTTGTCGCCGCGGCGAACTGGGCGCTGATCCTGGCGCGCGGGTGGCTGGTGTTCGACCTCACCGGCTCCTCGACGGCCGTGGGCGTCGTGACGTTCGCGGGCATGGCGCCCTACCTGTTCGCCGCGCCCATCGCCGGCGCGCTGGCGGACCGCATGGACCGGAGGCGGCTGGCGCTGCTGGCGGCGTACGTGAGCATCGCCGGCACGGCCGCGCTGGCGATCGTCACGTTCGCGGGGGCGGTGCAGGTGTGGCACATCGTGCTGTTCTCCTTGCTGGGGGGCATCTCGCGCGCGGCGCAGCAGCCCACGGCGAACGCGATGACGCCGAGCCTGGTGCCGCCGCACCACCTCCTGAACGCGATCGCCCTCCAGAGCGTGTCCGTCCACGGGTCAAGGATCATCGGGCCGCTGTACGGGGCGGCTCTGCTGGAGACCGCGGGCGCCGGCTGGGTGTTCGCCATCTCCGCGCTCGCCATGGCCGGCGGCACGGTGGCGCTCTGGCGCATCCGCTACCGCACTGACCTGTCGGACGTGGACCCGCGGGGCGTGACGGACGGCCTCGTCAAGGACGTCCGCGAGGGCTGGGAGTACACGTTCTCGGACCGCCGCCTCGCACTGGTCATCGTCCTCGTGATCTTCCACTGCGGCCTGACCATGGCGTTCGACTCCATGATGCCGGCGCTGGCGGAGGGCGTGGGCGGCGGCGAGCGCACGTTCTCCGCGATCCTGATCGGTCTCGGCTTTGGCGCCGTCGTCGGCACGATCGCGATCTCGAAACTCCCGAGCGAGGCGATGCAGGGGCGGGCGCTGCTCGTAGCGGGGCTGGGCTCGGGCGTCGCCATGCTCGTGCTCGGGATGGCGACCGTACCGGCGCTCGTCGTGTTCGGGGCGTTGCTCGCGGGCGGGACGCAGGCGGCCTACATGTCGCTTTCGCAGGTGCTGGTGCTGGGCATCACGCCGGACCGGATGCGCGGCCGCGTGATGGCCACGTTCATCATGGTGGCGGCCGGGCACATGGCGTTCGTGAA
>JBBDIC010000167.1:0-10078 GCA_040880625.1 Dehalococcoidia bacterium | reverse complement strand
GCGTCCGTCGCTCGTGCGTCCGTCGCTCGTGCGTCCGCGGTCTGCGCGTTCGGAGGAGGAGTCTCGATGAGTGCTGCGTCACGCCGGCTGGCCGGCATCCTGCTGATCATCTACCCGACGGTGATCCTCGGCGGTGTGAGCCTGCTGGGAATGATCATCCGCAACGACCCGGACTACGTGGACAACGACGTGCGCCAGGACCTCTGGCGCGCCGGGCACGCGCACGCCGGCGTCCTGCTGCTGCTGTCGCTGGTCCTGCTGCGCTACGTCGACGAGGCGGTGCTGTCCGAGCGCACGCGGATGCTCGTGCGCTCCTCGGCGCCGGTGGCGGCGATCCTGCTGCCGTTCGCGTTCTTCCTGTCGGTGGCCGCGCCGTCCGCGACAGAGCCGAACGCGCTGATCTACGTCGCGTTCGTGGGGGCGGCGATCCTCGTGGCGGGGCTGGTGACGCTGGGCGTGGGGCTGATCCGCCGGCCGGCGGTGCACCCGACGGTCTAGCCGCCGGCCGGGACGGCGACGAGCGGGTTCTCCGGCAGTCCGTCCACGAAGGTGACGGTACGACCTCGCTGGGCGGGGACGCGGTCGCCGGGGAGGACGATGCCGGTGAGGTTGACCGGGTCCACGGCGCTGACGGTGATGCGCGTGCCGTCCTGCGGCAGGCGGCGCACCTCGCGCAGGAGCGTGACGGCCTCTGCGAGCGCGTACTGCTCGCCCGCCACGCCGATGACGAAGCGGCCCCCGCGGATCACGCCGCGCGCCTCCAGCCGGCGGAGGGCGCGCATCACGTAGCGCCAGGGGATCGTGAACGCCTCGCGCTGGGCGATGTCGCGGAAGACCACGCCGTAGCGCGCCAGGAGCGTGTGGGCGACGGCCTCCGCGAGTTCGTCCTCCTCAGCGGGGTCCACCTCGGGCGCGCGCACCAGCGACCAGCGGCCGGGCGGGCCGCCGCCGGCGAACATGCCGCCGCGCAGGTAGTTGCCGCCTCGCGACGAGGCGCGGCGTCGATGGCGCTCGCGGCCGCGGGCGCCGCCGGCGATCTCGCGCAGTCCCTGGAAGCCGTCCGAGGCGACCCAGCCGCCGCCGATCAGTTCGCGCAGGCCCTGCTCCACGTCCGTCACGAGGCGGCGTGTCCCGCTCACGATCTCGTCGAAGAACAGCGCGCCGCGGCGTTCCAGGAGCGCCGCCACCTCGCCGGCCGCACCGGCGCTCGGCAGCGTCGGGTCGCCGCTGCCCCAGCCGGCGGGGGTGCCGCGCGTGGCGGCGAGGAGCGCCGGCAGCGCCGTGCGCGGCGCGAGCGTGACGGGCGTCGCGCGCGTGGCGGCGGAGCCGATGCGGCCCTCGGGGGTCTCGCGGCGCGGGGTGAGGCGCGTCCACGCGGCCTCGCCGGCGAGGCAGAGTTCGTCCAGCCAGGACGCGTGGTACTCCTGCATGCGCGTGCGCAGCAGGTCGCCCTCCCACGTGCTCGCCGGCGCCTCGAACCCCGCGAGGCGCGCGATGGCGGCGCGCAGGCCGCCGCGGCCCTCCAGTTGCGTGCGCGGATCGAGGTGCTGCCAGCGCAGCAGGAAGCGCATGTAGTCCTGCTTCGAGACGGGGTCGATCTCCTTGCGCAGGCGGTCCAGCGTGTAGCGGTGGATGCGCGCCAGCAGGCGGCGGTCGCACCACTCCTCCGGGCCTTCGCCGGCGGACGCGGCCGGCGAGTAGCGCCCGCGCATGACGAAGCCCTGCGCCTCCAGCATCACGAGGCCGTGCTCCACGTCCGTCTCGCCCAGCGCCACCCTCGACGCGAGTTCCGCCGCCGTGGTGACGCCGGCGACCTCCGCGTGGCCGCGCAGCAGGGCGGCGCGGGCGCCCTCGCGGTGCTCCGCCTTCAGGAGGGCGCGCGCGGGGACGTCCAGGTGCGGGATCGCCGCGCCCTCGTACAGGAAGCGCACGGCCTCCAGGTGCTCTACGGCGAACCAGACGCGCGAGTCGCCCGTCTCGATGCTGGCGGCGCGGCCGCCGGCGCGGAGTTCCTCGAACCACTCGGCCCAGTCGAGGACGGCCGCCTCGTCGATCGCGACGACGCCGAGCAGCGTGTCGTGGACCTCCTCCGCGTTGCGGGGCTGCGGCCACGCCTCGTCGGCGACGGCGGCGATGGCGTCGGCGTCCAGCGCGGCCAGGTCGCGCGCGCTCTCCGGGAGCCCTCGGCGGAGGGAGACGGCGCGCGTGCGGCGCTCCTCGATGGGGGCGTCGTCCAGGTAGGTGTAGGGCTTGCCGGTGATGATCTCGTGCGCCATGGGGGAGGGTTCCACCGTGTCGCGCGCGTGGTAGCGGATCTCGCCGCGCTCGACGCGCTCGAGCACCTGCTGGAGGCCCGCCACGTCCATCGCTTCGAACAAGCAGTCGTGCATGGTCTGGCGCATCAGCGGGTGGTCCGGCAGGGTGAGCGGCTCCGTCATGTGCTCCTGGCAGCCGACCTGCTCCGGGAAGACGGCGGCCATCAGGTCGTCCGCGCGCATGCGCTGGATGAAGGGCGGGACGTGCTTCCCGCCGCGCATCCGCGGCACGGCCAGGGCGCGCGTGGTGTTCCAGCGCCAGCGCGTGGGGAACATGGGGATGTAGAACACGGAGGAATGCACCGCCTCCTCCACATTGCGCGGGCCGACCCACGCAAACGCCTCCTCCAGCGGCCACGAGTGCTGCGGCCCGGACGACAGCAGGATGGCGTCGTCGCTGGCGGCCGCCTGCAGTTCGAAGTCGAACGAGACGCAGAAGCGCTTGCGCAGGGCGAGGCCCCAGGCGCGGTTGATGCGCTGACCGAAGGGTGCGTGCACCACCAGTTGCATGCCGCCGGAGTCGTCGAAGAAGCGCTCGAAGACCACGTCCGTGTCAGACGGCACCACGCCCAGGCCGTCCCGCGTGGCGCGCAGGTAGTCCACGATCTGCTCCGCGCCCAGCGAGGACAGCGCGCACTCCTCGGCGAGCCACGCGCGCGTCTCCTCGCGGTCACCGTCGAGGCGTGCCGTCACGTCGCGCCGGAGGCGGCCGACCTCCTCCGAGAGTTCCAGCGTGCGTCCGGGCGCCTCGCCCAGCCAGAAGGGGATCGTGGGCGGTGCGCCTCGGGCGTCCGTGACGTGGACGGTGGAGGGGCCCACGCGGCTGATGCGCCAGGACGTGGAGCCCAGGAGGAAGATGTCGCCGATCTGGGACTCCATGGCGAAGTCCTCGTTCAGCGATCCGACGACTGTGCCTTCGGGCTCCGCGAGCACGCGGTAGTCGCCCAGTTCCGGGATGGTGCCGCCGTTCTGGATCGCCGCCAGCCGCGCGGCGCGCCTCGGCCGCAGCATGCCGTTGATCCGGTCACGGTGGACCAGCGGCGCGGCGCGCCCGGCGCCCTCGCCGATGCCGACCGCCAGCATCTCCACCACATCGTCGAACACGGGCCGCTCCAGGTCCGCATACGGCGCCGCGCGGCGCACGAGGTCGTAGAGGTCGTCCTCGCGGTACTCCTCGCACGCCACTTCCGCGACGATCTGCTGCGCCAGCACGTCCAGCGGGGCGACGGGCTGCCAGATGCGGTCCAGGCGGCCGGCGCGCACCGCGCGGACGAGCGCCGCGCACTCCACCAGTTCATCGCGCGAGGTGGGGAAGAGGCGGCCGTGTGGCCGCAGCCCCAGGGCGTGCCCGGAACGTCCGACGCGCTGGAGGAACGTCGCGATGCCCCTCGGCGTGCCCACCTGGCACACGAGGTCGATGCTGCCGATGTCGATGCCGAGTTCGAGCGAGGCGGTGGCGACGAGCGCGCGGAGGTCGCCGGCCTTCAGCCGCTGCTCCACGCGCAGGCGGCGCTCCTTCGAGAGCGACCCGTGGTGCGAGGCGACGGCGTCCTCCCCCAGGCGCTCCGCGAGGTGGTGCGCGACGCGCTCCGACTGCGCGCGCGTGTTCACGAAGATCAGCGTCGTCTTGTGATCTGCGACGAGTTCCGCCAGGCGGCTGTAGACCTCGCCCATCTGCTCCTTCGGCGGCACGGCCTCCAGGTCGCTGGGCGGCACCTCCACGTGCAGTTCCAGGTCGCGCTGGTGGCCCAGGTCCAGCACCTCGCAGGTCCGACCCATGCCCACGAGGAAGCGCGCGACCTCCTCGATGGGCCGTTGCGTGGCGGACAGGCCCACGCGCTGCGGCGGCTGCGGTCGCTCCCCGTGGGTGCGCACGATCTGGTCGAGGCGCTCCAGCGTCAGCGCCAGGTGCGTGCCTCGACGGTCGCGGGCGAGCGCGTGGATCTCGTCCACGATGACGGTGCGTACGTCCCGGAGGGCGAGGCGCGCGCGCTCCGAGGTCACCATCAGGTAGAGCGACTCCGGCGTGGTGATGAGGATGTGCGGCGGGCGGCGGACGATCGCCTGGCGCTCCGACTGCGGCGTGTCGCCGGTGCGGACGGCCGTGCGGATCGGCGCCAGGTCGTAGCCCATCTCCGCCGCCGTGGCGCGGATCTCCTCCAGCGGCGTCTCCAGGTTGCGCTCGATGTCGTTGCCGAGCGCCTTGAGCGGCGAGATGTAGAGGATGCGCACGCCGTCCGCGATCGTGCCGCGCTCCGCCTCGCGCACCAGCGCGTCGATCCCCACGAGAAACGCCGACAGCGTCTTGCCGGAGCCGGTGGGCGCGGCCAGCAGCACGTCCCGGCCCTCCGCGATCGCCGGCCAGCCTGCCGCCTGCGCGTCCGTGGGCGCGCCGAAGCGCCGCACGAACCAGGTCCGGACGGCGGGATGCAGACGGTCGAGGATAGCGGCGTCGTGCGGCGACATAGGCGACATAGGCACGGGGGCGGCTCGCTAGGATCGAGAGATGCGTCGTACCTCGATTCTAGTCCTTCTCGTCGCGCTCCTCGCAGCCCCCGTGGCAGTCCTCGACGCCCCGCACGCCGAGGCGAAGGACGGCGACCCCGGCGACACCTGCTCGCAGGCGCCGGACCGCCCCTTCGGCTGGCTGTTCACCGCGGCGTGCGGGGAGCACGACGACTGCGTGGACGGCGTCACTCCGGAAGGCGTCGCGGGCCGCCTCGACTGCGACGACGCCTTCCTGGACGCGCTGCTGGACGCACCGCACGAGGCAGGCGCGGCCACGTGCCGCCAGTCCGTGATCTGCCGCATCCTGGCGGGCGTGTACCACCGCGTGGTGCGGTTCTTTACGGAGCGCTTCGGGCCGCCCTCGGTGGATGAGCCGAGGGCGGCGCGCGACGGGGAGGGGCGGGTGCGCTTGGACACGTACAGGCCGTACGTGATAGAACGCGTCGCACCCGCCGCATGGGCCCGCGCGACGCTCCAGTCCGCGTCCGCCCGCCACTGAGAGGCGCATCGATGGCCCTCGATCCCGTCGCGGAGGAGTTCCTCGCGCAGATGGCGGCGCTCGGCACGCCGCCGATGCACACGCTGACGCCGGAGCAGATGCGCGCGACGCGCATCCCGCCGCCGCCGGGCCCGGAGGTCCACCGCGTGGAGGACATGGAGGCGCCCGGCCCGGACGGCCCGATCCCCGTGCGCATCTACTGGCCGAGCCAGACACAGGGCGACGGCCAGGACCTGCCCGCGCTGGTCTGGTACCACGGCGGCGGCTGGGTGATCGGCAACCTGGAGTCCGCGGACGCCACCGCGAGGCGGCTCGCGACCATGGCGGACTGCGTCGTGGTCTCCGTGGACTACCGCCTCGCCCCGGAGTTCCCGTACCCCGCGCCGCTCGTCGACGCGTACGCCGCGGCGGTGTGGACGGCGCAGAACGCGCCGCGCCTCGGCATCGATGGTGCGCGCATCGCGCTCGGCGGGGACAGCGCCGGCGGCAACCTGGCGGCGGTGGTGGCGCGGCAACTGCGCGACCGCGGCGGGCCGAGCGTGGTGCACCAGTTGCTGGTCTATCCGGCGACGGACGCCGCCCGCAACACGGCCTCCTACCGCGAGAACGACCGCTACCTGCTGACGCCGGAGATGATGGGGTGGTTCTACGACCACTATTGCCCGGACGGCGTGGACCGCACGCAGATCGACATCTCGCCGGCGCTGGCGGAGGACCTGGCGGGCCTGCCGCCGGCCACCGTCATCACGGCGGAGTTCGACCCGCTGCGCGACGAGGGCATGGCGTACGCCGCCGCGCTGGAAGCCGCGGGCGTGCCCGTGGAGGCGGAGTGCTACGCCGGACAGATCCACACGTTCTTCACCGCCGCCCACTACTTCCCTGCCGGGATGCGGGCGACGGAGGCGGCGGCGGAGCGGCTGCGCGCGGCGTTCGCCGCCTGACGGAGGTCGAGGCGCCCGCGGGCGGCCTCGATGTCACGGATCGCAGGAATCGGAAGGACCACCGATGAAGCTCGAGATGTTCCACCTGCACCCCTACCGGGACCTGCCGCAGGACTTTGACGAGAAGTACCGCAGCGTCTGGGTGGACGTGCCGTCGCACCTGTTCGACCCGGTCAAGGCGCACCAGATGTACAACGACACGCTCGATGAACTCGAGTACGCCGCGGCGCTGGGGTTCGACGGCATCTGCGTAAACGAGCACCACCAGAACGCCTACGGCTACATGCCGTCGCCGAACATCATGGCGGCGAGCCTGGCGCGCCGCACGAGCAACACGGCGCTGATCGTCATGGGCAACTCGATCGCCCTCTACAACCCGCCCACGCGCGTCGCCGAGGAGATGGCGATGCTGGACTGCATCAGCGGCGGGCGGCTGGTGGCGGGCTTCCCCACGGGCACCTCGATGGACACGAACTACGCCTACGGCAGCAACCCGGCGCTGCTGCGCGAGAAGTACTACGAGGCGTCCGACCTGATCATCCGCGCATGGACGGACCCGGACATGTTCACGTGGGACGGGCGCTTCACGCAGTTGCGCTACGTCAACATCTGGCCGCGCCCCATGCAGCAGCCGCACCCGCCCGTCTGGGTGCCGGGCGCCGGGTCGATCGAGACGTGGGAGTGGTGTCTCCGCAAGGAGTTCAACTACGCCTACCTCTCCTACTCCGGCTTCAAGCGTGGCAAGCAGGTGCTGGACGGCTTCTGGAACAAGGCCGACGAGTTGGGGATCGAGAAGAACCCGTACCAGGCGGGCTTCCTCCAACTGGTCATGGTGGGCGAGGACGCCTCCTCGCTGGAGGAGAAGTACGGGCCGCACGCGGAGTACTTCTTCAACAAGATGCTGCACGTCTACCCCGGCTTCGGCGACGCCCCCGGCTATCGCACGCTGGACACGATCCGCGCCGGCCTGCTGGCGCAGACCGGCCGCTTCGGCGACCGGCCGCCGCGTTCCACGTGGCAGAGCCTGATCGAGAACGGCAACATCGTGGCCGGCACGCCGGACCAGGTGGTGGAGCAACTGGAGCAGGTGGCGAAGGACCTGAACGTGGGCCACCTGATGCTGCTGTGCCAGATCGGCTCCATGCCGCACGACCTGACCATGGAGAACATCCGCCTCACCGCGACGAAGGTGATCCCCAACCTCCGCCACGTCCACGCGGAGTTCGAGGACCGCTGGTGGCCCTCCTTCCACTCCGACCGCATCGAGCAGCGCCCGATGTTCCAGCCGCAGGTCCCCGTCACCTAGCCCCCGGGCACCGACCCCGCGCGCCGAGATCGAGGAGAGCACGATGCCCACCAAGCAGGTCCCCGTCGCCCGGGGCCGGTTCGAGATCGAGGTCGTCGAGGAGGGCAGCGGGCCGCCGCTGGTGTTCCTCCACGGCATCAGCGGCCTCCAGTGGTCGCCGTTCATGGACGCGCTGGCGCGCGACCACACCGTGATCGCGCCGCGCCACCCCGGCTTCGGCGACGCCAGCCAGGAGGAACTGGACACCGTCCATGACCTCGTCTACGCCTACCTCGACCTGCTCGACGCCCTCGACCTGCGAGGCGTGCCGCTGCTGGGGCACTCGCTGGGCGGGATGATCGCCGCGGAACTGGCGGCGACCCAGCCGGAGCGCTTCTCCAGCGTCACCCTGTACGCGCCCATGGGCTTCTTCCACGTGGACGAGCCCACGTTCGACTTCTTCGCGTGTACGCCTCGGGAGATGGCCGCGGCGTTCTTCGTGGACCCGGCCGGGGACGCGGCGCAGACCTCGGGCGAGGCGGGCCTGATGCGCATGGTGCAGGCCGGCGTGAAGTCCGAGACCGGTTCCGAACTCGTCGAGACGTACGTGGAGCGCGCCAAGACGCTGGCGACGGCGGCGAAGTACCTCTGGCCGCTGCCCAACCGCGGCCTCTGGAAGCGCATCCACCGCATCAGCGCGCCCACCACCATCATCTGGGGACGCAGCGACGGCGTGGTCCCTCCTGCCTACGCGCAGGACTTCCTGGACGCCATCCCCGGCGCGCGCGTCGAGTGGATCGAGGACGCCAGCCACGAGTTGCTGCTCGAGCAGCCGGAGGCATGCCTGGCGGCGGCACGGGACGCGCTCGCGGTCGGGTAGCGCGCTTGTCCTGACCGTGCGCGGTTGCGAGACTGGCCGCACGTACAGGAGGCCCGCCGATGCCGCTCGATGCCCTCGACCTCACGACCTCGCTGCTGGCCACCTGGCGCGTCCCGAACGAGCCGATGTTCCTGATCGGCTTCATCATCGTCGGCTGGGGCCTCGCCTCCGGCATCCTCGCGTTCCGCGGTAGTCAGCGCTCCGGCCAGCACGAGTACCACCTCCCCCGCGAGGAGTCCGAGGTGGCCGTGGAGCCGGAGGACGTGCCGCTCCCGGAGTCCGACCAGTAGGGGCACCCTGGAAACCCTGACGCGCACTGGAATGTTCCGAGCGCACCCTGTAGCATCCGAGGCCGAGCGATGGCACTCGATGGCAGCGCGTGACGCCGGACCGTGGCGCGGCGCGCCGAGGGAGGACGAGACGATGGTGGACTTCGCGGACAGCCCAGAGCAGGCGACGTTCCGGAGCGAGGTGGAAGCGTTCTTCGAGCAGAACTTCCCGCGCGAACTGCTGGTGAGCGATGACGATGACCCTCGTACGGAGGGGCGCGGCGCGGACCGCGGGGACGGCATGAAGCAGTGGCGCGCGGCCATGGTGGACAAGGGCTGGATCGCCCCCGCCTGGCCCAAGGAGTACGGCGGCGCCAACCTCTCTACCATGGAGCAGTTCATCCTGAACGAGACCATCGCCGAGCGCGGCGCGCCTCGCGTGGGCGTCCCGGACGTGGGCTCCACGATCATGGTGCACGGCACGGACGAGCAGAAGCAGGAGTTCCTGCCGAAGATGGTGCGCGGCGAGACGCGCTGGTGCCAGGGCTACTCGGAGCCGGGGTCCGGCTCGGACCTGGCGTCCATCCAGACGCGCGCGGTGCGCGACGGCGACGACTTCGTGGTGAACGGCCAGAAGATCTGGACCTCCGGCGCCCACCTGGCGAACATGATCTTCGCCCTCGTCCGCACCGACCCCGAGGCCCCCAAGCACCGAGGCATCACGTACCTGCTGTTCCCCATGGACACGCCCGGCGTCTCCGTGCGGCCGCTGGTGCAGATGAACGACGCCTCCGGCTTCAACGAGACGTTCTTCGAGGACGTGCGCGTGCCGGTGAAGAACGCGGTGGGCGAGATCAACCGCGGCTGGTACGTGGGCGCGACGCACCTGGACTTCGAGCGCTCCTCGATCGGCTCGGCCGTGGGCCAGGCCCGGATGCTGGACACGCTGCGCAACTACGTCGTCGGCGAGCGCGACGCCGGCAGCGGCAAGACCCGCCTCGGCATGACGGACTCGCCCCGCCTCGAGTTCGCCGACCGCTACATCGAGGCGAACGTGGCGAAGACGCTCTCGCAGCGCGTCATCTCCATGCAGGCGCGGGGCCTGATCCCGAACTACGAGGCGTCCATGACCAAGGTCTTCGCCACGGAGTTCAACCAGCGCATCGCCCGCACGGCCACGAAACTGCTGGGCAAGTACGGTGAGATCCGCGCCGACCGTGAGCACGACGGCAAGTACGCCCCCATGGGCGGTCGCTGGGCGACGATGTACCTCTCCAGCGTCTCCTCGACGATCGCCGGCGGCACTTCCGAGATCCAGCGCAACGTGATCGCCACGCGCGGCCTCGGCCTCCCGCGCGGCTAGCGGCTCCGCCTCCGCGCG
>JBBDIC010000166.1:1484-10170 GCA_040880625.1 Dehalococcoidia bacterium | reverse complement strand
GCAGCCGTGGCTCCTCGTCCCTGTCGATCGGCACCCACGTGGCCGGGGTGCGGCCCGTCCTGGTGGAGATGGGCCAGATGAACCAGGCGGAGTCGCGTCGCGCGGAACTGCATCGGATGCTTGTGCGCACCATGATGGAGCGCATCGGTATGGTCCGCCATCCCTGAACGCCGACCGTCGACGTAGTCCACACCACTGAAGTCACGATCAGCCCAGGCGCCGAAGCTCTCGTCCAGGGCGCGAAGCGTGGACGCCCGATCCGTCTCGCCGTAGCGAGCCGTCAGCGCGCGACGCACGACCTCAGCCAGGCTGACGCCAGCGCGCCGGGCCTCGACGGCAAGGCGCTCATACTGTTCATCGGTCAGCGTGACCTCGACGCGATGGCTCATGCTGGAACGATAGCCCCCTCGCCCCATTCGTTGACGCCCATCTGCCGCACAGATAGCGTTCGAGGGCGCTCGAACCTGCGTGCATCGAGGCGCGCTCAGGGCGTGCTCGGAGGAAGAACGGCCATGCTGCGGAGCCCCAGGGACTTCTTCCAGCCGCTCGCGGTGGGCGCTCCTGAGCCGTTGCGTGAGATCCCGTGGACGCCCTCCCGGATGATCCACTTCCTCAACGGCGCGAACCCCAAGATGGTCGAGAAGGTCCCCGACATGCTGAAGCAGGTGGACGTCCTGCTCGGCAACATGGAGGACGCCGTCCCCGTCGACCAGAAGGAAGGCGCCCGCGAGGGCTTCATCCAGGTGGTCAAGGACAACGACTTCGGGCGGGTCGGCTGCTGGGCGCGCGTCAACGCGCTGGACAGCCCGTGGTTCCTGGACGACATCATGCGGCTGGTGCAGGAGATCGGCGACGACCTGGAGGTCGTCATGATCCCGAAGGTGCTCGGCCCGCAGGACATCACTTATGTCGACCGCCTGCTCGCCCAACTCGAGGCGCGCTTCGGCGTCACGAGGCCAATCCTGGTCCACGCCATCCTCGAGACCGGCGGCGGAGTCGCGCAGGTGGAGGAGATCGCGCTCGCGAGTCCGCGCATGCAGGGCATGTCGTTCGGCCCGGCGGACCTGGCGGCGTCGCGGCGCATGAAGACCACGCGCGTGGGGGGCGGGCACCCGTTCTACCTCGTGCGGACGGACCCGGACCCCGCGGCCCCGGAGGCGGCGCGCCCCACGGCGCAGCAGGACCCGTGGCACTACTCCATCGCGCGCATGGTGGACGCCTGCGTGAACGCCGGCATCTACCCCTACTACGGCCCCTTCGGCGACATTGCCGACACCACCGGCTGCGAGGACCAGTTCCGCGCGGCCTTCCTGCTCGGCTGCGTCGGCGCGTGGTCCCTGCACCCCGCACAGATCGAGATCGCCCGTCGCGTCTTCTCGCCCGACCCGGACGAGGTGAAGATGGCCCGCCGCATCCTGGACGCCATGCCGGACGGCAGCGGGGTGGTCATGCTGGACGGCAAGATGCAGGATGACGCCACCTGGAAGCAGGCGAAGGTCATGTGGGACCTGGCCGTCATGATCGCCGGGCGCGACGCCGACATGGCCCAGCGCTACGGCATCGACCCGGCGACCGCCTGACCGGCGCAACCCCCTGAGTCGGACCGCGGACGGAGACGCACGTGCGCTTCTATGAGTACGAGTCGAAGCAGATCCTGCGCACGGTGGGCATGCCTCTGCCCAAGAGCCACTTCTGCACCACGGACGCGGAGGCCGAGCAGGCCGCGCAGGACATCGGCGGGCCGGTGGTCATCAAGTCGCAGGTGCTCTCCGGCGGGCGCATGAAGGCCGGCGGCGTGAAGTTCGCGGACAACCCGCAGGAGGCGCGCGGCCTGGCCGCGGAGATCCTGGACCTGCGCATCAAGGACCTCCTCCCCGTGGGCGTGCTCGTCGAGGAGAAGCAGCGCATCGCGCAGGAGTACTACGCCGCCGTCACCTGGGACGGCCGCGCCAAGAAGCCCGTCATCATCTTCAGCGACATGGGCGGCATCGACATCGAGGAGGTCGCCGAGACCCACCCGGAGCACCTCTCCCGCACGCACTTCTCCTCGCTCCGTCCGTTCTCGGACTACACGGCCAAACTGGCCGTCGCCAACGTGGGCATCACCGGCAACGACCTGACGGCGCTCTCGCGCATCGTCGCTGGCCTCGCACGCGTGTTCCTGGAGCGCGACCTGACGCTGGCCGAGATCAACCCGATCGGCAAACTCGCGGACGGGCGCATCATCGCCCTCGACTGCCACATGGACATGGAGCAGGAGGCGCAGCGGGCGCACGCGGACCTGCTGAAGTCGCTGGGCCTCAACGCGGACGACAAGCGCCAGGCGCGCCCGCCGACGCAGTTCGAACTGGACGCGGAGCACCTGGACGCCTCCGACCCACGAGGCGTGGCCGGCAACCTCACGGAGTTCGACGGCGACATCGGCCTCATCATCGGCGCCGGCGGCGGCTCGCTGACGCTGTTCGACGCCGTGCGCGCGGCCGGAGGGCGCCCCGCGAACTACTGCGAGATCGGCGGCAACCCCTCGGTGAACAAGACGGCCAACCTGACGAAACTGATCGCGTCGCGGCCGAACGTGAAGAAGATCGCCGTGATGATGAACGTCGTCTCCAACACGCGCGTGGACATCGTCGCGCGCGGCGTCGTGAAGGGCTGCATCGAGGCGGGCTTCGACCCCGCCGAGAAGATCGCGCTCTTCCGCATCCCCGGCTCGTGGGAGGAAGAGGGCTTCGCCATCCTGGAGAAGTACCGCATCCCCTACGTGGACCGCAGCGTCTCCATGGACGAGGCCGCGCGCATGGCCGTGGCGAACATGAGCGGGCAGGGCGTGACCAGTCCCGCCGGCGGAGAGGGCGCCCGATGAGCATCCTCGTCGACGAGAACACGACGTTCATCATCCAGGGCATCACCGGCCGCGAGGCCGTGACCATGGCCCGCGAGTGCCTGGACTACGGCGCGAAACTCCTCGGCGGCGTCACGCCCGGCCGCATGGGCCGGGAGGTCCACGGCCTGCCGGTGATGGACACGGTGCGCCAGTTCACGGACCACCAGCGCGTCGACGCCGCCGTGGTCTCCGTCCCCCCCGCCTTCACCGCCGACGCCGTCTTCGAGGCGATCGACGCCGGCATCCCGCTGATCGTGATCGTCACGGAGCGCGTACCGCGCAAGCAGGTGGCGCAGTTCGTGGAGTACGCGCAGCAGCAGGGCACGCGCATCATCGGCCCCAACTGCCTCGGCGTGATCTCGCCCGGCAAGACGCGCGTCGGCGGCGTGGGCGGCGCGGCGAACTCCACGCGACGCGCCTTCGTGCCCGGCCGCATCGGCGTCATGTCCCGCTCCGGCGGCATGACCGTGGAGATCGCCAACTCGCTGTCGGAGGCCGGCCTGGGCGTCTCCACGGCCGTCAGCATCGGCGGCGACGCCGTCATCGGCAGCACCTACGCCGAGTTGATGCCGCTCTTCGACGCGGACCCGGACACGGACGGCATCGCCATCTACTCCGAGCCCGGCGGCCGCGCCGAGTACGAACTGGCGGAGTACATGCAGCGCTCCGGCTCCACCAAGCCCATCGTCGCGTTCATGGCCGGCAAGTTCATGGACGAGATGCCCGGCATGCGCTTCGGCCACGCCGGCACCATCGTGGAGGGCAAGGCGGACACCGCCACGGAGAAGGTCGCCAACCTCGCAGCCGCGGGCATCACCGTCGCCGACCGCATCGGCGACATCCCCCGGCTGCTGAAGCAGCGGCTGGGAGGGAACTAGCCATGGCCGACCGAACCGCCGGCATGTTCATCCGCGTCGACATCGACGCCGCCGTCCAGGACGACATGCAACTCTGCCAGCGCCTCGTGGAGGTCTGCCCCGTCGACATCTTCCAGACCGTCGGCGAGAGCAACGTCGCCACCGTCGATGAGAACCTGGACGAGTGCACCCTCTGCGACCTCTGCATGCAGGAGGCCCCCGGCCTCGTCCAGGTCGTCAAGTTGTACCGCGAGGGCGAAGAGCGCCTCGCCGGCGGCGCCCGCCAGTAGGCCCGGGCACCCCTCCCGCGATCGGGAGAGGGCGCAGCACGCTGCGCCCCTACGAGGGAACCCCGAAGCTCCGCCCCGCTCACCTGAGCCCGTCGAAGGGTCTCCGGCCCCCTCCCCCTTTTAGGGGGAGGGTTGGGGTGGGGTTCCGCCGGCGATGGGAGCGCGGAACGCTCCAGAACCCCCGCCGCGCTCTGGCCCGAAGCCCAGGGCCGCCACTATCATCGCCCTTGGCCCAGCGCACCAGCATCAATGCCGCGAAGGACTGCTCGATGATGGCCGACACCGCCGATCCCACCACCGCGACGCTCACGTTCGACGACTTTTACGTCCTGTCGGCGGAAGACGTGGACACCTTTGCGGTGGACTGGAACGAGCACCCCACGCCGCCGCCGTACCACATCGTCGTGGACGGCAAGCGCTTCTCCTACACCGGCCTGACGTTCCTCGTGCGCGGCTACGGCGCCGAACTCCCGAAGTGGGTGCGCGAGGAAGAGGCCATCGACCACCTCGTCCTCTTCGCCGAGCGCGAAGGACGCCTCCTGGCATATGTCTACGACCCCACCGCCGAGGTGGACGAGGAGCCGGACGCGATCCCGCCCGTCCCCGCCACCCAGCCCGTCGAGTAACCCTCGACGCCGCTCGCACACGAGAGAGCCCGGGCGATGCCCGGGCTCTCTGCTTCGATCTACCTCGCCTCGTCCTACGAGCGCGCCCAGACCTTCCACCACGGTCGCGCCGCAGCGGCAACCACGGCGTTGACCCCGGAGGTCACGGCATCCGCCGTGCGCGCCGCGGAAATAGGCGCGGGCGTCGCGCGCGGCACCTGCCGCACCAGTGACGGGATCAGGTCGAACAGCGCCGTCACCTCGTCCGCGGCCAGGTCGCTGCGGGCGACGGTCTGCACCGTGCTCGCGCGGCGCATCGCGAGTTCCGCCGGCAGGCGGTCGAACGCGGCGTCGTAGCCGCGCGCGAGGCTCTTCGCGCCCTCCAGGTCGTCCGCGCTGATGGCGATCCACGTGCGCAGCCGGCTGCGCGTGAACGCCCGCAGCGAGTCGCTCTCAAGGGCGTACTCGGCACGGACCATCGCCTCGAGGACGTCGAGGCGATGCGTATCGTCGAGGGCCAGCACTTCCGCCAGGATGCTGCGCATCCCCTCGGACTGTGCGGACTCAGGCTGACTGGCCAGCCCGCCCCATCGCTCTGCGATCTGCTCAGCACTCACGCCCGTCCTCCTTCCCTCGACGCTGCCGGATGCCCGGTACCGACCACGTATAACACAGGCAATGACGCGTCGGGTGCGGTCATCGCGCGGCGTTGACGAACGTCAGACGGGCGGCCGCAGGGCCGCCCGTCTCGCTCGCGTTCCGTCCGGTCCAGGCGCGTCCGCTACACGCTCGCCACCTCCGCCTCCACGACGTCGGGCGCGTAGGCGCCGGGCTCGCGGGCGAAGGTGAACTCCGCGCCGTCGTGGTCCACGGTGATGCGGTCGCCGGACTCGTACTCGCCGGACAGCACGCCCTTCGCCAGCGGGTTCTCCACGCGGCGTTCGATCAGGCGGCGCAGCGGACGCGCACCGAACTCGGGGTCGTAGCCCTCGCGTGCGAGGACGTCCAGCGCCGCCGGCGTCACGGCGAAGTCGATGCCGCGCTCCTGCAGGCGCTCGCGCACCTCCTCCACTTCCAGCGCGGCGATCTGGCGGATCTCCGGCTCCGTGAGGGGCTCGAAGACGATCACCTCGTCGATGCGGTTGAGGAACTCCGGGCGGAAGGCGCGCTTCAGCGCCCGCTCGATCTCGCGCTGCTGCGCCTCCGCGTCGCGGTCACCGTCCGCGCGACGGAAGCCCACGGCCTCCGTGCGCGCGCCGGTGCCCAGGTTGCTCGTGAGCACGATGACCGTGTTGCGGAAGTCCACCGTGCGGCCGTGGGCGTCCGTGAGTCGGCCGTCGTCCATCACCTGCAGCAGCGTGTTCCAGATGTCCGGGTGGGCCTTCTCGATCTCGTCGAACAGGATGACCCGGTACGGGCGGCGGCGCACCGCCTCCGTCAGTTCGCCCGCCTGGTCGTAGCCCACGTAGCCTGGAGGCGCCCCGATCAGGCGCGAGGCCGTGTGCCGCTCCTGGTACTCGGACATGTCGAGCCGGATCAGCGCGTCCGCGTCGTCGAACATGTACTCCGCCAGCGCCTTCGCGAGGTACGTCTTGCCGACGCCCGTGGGGCCGACGAAGACGAACGAGCCGATGGGCCGCCGCGGGTCCTTCAGGCCGGAACGCGCGCGACGGATGGCGTCCGACAGCGAGGTGATCGCGCGGTCCTGGCCGATCACCATCCGGTGCAGGAACTCCTCCATCTTCAGGAGTTTCTCCGCCTCGCCCTCCATCATCCGGTCCACCGGGATGCCGGTCATCTGCGCGATGAGCGACGCGATGTCGGACTCGGTCACCTCGTCCGAGATGCCGTGCTCCGCCTGCCAGGCGGCGCGGCGCTCCTGGTACTCGCGCTGGACCTCCAGCACGTCCTGCTTCAGGCGCGCGGCCTCCTCGTAGTCCTGGCGCTCGGCGGCGCGCTCCACGCGCTCGCCCGCGGCGTCCAGCCTCTGCTTCAGGTCGCGCAGGTCCGGCGACATGGACTCCGCCTCGATGACGTGCCGGGACGCCGCCTCGTCGATGAGGTCGATCGCCTTGTCCGGCAGATGGCGCTCCGTCAGGTAGCGCGCGCCCAGGCGGACCGCGGCGTCCACCGCGGCGTCCGTGATCTTCACGCCGTGGTGCTCCTCGTACCGCGGCCGCAGGCCGCGCAGGATCGCGATCGCGTCCTCGATGCTCGGCTCGTCGACGTAGACCGGCGAGAAGCGCCGCTCGAGGGCGGGGTCCTGCTCGATGTGCTTGCGGTACTCGTCCAGCGTCGTCGCGCCGATCACGCGCAGTTCGCCGCGCGAGAGCGCCGGCTTCAGCATGTTCGCCGCGTCGATCGCGCCGTCCGCGCCCCCGGCCCCGACGACCGTGTGCAGTTCGTCGATGAACAGCACGATCTCGCCGGCGGAGGAACGCACCTCGTTCATCACGGCCTGGAGACGCTCTTCGAACTCGCCGCGGAACTTGGAGCCGGCCAGCAGCGCGCCCATGTCCAGGGCCAGCACGCGCTTGCCCTTCAGGCGGTCCGGCACGTCGCCGTCCACGATGCGCTGCGCCAGGCCCTCGATGATCGCCGTCTTGCCCACGCCGGCCTCGCCGATGAGCACCGGGTTGTTCTTGGTGCGGCGGTTCAGCACCTGCATGACGCGCGCCACCTCGACGTCGCGTCCGATCACCGGATCGAGGGCGCCCTGCTGGGCGATCTCCGTGAGGTCGCGGGCGTACTTCGCCAGCGCCTGGTAGTGCGACTCCGCCGTGGGCGAGTCCACGCGAGCGGAGCCGCGCACCTTGCGCAGCGCGTCGTAGATGCGCTCCTTCGTGATCTCGAACTCGCGCATGACCGTCGCGGCGTCACCGTCGCGCGCATCCGCGATGGCGACCAGCAGGTGTTCCACGCCCACGTACTCGTCCTTCAGGCGGGCGGCCTCCGCGTTGGCGGCCTCCAGCATCTGGACGATGCGCGGCGTGGTGTAGATCTGCACCACCTCCTGCTGGAGTTTGGAGGAGCGGTCCAGCCGCTCCTTGATCGCGCGCCCCAGCGCGTCCACATCCACGCCCATCCGGGTCAGCACGTCCCGCGCGAGTCCATCGCGACGCTGCACCAGCGCGAAGAAGACGTGCTCCACGTCCCATTGCGCGTGCCGCTGCTCCCGCACGAGTTGCTGCGAAACCTGCAGCACCTCCTGCGCCTGCTCCGTGAACCGGTCCTGTCGCATCATCTCGTTGTTCCTCCCCCGCGGCCGTGGCCGGGGCGTTGTCGTCGTCGTATGTCCCTCGGGCGGCGGCTAGCCGTCCTGTCCGAGGCGTGCCCGTGCCGCGTGCAACTCCTGCCGCGTGCGCGCGAGTTCCGCCTGGAGTTCTTCCACCTGGCGGCTGAGCCGCAGGATCACCTCCACGCCGGCGAGGTTCACGCCCAGGTCGTTGACCAGGCGCACCACCTGCTGGAGCCGTTCCACGTCCACCGTGGAGAACAGGCGGGTGTTCCCCTGTGACCGTGCCGGCTGCACGAGGCCGATGCGCTCGTACGACCGGATCGTCTGCTGATGGAGCCCCACCATGCGCGCCACCACCGAGATCTGGAACACCGGTTCGTCGTGCGGGACGCCGCGCTGGGGCCGCTGCTCCTGGCTCATGCCGCGCCCTCCTCGCCGTCGGGGCCGTCAGCGCCGGCTGCACTCGCGGTGCGCGCCGCCTCCGAGGTGGAGGTGTCGCGCAACTGCTCGAAAAGGCGGCGCTGCTCGTCCGTGATCGGGTCAGGCAGGACCAGGCGGGCGCGGGCGAAGAGGTCGCCGTAGCCGCCGCCCTTCGGCATGCCCTGCCCGGCCAGGCGGAAGACCTTGCCGCCCTGCGTCCCGGCCGGCACGCGCAGCGCCAGCGTCTTGCCCTTCAGCGTGGGCACCTTCACCTCGCCGCCCAGCGCTGCGTCCGTCACCGGCACATCGATGTCCACGTGCAGGTCGTCGCCTCGGCGCTCGTAGCGCGGGTGCGAGGCGACGTGGACGCGCATGAACAGGTCGCCCGGCGA
>JBBDIC010000166.1:0-1384 GCA_040880625.1 Dehalococcoidia bacterium | reverse complement strand
CGGTCGTACTTCTTGCGCCGCTCCGGCTCGGACAGCACCTCGTAGGCGGCGTTCATCTGCTTGAACGTCGCCTCCGCCTCGGGATTGCCGGGGTTCACGTCGGGGTGCCACTTACGGGCCAGCCGGCGGTATGCGGAGCGGATCTCCTTATCGGAGGCCGAGCGCGGGACGCCGAGGACGGAGTAGAAGTCAGATGCCATGCGCCCAGTATACCAATCTGACTGAATCTGTCGCCTGTGACCTGAGTCGTACACGCTCATATCTTCTGCTGCCGACCATTTCGCCTGCATCCCCCATTACGAAGCGCCGGCACCAACCCCCTGATGACGCACCGTGATACAACGGCGAGGCAGCGCCCCGGAAGGCCCCGCGCCGATGACCTCCACGGTCGATACCCAGCAGCACGCCGTCGTCGCCGTCGAAGGCCTGCGCGTCGTTCGAGGTGGGCGCACGATCCTGCCGGACATCTCGCTGCGACTGCGTGCGGGCAGCGTGACGGGCCTGCTGGGACCGAGCGGCTCCGGCAAGACCACGCTCATGCGCGCGCTCGTCGGTGTGCAGGTCGTCGAGGGTGGCGACGTGACGGTGCTGGGGCTGCCGGCGGGACATCCGGACCTGCGCCGCCGCGTCGCCTACGTCACGCAGGCGCCGTCCGTGTACCCGGACCTCACCGTGCGCGAGAACCTGCGCTACTTCGCACGCATCGTGGGCGCCGCCGGCGCGCGCGTCGACGAGGTGATCGCCACGGTCGGCCTCCAGGCGCAGGCCGGCCAGGTGGCGCGCACGCTCTCCGGCGGCGAGTTGTCGCGGGCGTCGCTGGCGGCCGCGTTGCTCTCGGAACCGGAGTTCCTGGTGCTCGACGAGCCGACCGTGGGCCTCGACCCCCGCCTGCGGGCGGACCTGTGGGCGGCGTTTCACGCGCTGGCGGACGCCGGCGCGAGCCTGCTGGTGTCCACGCACGTCATGGACGAGGCCGCGCGCTGCGACGACCTGATCATGATGCGCGGCGGCCGGATCGTGGCGCAGGACGCGCCGGCCGCGCTCATGGAGCGCACCGGCACGAGCGACATCGAGCAGGCGTTCCTCGCGCTGGCGGACGCGCCGTGACCGCGACCTCCAGCGCCGGCCGCACGCTGGCCACCGCCGAGCGCATCCTGCGCCAGTTGCGTCGAGACCGGCGGTCGCTGGCGCTCATCCTGGTGGTGCCGCCGGTGCTGCTCACGCTGATGCGCTACGTCTTCGATGGGCAGCCCGGCACATTCCAGCGCATCGGGCCGCCGCTGGTGGGGCTGTTCCCGCTGATCCTGATGTTCCTCATCACCTCGATCGCCATGCTGCGCGAACGCACCAGCGGGACGCTGGAGCGGCTGATGTCCATGCCGGT
>JBBDIC010000165.1:0-10336 GCA_040880625.1 Dehalococcoidia bacterium | reverse complement strand
GTGGGCTCCCACGCCGGGCACGACCACGACTACGTGCGCGTGCAGGCGCTGAGCGCGCTCCAGGAGTTCGAGGACGTCCACGCCACCGTCGCCAGCGACTTCACGGACATCGAGAAGTGGCTGCCGGGATGCGACTTCCTGTTCACGTACGTCGCCGGCCCCTACGCGGACGGCGCGGAGAACGACTACCTGCGCCGCTGGGTGGAGGAGGGCGGCCGCTGGTTCGGCATCCACGGGACCAGCGGCGGGCGCACGACGCGCGTGGGCGAATCGCACCGCAAGCGCATGATGAAGATGCCCTACCACGAGACGCTGGGCGCGTTCTTCATCAACCACGAGCCGGTGCGCCGCTTCGAGGTCACCGTCGCCGCCGACCACGCGCTCACGCGAGGGCTCCCCTCCACGTTCGAGACGGCCGACGAGCCGTACATGATCGAGGTGCTGGACCCGGCGAACACGCGTGTCCTGCTCACGAACGCGCTCGGCGCGGACTCGTCGCCGCCGGGGTTCGGCTTCGTCTACGACGAGGACACGTCGCTCCAGCCGGACGGCGTCACGCGCGTGCTGGGTTACGTGCGCACGCTCGGCCGCGGCGAGGTCGCCTACGTCGCCCTCGGTCACACGCACACGCCGACGACGAATGTGCAGCCCTTCGTGCACGAGAGCGTGGACCCCGAGGGCAAGACGCCGCTCCACTTCCGCGGCTCGTGGGAGACGGACTCGTTCCGTCGCCTCTTCCGCAACGCCATCGAGTGGGGCGTTGCCGTCCGCGAGCGCACGCCGGCCTAGCGACTTCGCAGGCCACTGCCTCACGCTCCCCGGGTGGCCGCTGCTCGCGTGGCCGTACGACGGTGCCGCCATACACTCGCGGACTGATGCGGCCGATCCATGTCGTGGGGTTGGTGGGGCTGTCCCTGATCTGGGGCGCCTCCTTCATGTTCATCAAGATCATGCTGGAGGACATGACCCCGCTGGCGATCGCCTGGGTACGGGTCGCCGGCGGCGGCGTCGTCATCGCCGCCGTGCTGATCGCGTTGCGTCGAGGTGTGCCGCGCTCGCGCGTGTACTGGCGCGACGCCGCGGTCGTGGGCGCGCTGGGCACGGCGATCCCGATGGTGCTGATCCCATGGGGCGAACGCGAGATCCCCTCGAACCTGGCGGCCGTCCTCAACGGTGCGATGCCGTTCTGGGCCGCGATCCTGTCGACGGCGTTCCTGCCCACCGAGCGGCTGACGGTGAAGAAGGCCGCCGGCGTCACCCTCGGCTTCGTGGGGCTGGCGGTGATCATCGGGCGGGACGCGCTCGACATCGGCGCGACGAGCACACAGGGGCAGTTCGCGATCGTGCTCGCGGCGTTCTGCTATGCGGCGGGGGCGGTGTACATCCGGCGGCGCCTGCTGGGCGTCGACTCCTCGATGCTGGCGGGCGTCCAGAACCTGCTCGCGCTGGCGATGCTGACGCCGCTGATCCTGTGGACGTCCGAGGTGCCCGACTTCACCGCGCTGGAGGCGCGCACGTGGGTCGCCATCGCCGGGCTCGCGATCCTCGCGCAGGGCGTGGCGCTCCTCATCTACTACTGGCTGATCTCCAACGTGGAGGCGACGCAGGCGGCGTTCGTCACGTACCTGGCGCCCATCGCCGCGCAGTTCTGGGGCTGGGCGGTGCTCGCGGAGGTGCCGGGCCGCGCGCTGATCCCCGGCCTGGCGCTCATCATCCTCGGCATCGCCGTCGTGAACCGGCGGCCGCGGACCGCCGTCCTCGTCGCCGAGCCGTCCGAGGCGACACCGGCCGCGAGATAGGGCGGCAGCGAGGTAGCACGGTTGCCCGCGCCGGTGGCGGGGGCGATCCTGTGGAGAGCCACTCACCACCCACATCCCTGGAGGCGCTGTGTTCCCCGCTCGTGCACCCGGGCACGTTCTGTCGCGTCTCGCCGCGCTCCTGCTCGCGGGCGGCGTCGCGCTAACCGTGGTCGCGTGCGGCTCGTCGGACGGAGGGTGGGACTCGCGCAGCCTCGCCGCGACGGTGCAGGACGCGCCGTTCACGGTGGCCGTCATCAACTCGAACCCGGCCGTCGGACCAAACCGGCTGATGATCGCCATGGCGAGCCGCGCGGACGGCCTGCTGGTCACCGACGCACGCGTGAGCGCGCGCGTGTACCGGCTGTCCGAGGCGGACGGCGGTGCGGCCGAGGGCGCGGCGCCGGCCGACATCGTCGCCGAAGAGGTGGCCTCCGCGGACTTCACCGCGCGCAACATCGACCTGAACGACGAGCACTTCGAGGAGGGCGCCGCGGCGCGCATCGACGCCCCGCCGTCGCCTCACGCGGGCGCGCACCGGCCGGTCGCGAACGACCTGCCGCGCAGCGCGCCGCCGCGCCTCCCGGCGCACGAGGGCGACATCACCACCGTCTACACCTCGATGGTGGAGTTCGACCGCGCGGGCATGTGGGGGCTCGCGCTGGACGTGACGACCGCCGACGGCGAGACGCACGAGGGCCTGCGCATCACCTTCGCCGTCCGCGAGGAGTCGTTCGAGCCGGCCATCGGCGATCCCGCGCCGGCCTCGATGCAGGCGACGCTTGCGGACGTGGGGGGCGACGCGGAGCAGATCAGCAGCGCCATTGAGCCGAACGAGGCGATGCTGGACGAGACCGTTGCGGAGATCCTCGAAGCCGGGCGGCCGATGGTGATCGCGTTTGTGACACCGGCGTTCTGTGTGACGCGCTTCTGCGGGCCGATCCTGGAGTCCGTGGTGACCCCCGCCTGGCGCCAGTACGGCGAGCGCGTCGAGTTCGTCCACATCGAGCCCTACGTGCTGGACGTGCTGCGCGCGCGCGGCGAGCGGGTGCCCGTGCCGGCCGTCCAGGAGTGGGACCTGCGGACGGAGCCGTTCATCTTCGTCGTGGACGCCTCCGGCACGATCACCGCGAAACTCGAGGGCATCACGGACCTGCCGGAGTTGGTCACGGAGATCGAGAAGGTCCTCGGGTAGCCCGGACGATCCGCCCCGATCACAGACGGCGGCCGCGAGGCCGCCGTTGCTGCATGTCCGGGCGGTCGGCCGCGCGTGCGCTCAGTCGTGCGTGTGGTGGTCCGGCTCCGGGTTCTGGAAGCGCCAGGTCAGGCCCCGCTCGCGGCGGTAGAGGTAGCCGATCGCGGAGAGCAGGAACAGCCCCAGCACGAACAGGACGGTGAGGAACATCACCAGCCCCCAGTCCGCGGCGGGGTCCGTGCTGCGGCTCGCCGCCTCGAAGGAACTACCGCCCTGTTCTTGCGCGGAAGCCACAAATGGCATCGCGGCGGCAGTAATGGCGAGGATTACAGATCGCACAAAAACGTTGCAGCGCCGTATCATTCCGGGCAGGCCCCTTCCAGCGCGAGCAGTCCAGGTCGGCGCTCCGTAGCGCCGGCTCAGTCTAGCGCCGGTGCATCGAAGGGGCATCCGCCGCCCGCCGGGCCCCGCACACGAACCCCGATCCCCCGCAACACCCCAAGGATGGCCATGATCCGCGCCGCCCTCACCAAGCGCCTCGCCGTCCTCGGCGCCGCGCTCCTTGCCACCGTCGCCGTCGCGGCCATCGCCGTCACGGTCATCGACTTCCGCCCGGGCGGCGTCGACGCCGACACCGCCGCGACCGAGGCCGGCACAACCGCCGGTGACCCGGCCGTCTCCGCCGCCCCCGAGGACACCCAGGGTGGTGATGGCGACACCGAGACCGTCGCTTCCGAGGATCCCTCGACGTCCGAGGCCAGCGAGAGCGTCCGCCTGGTGACCCCGACCGACGTCACGAGCCACCTGCTGGAACTCGCCGACAGCGCGGCGCCGCAGGATGTCTACCGCGCCGCCGTGGAGGCCCGCGACCAGGGCGCCTACGAGGTGGCAGCCGCGCTCTTCGAACTCGTGGGCGACTCCTCCGGGCCGCTGGTGCCGTTCGCGCGCTTTCGCGCCGCGCAGATGACCTCCCTCACCGGCGAGCACGGCGCAGCGGCGGACGCCTACGCGACGCTCCTCGGCGAGGCCGGGACGCCCTCCATCGTGGGTGACCTGCCGTCCGCGATCCGGTCGATCTTGCTCGTAGAAGCGGCGTCCGCCTTCGACCGCGACGGCCGCACGGCTTCGGCGCTGGCGGCGCTGGAGCAGGTGGACGCCGTCACATCGAACTCGTTCACCCTCGCCGACGCCCGCTGGCGGCGCGCCAGCATCCTGCACGATCAGGCCGACCCTCGCTGGCAGGACGCGGCGCGCGACGCGATGACCACGGCCCCGGGCTCCGGCGCGGCGCGCAACGCGCTCGACCTGCTGGAGGAAGAGGGCGCCGAGGTGCCCGAGTTCACCGCCGCGAACGTGGAGTACCGCGCCTACCGCAACGAGAGCGCGCAGAAGCGCTACCTGGACCTCCTGGGCCGCGGCGCGCTGGACGCCTCGCAGGCGGCGCAGGCGTGGTTCTACATCGGTGCGCTGCAGGAGCGCTCCGACCTCCGCAGCGACGCCATCGCCTCCTACTCGCGCTCGCTGCTGTTCTCCGAGTCCGGCGGCCTCGCGGACGACGCCCGCTACTGGCGCGGCCGCGTGCTGGAGGAACTCGGCCGCCCGCAGGACGCCGCCGTCGAGTACGACCTGCTCGTCCGCGACTACCCCACCTCCTCGTTCATCGATGACGCACGCCTGCGCGCCGCGGTCGCCCTCGGCCTGGTCGGGAGCGGCCAGGAGGCGACGGCGCGCCTGGCGGAGATCACGCGCAGCGGGTCGCCGTCCGCCGCGGCGAAGGCGTCCCACTGGCACACCGTGCTCGTGAACGGCTTCGGCGCCCCGGCCGCCGACGTGCTCCCGCCCGCCGCGTTCGACCCGTCCTCCTACGCCGCGGTCTTCGCGGCTGGTGGTGACGCCATCGTGGGGCCGCTGCCCGCGTCCGCGGCCGCCGAGCGCCCCCAGCCGATCGCCGACGACAGCGACTCCGTGAAGGTCTGGCTCGGCGGCTACGCCACCCACGACGCCGCCGCCACCACCGCGATCATGGACGACTCCGACGTTGCGCTCGCGTGGGAACTCCTCGACGCCGGCGAGGGCTCGGTGGCGCGCAGCATCCTGAACACCGTGGTGAGCGAGTACCGCGACGAGCCGTACGACCTGGTGGACATGGCCTTCGAGGCGCGCCGCCGCGGCCTGCACGACATCGCCATGGCCTCCGCGAACGGCGTGCTGCGCAACCTGGACCCACACCAGCGGCTCGATGCCCCGCCTGCGCTGCTGGCGATCGCCTACCCGCTCCCGTATCTGGAGGAGGCGACCGCCGCCGCCGACGAGTTCGGCATCCCGGTGCTGCTGCTCTACTCGCTGGTGCGGCAGGAGTCCGCGTTCTTCCCGCTGGCCGGGTCCAGCGTGGGCGCCTTCGGCCTGACCCAGGTCATGGAGCCCACGAGCCAGTACATCGCCTCCGACCTGAAGATGCCGGAGTTCCGCTTCGACGACCTGTCGGATCCGGCCACGGCGCTCCGCTTCGGCGCGTACTACCTCGCCGTGCAACTCGACCAGTTCGACGGCCACATGCTCGCGGCCCTCGCCGCCTACAACGGCGGCCCCGGCAACGCATCGAGGTGGCTCAAGGCGCAGACCTTCGGCGGCCCGGACGGCTTCCTGTACGCCGTGGACTACACGGAGACGCGCGCCTACCTGGAGGTCGTCTCCGCGAACTACGCCGTCTACCGCTACCTCTACGCCGGCGTCGACACGCCCGCGCTGCCGCACTAGGGCGGACTCTTCCGTCCGCCTCCCCTCCCTTCCGACCCCCTCCCCCTTGAGGGGGGAGGGCGGGGGTGGGGGTGATCCGCGCCTACCTCGAACTCACCGATCCAACCTCGATCGCCGCGCCCCGCCTCCGCCTCCTACGGCCCGAGGCGGAACGGCGGGTAGCGGTCCGTGAGCATCAGGAACGCGTACGCCTGCACGCGCATCCCCCAGCGGAACACCCCCACGACGTAGTCGAAGAGGCCCCGCGGGTAGCGTCCCGTGATCAGGATGGCGAACCACGCCACGACCGTCGCCAGCACGGCGCCGATGGCGAGGACGATCAGCACGATGAAGTGCGGGATCGCCAGCAGCCACTTCACCAGCGGCAGCCAGCGGTTCAGGTCGCGCTCCGCGTCCGGGTAGTCCAGTTCCAGCCGCACGCGCTGCTCCTCGACCGTCGAGGGGTACTCGTCCGTGAGCAGCGCGGCGTAGGCGGAGACGCGCAGGCCGAAGCGCGTCAACTCGCGTGCGAAGTCGAACCACCAGCGCGGGTAGCGCCGGCGGAACACCAGCATCAGCGCCGTCGCGACGATGAGCCCCGCGAGGACGCCTCCGCCGCCGTCGCCCGCGTTCTCGGCGCCGTCAGCCGCCGCCGAGCCGAAGCCGCCCGTCAGCACCGCGTACACGATGAAGATCGGGATGATGTAGAACACACGCAGCAGCGTGCTCAGGCGTCCGTGTCCTGGCGCGTAATCGATCTCCAGCCGGGCCGCATACGGGCCCGCCTCCCCAACCGGTTCGATCGCCATCAACTCCCCGCTTTCCGAGCGCTCCCCATGCGTTACGCGCGCAGCCTACGCGATCGTCACGGGCGCGGGAGATCGAGGCGGCCGCGGGCGCTCCGCCGGGTTCGCGCGGGGCCTGCCGCGCGTGGCATACTGGTAGCGGCACGCCTCGCGCCGCTGGGTGCGTAGTCGCGAGGCGACTCCAACGTTCAGACGCACCCGCCTCAACCGCGGGATCCGGCCTCATGTCAGCATCGCCGGCGGCGACTCTGCCGCTCGCTCACGTGTTACCCATCAGCGCCACGCTGTCCGAGGCGGGCCGCCTCGCCATTGGCGGATGCGACGTGCGCGATCTCGTCGCGCGCTTCGGCACGCCGCTCTACGTGTACGACACCGCCACCATCCGCCGGCAGTGCGAGGACTACCTGGGCGCCTTCCGCGCCGAGTACCCGGACACGCACGTGCTGTACGCGAGCAAGGCGTTCCTCAACCGCCCGTTCGCGCGCTTCATCGCGGAGCAGGGGCTCGGCTTCGACGCCGTCTCGGGCGGGGAGATCGCGCTGCTCCAGTCGGCCGGCGTGGACATGACCACGGTCTACTTCCACGGCAACAACAAGTCCGCCACGGAACTCCTGCTCGCGGTCCAGGCCGGCACCGGCCGCATCGTGATCGACAACGAGGACGAGGTGGCGCTCGTCGAGGCGGCCGCCGCCCGCGAGGGCGTCACGCAGCCGGTGCTGATCCGCATCTCGCCCGGCGTGGACGGCCACACCCACGAGAAGACCAACACCGCCCTGCTGGACTCCAAGTTCGGCCTGCCGATCGTGACCGGGGCCGCGGAGCGCGCCGTGAAGGCGATCGCGGACTCGCCCCACCTCGACTTCCGCGGGCTGCACATCCACGTCGGGAGCCCGATCTTCGAACTGCAGCCGTACGCGCTGGCGATCGAGATCGTCGCGGAGTTCATGGCGGACATCCGTGACCGCCTCGGCATCGAGGTGGACGAGTTCTCGCCGGGCGGCGGCTTCGCCGTGGCCTACAGCCAGGACCAGGAGCCGGAGACGCCGGCGAAGTACGCGCGCGTCATCGCCGGCACGCTGAAGCGCGAGGCGGACAAGCACGGCCTGAAACTCCCGCGCATGACCATCGAGCCCGGCCGCTCGCTCGTGGGGCGGGCCGGCGTGGCGCTCTACACCGTGGGCGCGCGCAAGTTCGTGCCGGGCGTCCGCACCTTCGTCTCCGTGGACGGCGGCATGGCCGACAACATCCGGCCCTCCATGTACGGCGCCCGCTACGAGGGCATCGCCGCCGACCGGCCGCTGGACCCGGCGGAGGAGACCGTCACCATCGCCGGCAAGTACTGCGAGTCGGGCGACCTTCTGATCCGCGACGCGGAGTTGCCGCGCCTGCGCGCCGGCGAGATCCTCGCGGTCCCCGCCGCCGGCGCGTACCAGGTCGCCATGGAGTCCAACTACAACCTCGCCTACCGCCCCCCGATCGTCATGGTCGAGGACGGCGAGCCCCGCATCATCCGGCGTCGCCAGACGCTCGAGGACCTGGTGGCGCTCGATGTCGACTGACGCGCCGGAGCCCATGCCCGGCTTCCCCCAGGGCGACGCTGCCACCTCCGCCGATCCGGCCCCCTCCCCCTTGAGGGGGGAGGGCTGGGGTGGGGGTGGTCCGCGGGACGCCCCCGACCACGCATCCGCTCACCCTGAGCCTGTCGAGGGGAGCGCGGCGGCGGGCGGCCCGGCGCCCAACCCCTGGTCGCTCTACGGCTGCGACCGCGCCGTGGACACGCTCCGTCGCGCGATCGCGGGCGGGCACCTGTCCCACGCGTACCTCGTCAGCGGTCCGGAGGGCGTCGGCAAGGGCGCGCTCGCGAAGCGGCTCGCGCAGACGCTCGTCTCCCCCAGCGCGGACGATCCGACCGTGCCGGACCTGACCACGCGCGCCGCGCGCCAGATCGAGTCCGGCGACCTCCCGGACATCGAGCGCATCACGCTCGGCGGCGTGTGCGACGAGTCCAACCACGACCACCAGCAGGACAACTCCACGCGCATCCGCATCTGCCAGGTGCGCCGCCTGGAGCGCGTGGCGTCGCTGGCGCCCTTCGCCAGCCCCCGACGGATCTTCGTCGTGGACACGGCGGACCAACTGCAGCCGGAGGGGGCGCACGCGATCCTCAAGACGCTGGAGGAGCCCCCCGCGGACGTGCTGATCGTGCTGCTCTCCGCGGACCCGGACGCCCTTCTGCCCACGATCCGCTCGCGCTGCCAGGAGATCGCCCTGCGCCCCATGCCCACCGCCGCGCTCACCGCGGCGCTCGAGGCCGACCCCGACGTCGCCGCCGGTGGCGTGGAGCCGGCCGTCCTCGCACGCCTCGCGCGCGGGCGCTACGGCGCCGCGATGCGCATGCACGCGGACCCCACGCTCGCCGTCCTGCGCGAGTCCGTCGCCACCGAGGTGCGCCGCCTCGCGCGCGCATCCCGCAACGAGCGCTTCGACTACGCCGAGCGGCTCGGCGCCGCCTGGTACCGCGAGCGCGAGAGCGTCCTCCAGACGATCGACCTCTGGCGCGACTGGTGGCGCGATGTGCTGCTCGCGTCCTCCACGGACGCTTCCACCCACCTGCCCCAGGCCGTCCTGGACGAGGCCGCGGTCTGCACGCCGGCGGAGGCGCTCCGCGCGCTCCGCGCCGTTCAGACCGCGCGCGAGCACCTGCTCGCCAACACACATGCTCAACTGGCGCTGGAGGTCATGATGCTGGACCTCCCGGTCCTCACCGGGCCGCTCGCCGGAAAGGAGGATCGCGAGGCGGCCGCCGTCCGGTAGGCCGCCAGCGGACCCATGGACCAGAACATCGTCGGCGTCCGGTACCTCGAGGCCGGACCGCTCCACTACTGCTCGCCGGGCGACCTGCTGCTCGGTATCGGCGACTACGTGATCGTGGCGACCGACCGCGGCGAACGCCTCGGCTGGATCGTGCTCACGCCGGACCAGGTCGTCTCCGCGAACCTCGAAGGGCCCGTGCGCGTGGTGAACCGCCTCGCGGCCGCGGACGAGGTGGAGCGCCATCGCGCGCAGAAGAAGCGCGCGGAGGAGGATGTCACCCGCGCGCAGGCCGCCGCGACGCGCGTCGACCCCCGGGTGCGCGTCGCGAGCCTCGCCTACGACCTCTCGGGGGCCTTCGCGGAACTGACGTTCACCGCGCACGAGAACAGCAGCAGCGACATCGCCACGCGCATCGAGCGCGAGGTGGCGCGTGCGCTGGAGATCCCGGACCTGCTGGCGGACCAGGTGGGCGACCGCGACCGCGCCAAGGCGGTCGGCGGCGTGGGCCAGTGCGGCCGCGGCCTGTGCTGCTCCACCTGGATGACGGAGTTCCCCGCGATCTCGATCAAGATGGCGAAGGACCAGGGCCTGGCGCCCAACCCCTCGAAGATCTCCGGCGTCTGCGGACGCCTCCTCTGCTGCCTCTCGTTCGAGGTGGACGCGTACCGCGAGATCGTGGGCACGCTGCCGAAGGTGGGCAAGAAACTCACCACGCCCGCCGGCAAGGCGAAGGTCCTGTCGATCAACGCCATGACCGAGATGGTGCGCCTGCGCTTCGACGAGACCGGGCAGATCATCGAGATCTCCACCGACGCGGTGAAGCGCCAGATGGGCACGACGCTGCGCCCCGACGAACTCGACGCGGAGTTCGAGGAGGCGCTGCGCGAGAAGGACCGCCGCCGCACCGAGACGCTGGTGGCCGTCCTCCAGCCGATCGACCGGCCGTTGCGCGACGCCTCCGCCGCCGACGGCCCCGTGGTGGACGAGGC
>JBBDIC010000164.1:0-10426 GCA_040880625.1 Dehalococcoidia bacterium | reverse complement strand
CAGAACCGCGCTCCGGCCTGGAGGGACCGTCCGTGGCCGTGACCGACCGTGCCGCCGTCGCGCCGTCCGAGCCGGAGGGCCCGCCGCCCGCGCCGCCGCCCTGGCCGGGGTTCTACTACGGCTACTGGATCCTCGGCGGCGCGTTCGTCTCGCAACTGATCACCATCGCCATGATGACCTCCATCGTCGGCCCGTTCGTGGAGCCGATGACGGAGGACCTGGGCTGGACGCGCACGGACTTCTTCACGGCCCAGACGCTGAGCCGCTTCGTGATGTCGTTCGTCGGCTTCTTCATCGGCGCGCGCGTGGACCGGCACGGGGCGCGGCGGTTCATGCTCACCGGCGTCGTGATCTTCGCCGCGTCGCTGTTCCTGGCTGGATCGGTCACGGAACTCTGGCAGTGGCTGATCCTCCGAGGCGTTGCGTTCACCGTGGGCGCCGCGCTGATCGGCAACCTGGTGGTCAACGTCACCATGTCCAAGTGGTGGGTGACGAAGCGCGGCCGGATGATCGGCTACTCGTCGATGGGCGTGTCGCTGGCGGGGATGTTCTTTCCGGGCATTGCCACGTTCCTCATCGCGCAGTGGGGCTGGCCGGCGGCGTGGCGTGTGCTGGCGCTGATCGCGCTGGTGGCGATCGTGCCGGTGGCCCTCGTCATGCGCCGCCAGCCGGAGGACTACGGCTGGCGCCCGGACGGCCTGGACGAGGCGCAGATGCGCGCCGGCGGAGGCGCGGCCGCACAGGCGGACTACGACAACTCCTTCACCCGCGGCGAGGCGCTTCGCACGCGCACGCTCTACCTGATCATCATTGCGTTCGGCCTGGGCGGGGTGGGCATCCAGGTGATGCTCGTCCAGTCGATCCCGTTCCTCACGGACAACGGGTTCAGCGACGGCTTCGCGGCGCTGATGGCCGTGGCGATGTCCTTCCCGGCGCTCCTCTCCAAGCCGTTCTGGGGCTGGACCACGGAGCACATGCAGCCGAAAAACGCGGCCGCGGCCGGCTTCGTGCAGTCGGGGCTGGCGATGGCGCTCATCGTGTACGCGGCCACGCACGGCATCGTGCCGCTGCTGGTGTTCGGCTACGTGATGCTCGGCTGGGGCTTCGGCGGGCAGATCCCGCTGCAGGAGACCATCTGGGGCTCCTACTTCGGGCGGCGCTACCTGGGCGCGGTGCGGAGCGTGGCGATGCCGATCTCGCTCGTCATCGGCGCCAGTTCGCCGCTGATCGTCGCGGGCTACCGCGACCTCGTGGGCAACTACACCGGCGTGTTCTTCGGCGTCGCCGGGTGCTGGGTGTTCGCCGCGGTGGTGGTGTGGTTCGTGCGGCGCCCAAGCAGGCCCGCACGGCCGGCGGCCCCGCCCGTCCCCGTCACGCCTTCCTGATCGTTGCGGTCAGGCCGTGCGACTCCAGGCGGTCGCGGTACAACTCCGCCCGCTCCAGGGGACACGTGACCACGTCCGCCTGGCCGTGGGTGTGCGCTGCCACCATGACCTCCACGGCCTGTTGCACCTCGAGTTCCGGCACGGACACGAGCAGCGCGTGCACCACGTGGTCCATCGAGTTCACGTCGTCGTTGTGGAGCACCACCACGTACGGCGGCAGCGTCTCCTCCAGCGAACGCAGCGCCTCCTGCCGTACCGGCGCGTCCGAGGTCGCGGCGGGCCATCCGAGGTCCGGCGACGGAACGGCGTTCATCCCAGTTTGCGGTGGTCCCACGTGCGCACGCGCTCCGGGTGGATGCGCACGGTGACGCGCTTGTGCGCCGCCGCCGGCAGCGCCTCGGAGGCGATGTCCTGCACCGGCGGGCGGGGCCGGCCGGCGTACTTGGCGCCCACGAGGGCGAGCGTGCGCGCGGTGACGTGCGGGTCGCGCACCACCTCCGCGCGCGCGTCGATCGAGACGCCCCGCAACTCGTTGTAGGCGTCGCCCGTCTCGGCCAGCACGGTGACGCGCGGGTCGCGCTCCAGGTTGCGCACCTTTTGCGCCGTCCCGTAGGTGGTGAACGCGAGCACGCCTTCGTCGTCCAGTTCGAACCACATCGGCACCAGGTGCGGGCGGCCGTCCGGGTTGAGGCTGGCCACCTGCAGGACGCGCGCGGACGACAGCAACTCGCGCTGTTCGTCCTCGGTGAGCGCGATCGCGGCGCGGCTGTTGGGCATGGGGCGTCCTCCGAGGGCCATGGTAGCCCGACACTGGTTGGCGGCGGAGGGCGCGGGGTTGAGCGCGGCGCGCGCCTCGGGGATGCTGGTCGCCGTGCTCCTTGACCTTCTACGGCTGGGGTTGGGCGTGGCGCTCCTGCTGGCGGGCGCTTACGTGCTGCTGCGCGGATCAATCGCGATCGCGCTCGGGTTCGGCATCAGCCGCGTCGTCATCGGCGCCACGATCGTCGCGTTCGGCACGTCCGCGCCGGAACTCGTGGTCACGATCACCGCCGGGCTGCGCGGCTCCTCCGAGGTGGCGTTCGGCAACGTCCTCGGCTCCAACGTGGCCAACGTGCTGCTCGTGCTGGGGCTCGCGGCGGTCATCAACCCCACGCTCGTGCATACGCGCCTGATCCGCTGGGAGATCCCCGTGCTCCTGGGGGCCACCGCGGCCACCGTGCTGTTCGCGCTCGGTGGCGGCCTTTCCCGCATCGAGGGCGTCGCGATGCTGGCCGCGCTTGCGGCGTTCGTGTACGTCTCGCCGCGCCTGTTCCCGGAGGTGGCGGGGGCCGCCGAGGCGGAGGAGGCCAGCCATCCACCGCCGGCGCGCATGTCCGGGCGTCGCCTGGCGACGGACGCCGCGCTCATCCTCGGCGGGCTCGTCGCGCTCGCGGTGGGGGCGGACCAGATCGTCGCGGCCGCCACGTCCATGGCGACGCAGTTCGGCGTGAGCGAGTTCGTCGTGGGGGTGCTGATCGTCGCGGTGGGGACGAGCCTGCCGGAGATCGCCACCAGCATCCTGGCGGCGTTCAAGAACGAGCACGAGATCGCGGTGGCGAACGTGGTGGGGTCCAACATCTTCAACCTGCTGGGCGTGGCCGGCGCGGCCGCGGTGGTCACCGGCCTGCCGGCGCCCGGTGTCCTGTACCAGTTCGAGTTCCCCGTGCTGATACTGAGCGCGGCCGTCCTGGTGCCCCTCGCATGGCCGCGCTACCGCATCCCGCGCCGCGAGGGCGCCGCCCTGCTGGTGGCGTACGCGGCCTTCGTCGCCGTCACCGTGCTCCGAGGCTGACCGCCTACCTCGACGCCTCTGCGGACGCCTGCGCGGACGCCTCCGCGCGCTCGCGGCGGACCGTGCGGGCGGTGGTGATGAGCGTGCGGGCGCCTACGTAGATCACCACCACGCCGAAGATGCGGCTGAGCGTCGGCCCGTCGAGCAGCCCGGCCACGAACGCGCCGCCGAACGCGAGCAGCACCGCCGGCGGTGTCACCCACTTCGCGACGGTGGTGTCCACGAAGCCGGCGCGGATGTTGGCCTGCGTCGCGGAGATCGCCGTGGGCACGATCACCGCCAGCGAGACGCCCTGCGCCACGTGCTGCTCCGTGCCCAGGATCAGCACCAGCGCCGGCACGAACAGCGTCCCGCCCCCGATCCCCAGCAGCCCGCCGAACGCCCCACCCACGAGGCCGATCGCGAGCGCCACGAGCACGTCGCCGTCGATGATGTCCACCGCTAGCCCCAGATCACCAGGCGCAGCCCGACGAAGAGCAAGAACGTCGCGAAGACGATCCGCAGCGCTCGGTCCGGCATGTTCTGCATGGTGCGCGCGCCGATCTGCGCGCCCACCACCGCGCCCACGGCCAGCGCCGCCGCCAGCGGCCACTCCACCTCGCCGCGCCACAGGTACTGCGTGACGGCTGCCAGCGCCGCGAACACCACGATCACCAGCGACGTCGCGTGCGCTCGACGCTGCGGCATGCCGAGGAGGCCCGTCAGCAGCGGCACCATCACCGTGCCCCCGCCGATACCGGTGAGGCCGGACACGAAGCCGCCCACGGACCCCGTCACGGCGGCACGGCCCTTCGAGATCATGCGCACGTCCCATCGATGCGTCCGGCGCCGAACGCCGGATCACCCCCACCCCAACCCTCCCCTTCAAGGGGGAGGGGGCCGGAGGCCGGAGTGAGCATGACGCGTGCGCCGGTGGCCCGCAAACGCGCCCCGCTACGCCTCGGGCGGTGGGGTGTGCTAGAACCTCACGGCCGGCGGTCGCGGGAAAGAGGCAGGGCAATGGCAGTTCGGTACGACGACTTCGAGGATCTGATCGTGGAGGTACAGGACGGCATCGGCCACTTCCGCATCAACCGCCCGGAGGTCCTGAATGCCATGCGCACCCAGACCTTCTGGGAGATCGTGGAACTCGGCCGCCGCCTCCAGGTGGACGACGACGTGCGCGTGGTCATCGGATCGCACGAGGGGCGCGGCTTCTCCGCCGGCGCCGACCTCGCGAACCGCAACCCGGCGGACCCGGAGCGCACACCCGAGGCCACCGCGACGGACACGATGGGCATCTCCCGTATCGGCCTGGCCATGCCGGGGCTGGACAAGCCCACCATCGCGGCCATCGACGGGGTGTGCGCGGGGGCGGGCTACGCCTTCGCGCTCTCGTTCGACATCCGCTACCTGGGGCCGCAGGCGCGGTTCGTGACGGTCTTCGGCCGGCGCGCGCTCAGCCCGGACTGCGGCATGACCTACCACCTGCCTCGGCTGGTGGGGCCGGCGAAGGCGCTGGAACTGCTCTACACCAGCCGCGACGTGTACGCGGAGGAGGCCGTCGCGCTCGGCCTCGGCAACGAACTCGTGGACGCCCCGCTGGACCGCGCCTTCGAGGTGGCGGCGCAACTGGTGCAGGGCGCGCCGCTCTCGATGATGTGGATGAAGCGCGAAGTCCGCCACGCCTGGGGCGCGGACCTACAGTCGCAGGTGGAGTACGAGTGGGCCGCGCAGACGCAACTGCGCCCCTCGGCAGACGTCGCCGAAGGCCGCGCGTCCTTCCTCGAGAGCCGCCCGCCGCAATTCACCGGCCGCTAGCCGCGACCGAGGAGAGGGAGGGCGTCGGCAGCCTCCCCCTTGCCTCCGTCCCCCTCCGAATTCCGGCTCCTTCCCCCTTGACGGGGGAAGGTGGGATGGGGGTGTTCTGCGGGGTCCGACCAGACCCGGGCGCTAGGCGAACGCCCCGTAGATCGCGCCCGCCACGCCGATGCCCACGATGGCGTACGCCACGTTGATCGCGTACAGCATCCATGTCTGCGCGTAGTACGCGATGCCCTTGAACGCCTCCATCGCCACCACGCCGACGCTCACGATCAGGCTCGCGACGATGCCGTCGACGACGCCGTCGCCGCCGCCCCACTCGTAGATCGCCGCCACCACCATCGCCACCACGATCGAGGCGACGAGGTTCAGCGCCAGCGGCACGACCTCGGGCGCGGTGGCCGTGCCCTCGCGGGTCTTGCCCTGCGCGGCCAGCCAGCGGTCCGTGAACAGCATGGGCGAGTACCACGCCCAGCCGACCGCGAAGTACGCCACGCCGCCGATGAGCGCGATCAGATAGTTCGGTTCGATGGACTCCAGGTTCACTGCTGACCCCTCTCCCGTCCCGCCGCACGCATCATATTACGAACGTGCATAGGCGGCTACGCCTTACAGACGCCGCGGGCGCCTGCGATACTCCCGCCGTGGAACAGCCATCCGAGGCATCCCCGACCATCGACACGCCCTCCCGGGCCACGGTGCTCGTCGGCGTCACCTCGCCGGAGGAGGCGCGCAGCCTCGTGCCCGTCGCCAGCCGTGCGGCGGCCGACCGCGACGCCCGCCTCGTCGTCGCGCACGTCCGGGCGGAGGACGACGAGGACGGCGGGAACGGCGACGACCCCGAGGGCGGCGGCGGCACGGCGCGCATGGAGCACGCCGACACGACGGACGCGGTCGCGCAGGAGTACGCGCTCGCCGGCGTCGAGGTGGAGGTGACGCACCGCTGGGGACGCCCGGACATCGAGTTCGAAGGGCTCGCGCGGCAGATGGACGCCGCGCTGCTGATCCTCCCCTGGCACGACGAACCGGATCCCGACGCCGGCACCGCGGACGAGCGCGCTGCGCTGCGCTCCACGGCGCGGTACGCGCGGCGGCTGTTCCTGGACCCGCCGTGCGAGGCGTGGCTGGTGCTGGGCGGGCTGGCCGGGCGCGACGTGAAGTCGCTGCTCGTCGTCCCCTCGGAGCGGGAGCCGTCGCCGCGCGCGCTGGAGGCCGCCCGCGCGCTGCTGGGCGATGGCGCGCGGCTGGACGTGCTGGACGTCCACGAGCGGGCCGGCGGCGAGCCCTCGGACGGCCTGCGGGAACGGCTGGATGACATCCTCGGCCCCGGGTCGTACGAGGTGACGACGGTCGCCTCGAAGTCCCGCGAGCGCGCCATGATCGAGCAGGTGGAGGAACACCCGTACGACGTGCTGGTGATGGACGTGCCGGTGGAGGGCGTGGTGCCCGGCCTGCTGTCGCCGCACCTCCCGGAGGACCTGGCGGAGCGGCTGGACGGGCAGCCGCTGGTGGTGGTGAACGGCCCTCAGCGCCGCGCCGTGGTGCGCGTGCGGCGGCTGCTGGACCGCATCTACCTCTGGCTGGGCACGCTGGACGCGCGCCAACGCGTGGACGTGTACACGGACCTCCGCCGCCAGTCGCGCGCCGACCGCGAGTTCCTGGCGCTCACGGTGCTGGCGACGGCGATCGCGGCGCTCGGGCTGCTGCTCGATAGCGCGGCCGTGATCATCGGCGCGATGCTCGTGGCGCCGTTCATGGCGCCTACGGTCGCGCTCGGCCTGGCGGTCGTGTACGGGGACGTGCGCTTCATCCGCCTCGCGCTGGTGGCGATGCTGAAGGGCACGCTGGTCGGCTTCGGCGTGGGGCTGATGGTGGGGGTGCTCCTGCCGCCCACCGGCCTGAGCGACGAACTGGTGGCGCGCACGGATCCGAGCGGCCTGGACCTGATGGTGGCGCTGCTGTCCGGCGCGGCCGGCGCGTACGCCTTCGGACGCCGCGAGTTGTCCGCCGCACTGCCCGGCGTGGCGATCGCCGCCTCGCTCGTGCCGCCGCTGGCGGCGTCCGCGATCACCCTCGGCGCCGGCGAGTGGGCGCAGGGGCTCCGGGCGCTGGTGCTCTATCTGATGAACCTCGTCGCCATCGCGGGCGCGTCCGCGGTGATCTTCCTGTGGTTCGGCTTCCGCCCGGAGGTGCAGCGCTTCGGGCGCGTGCGGTCGTTCCTCAGCGGCCTCGTCATGATCGGCGCGCTGCTGTCGCTCGTGCTCGCCGCCGTCGTCGTGCTCGGCAACCAGGACCGCGTCGCCGCCCAGCGCGAACGCGCCGTCGAGACGGTGATCGAGGCGTGGCTCCCCGCCGCCACCGACCTCCAGGACTTCGCGGTCACCGAGGTGGACGGCGCGATCGAGGTCGCGCTCACCGTCGCCTCGCGCCAGGGCCTGCAGGAGCGCGCGGCGGGCGACCTCGCGCAGGCGCTGGCGGCGGAGTTCGGCCGCCCCGTACGCGTCGCGCTGGAGGTGCACCCGGTCTTCGGCGCGGCGGCGTCGCCTACGCCGGAACCCTAGGGCGCGCCGGCGTCCTCGACGATCGCGGTCATCGAGCCCTTCGATGCGGGGATGCGCGGGTCGGCGCCGTAGGCGTGGATCCGGGACTGCTTCGCCTCGCAGTCTGTGCGCGGGCCGGTCATCAGCGTCACGCGGCCGTGGGAATCCACCAGCCGCGCCAGGGCGAACGCCTTCTCCGGGCCGTACCCGAAGATCGCGCCCAGCATCTCGATCACGTACTCATAGGTGTGATGGTCGTCGTCCAGCAGGACCAGCCGCCAGAGGTGCTCCGGCCGCGTCGCCACGTCGCCGGTGGGATCCTCGATCGGGGCCTCGACGGGCGAGGGCGCGACGTTCGGTCGGGTCGTGGCGATCGAGAGCATCCGCCGATCGTACCGTGACGCCTCAGGCGGAGGGCGCGCGGTCCTCGTCCGGCAGGACGAGCGGCGTGGCGCGCAGGCCGAGCGAGATCGGCCCCGCCCCGCCGAGGCGCTCGTGCGGCGCGACGCGGACGCGCAGGTCGATGCCCGCCTCCTCGAGGCGTACGTGCAGCACCTGGTCGTGGCCGTAGTACTCGCGCGCGACCACCTGGCCGTACACGCCGCCCGGGAGGATCTGCACGTCCTCCGGCCGGATCACCACCGCCACGTCCGTCACACCCGGCGGCGCCTCCAGGTCGCCGAAGGGCAACCGCACCACGCCGTCCTCCGCGCGCATCCGCAGGATGTTCGCGTCGCCGATGAAGTCCGCCGCGTGCACGGTGGCCGGCGTCGTGTAGATCTCGTCCGGCGTCGCCACCTGTTCCACGCGCCCGCGCCACATGAACGCCACGCGGTCTGCGATGGAGAGCGCCTCCTCCTGGTCGTGAGTCACGAGGATCGCCGTGGCCCCGGCGCGCTTCACGATCTCGCGCAGTTCGCCCCGCACGCGCGCGCGCAGCGACTGGTCCAGGTTGGAGAACGGCTCGTCCAGCAGCAGGATGCGCGGCCCCGGCGCCAGAGCCCGCGCCAGCGCCACGCGCTGCTGCTCGCCGCCGGACAGCGCGTGGACATCGCGGTCGCCGAGGCCGGCGAGGCGCGTCAGTTCCAGCACCTCGCGCACCCGCTGCGGGCGGCCGGCGGACTTCGGCAGGCCGTACGCCACGTTCTCCGCCACGCTCATATGCGGGAAGAGCGCGTAGTCCTGGAAGACCATGCCCACGCGCCGGCGCTCCGGCGGGACGAAGCGGCCGGGCGCCACCACTTCCTCGCCGAACAGCGCCAGGCGACCGCGCGTCGCCGCCTCGAAGCCGGCGATCAGGCGCAGCGAGGTCGTCTTGCCGCAGCCGGACGGCCCGAGGATCGCGAACAGTTCGCCCGCCGCCACCTCCAGCGTGAGGTCGCTCACCGCCTCCACCCCGCCGAGGCTGCACGCGACGCCCTGCGCGCTCACCGCCGGCGGCGGCGCGCTCCGCTCGTGGCGGCCGTGCCCGGCGCGGTCCTGCTCGTGGCGGTCGGTCACGCGGACCGGCTCGTCCCCAGCCGGAATGCGACGAGGGCGACCGCGGAGATGGCGACCAGCAGCAGCGCCGGCGCCGCTGCCTCCGCGAACCGGGCGTCGTTGGTCGCCGTCCACGTGCGCGTGGCCAGCGTCTGGAAGCCCGTGGGCGCCAGGATCAGCGTCGCCGGGAGTTCCTTCATCGTCGTGAGGAACACGAGCGCCGCGCCCGCCAGCATCCCCCGCCCTGCCAGCGGCAGCGTGATCGACGTCAGCACCTCCCACGGCCGCCGCCCGAGGCCGCGCGCCGCCTCCTCCATCGAGGGGCGGATGCGCTCCAGCGACACGCGGGTGGCGGCGATCGCCTGCGGCAGGAAGAGCAGCACGTACGCGATCACCAGCAACGGCAGCGTCTGGTAGAGCCACGACACGCGCACCGCGGCGAACACCAGCGCCAGCGCCACCACCAGCCCCGGCAGCGCGTAGCCCGTGTAGGACGCCGTCTCCACCGAGCGGCTGAACCACCCTCGATGGCGCACGGCGAGCAGCGCCACCGGCAGCGCGGCCGTCACGGCCACCGCCGCCGCCAGCCCGGCCGCGGCGACCGAGTCGAAGACGATGCCGCCCGCACCTCGGAAGGCGACGCCGGCGCCCACGCCGCGCACGAACCAGTAGAGGAGCACCGTGAGCGGCAGCACCAGCGCGAGGCCGAGCACCGTCCCGACGAACGCGAACGCCGGCCAGCGCCAGCGGCCCAGCGGCGCCACGGGCGCGGGTCGTCCAGCGTCGCGGATCGCGTCCATCCGCCGCCGGCTGCGCGACCACACCTCGAGCGCCACGACCGCCAGCGCGAGCGCCACCAGCAGCAGCGCCAGCGCCGCCGCCGTGGAGCGGTCGAAGGTGGTGGTGTAGCGCACGTAGATCACGCGCGTGAAGGAGGAGAACCGCATCAGCGACGGCGCACCGAAGTCCGACAGCACGTACAGCGCCACCAGCAGACTGCCGGAGGTGAGCGCCGGCCGCAGTCCGGGCGCGATGACGCGCCGGAACGTGATCCAGCGGCTGTAGCCGAACGTGCGCGAGAGTTCCTCCACGCGCGGGTCGGCGGCGGCCAGCGCCGGGCGCAGCATCAGGAACAGGTACGGATAGGTGAACAGCGTCAGCACCAGCGCCGCCCCGGCGAATCCGTAGATCGAGGGCAACCGCTCCACGCCCAGCGGCGCCAGCCAGCCCTGCACGATCCCTCGAGGGCCGAGCGCGGCGATGAATGCGGTGGCGCCGACGTAAGACGGGATCGCCAGCGGCAGCGCCGCCAGCACGCCCACCAGGCGCCGCCCCGGCAGGTCCGAGCGCTCCACGATCCACGCCATGGGCAGGGCGATCGCGATCGC
>JBBDIC010000163.1:0-10453 GCA_040880625.1 Dehalococcoidia bacterium | reverse complement strand
GGTGGCGCGCGCGGATCACCCCCATCCCAGCCTTCCCCCCTCAAGGGGGAAGGGGCCGGAGACGGAGGGGGAAGGGGCGGGGCTGGGCGGGGCTGGGCGGAGGAGTTGGGCGGGGCGGCGCGGGGCGCGGGAGGACGGCCGGTGCTCAGACCTCGGTGCGCATGTAGGCGGTGGCGAGGGCGTCTGCGTATTCGTTCCAGAGGGAGCCGTCGTGGGCGCGGATCCACTGGATGCGCGCGAGGGGGCGCTCCTTCAGGAGGGCGTACGCCTCGCGGACGAGTTCGAGGTTCTTCACCTCGCCGGCTCGGCGCTTCCAGCCGTTGCGCTCCCAGCCGGCGGCCCACTGGGTGAGTGTGTTCACGACCAACTGCGAGTCGGTGTAGATGTCCATCGCTTCGTCCGGGCCGAGCATGCCCAGGCCGTGGATCATCGCCATGAACTCCATGCGGTTGTTCGTCGTCGCCGGGTCCGCGCCGTGTTCCTGCGCGAGCACGCGCCCGTCGAGGACGTACACCACGCCCCAGCCGCCCGGCCCAGGGTTGCCGGAGCACGATCCGTCCGTGAACACGCCCGTCTGCGGGCCGGCGCTGTAGCGCTTCACCACCTGGGCGGTCGTCAGCGGCGCCGCCCGCATCGTGGAGGGGCCACGCCGGCCCCTCGATGCGCCGGAGCGCGAGCGCCAGCCGCCGGAGCGCGGGGCGCTACTCAAGCGACACGCCGTTGTAGAGCATGACCGGGTCGCCCTCGAACACGTCGCTCTCGAGGTTGGCGACGACCACGACCGGGCGGTCCGCCACGATGACGGCGCTGCCGACCCAGCCGTTCGGCAACTGGCGGTTCTCCCACTGGCGGAAGGTCTGCTGGCCGGTGATGCTCACAGGCCCCGACGGGAAGAGGCCGTTGGGGTAGGCCTTCGAGTAGTAGACGACGTACACATTGGCGACCGAGCCGTCGAAGGTGAGCACGCGGAACCAGGAGTTCCAGCCGTTGGCCGCGCCGAAGGGGCCGTAGTTCTTGTTCACCACCGGCAGCACCACCTGCGTGGACGCCTCCTCCGCGGTGAACCCTCGATAGTCGGCGAGCGAGCCGTCCGTGGAGACGCGCTGCGCGATGACGGCGACGGGCTCCACGGCCTGCATGCGCACGGTGCCGGAGAAGCGGTCCGGCAGCGTGACGCCGTCCGGCAGGCAGCCCGCCGCACCGCCCAGCCGCTGGTCGCACGTGAGCGAGCCGAAGACGGTGAGGGTGTGCTCCGCCTCGAACTCTGCGCCGGACTCGGTGCGGCCGGTGAACAGCAGCGTCACCTCGTTCGGGACGCCCGGCTGCGCGGACATGATGCGGAAGCGCGTGGTGAAGCGGCTCTGACCCTCGCTGGAGTTGCGGTCCACCAGCGGCAGCAGCACCACGCGGCTCGTCTCGTCCTCCGAGATCGCGCGGTACGTCGCCAGCCCGGCGTCGAGGCGGTCGCGGGTGTCCACGGACACCTGCATCTGCGAGGAGCCGGCGGACGCGCCGCCCGACGCGGACTGCGCCACCACCACCGCCGACCCATCGAAGCCGCCGGGCACCGGCAGGCTGAACTCGTCCCGCACCCAGGAGGCGCGCGGCGCCAGGTACTGCCCGCCGTTGGGGCACTGCGAGGACGGCGTCGCCGGGTCCACGACCGACACGGACGTCGATCCCTGCGCGTAGTACTGGATCTGCGCGCACGTTCCCTGCGCGTCGCTGGTGTTCTGCACCACGATGCGGGAGGCGTAGCGCACGTTGTTCGCCACCCACGGCAGCGCGTGCCTCGACGCGCCGGGGCCGAGGCGGAGCGCGTCGCCCGCGATCTGGAACTCGCCGTCCGTGCGCAGCACGTCGCGCGAGAGGAGCGCGGTGAACGGCTGGTCCGCCGTCACGTACGCCGAACCTCGATAGCCGTTGGGGAGGCTGGTGAGCGTCTGCTGGAAGAACGTGCGGCCGAAGCCGGAGGGCAGCGCGTCGCAGTTGCCGGAACTCGGGCAGGCGTCCGTGGCGACGAGGTTGCCGGCGTTGTCGTAGAAGTCGAGTTCGACCGCGGCCGCCTCGGTGCCCACGTTCTGGATGCGGATCCACGAGTTCTCGTCGCCCAGGTCGGCGACCTGGGACGCAGCGGGCGTGCCGCCGAAGGCGAACGCCGAGAGCGCGAAGGCAAGGATGACGGCGGCGGCGAGGCGAGGACGCCGTCCGTTCAAGCGTGGTCCGGGCACGTGCCGCGACCCCTCTCCCACCCGCCGACAGCGATACTAGGCCACGCCCCCACTCCCGCGCGACCTCGACGGCGCGTCGCGGGCGCTCGACGGGGCGCGCGAGCCGGAGGATCGAGGCGCGCTCGCGGCTCGGGGGCCTCGATGCTACGATCCGAAACCCGGCCTCTCGCGCGTGCGCGATCGTCAGGCCGGCGCTCGGGGTGTAGCTCAGCTTGGCAGAGCGCTTCGTTCGGGACGAAGAGGTCCCCAGTTCAAATCTGGGCACCCCGACCACACAATCTCCAGTGTTTGCAGGGGTTTCGGCCGAGCAGCGCCGCATGGGTTACCTATCGGGCACACAGACCTGCCAGGCGCCCACGTGGTCCAATGAAACCCGCGCGCGTTAGCGACGCGGCAGAGTCAACCAAATACCCGACTCAAACGGTTAGGCGATCGTCCGTCCAAGTGAACGAGCGTCATCCAAGAGTCGCTCCGGAATCGGACGCAGGCTCCCAATCTCTGCCTCATACGCGCTCAGCAACTCATCGCTAATCGCGAAGAAGCGATCGAGGGGCGGTGGCGCATCGATCTGAAGACCGGCCTCTTCCCGTCTCGGGTTCTCGTGTGCGTCACCCTTCATCTTGAGTTGGTACCAGTCGGTGAAGGCCGCAGGCCGATCGAATCCCCAGAGAAGAGCTTCGAGGCACAGCTGCTCCAAGATGTTCCTGACCTGCGGATCGGTGAAGTCCTTCACCGACATTGACTTCTAGTGTTTTGCGAACTCGGCCGACCCGATGTCGTCCGAGGGGCCGGCTCCAGCCTTTCCCCACGTGTCTCGTGCGCCGTCGAGAAAGACCGTGATCTTCGGGGCGTCCTCGCTGCTCCAGTCACGGTCGCCGAGCACCTCGGCGATCATCTGCAGGCCGCGGTTTGGACGCCCCGCCGCCACCGCGGCAGCCCACTCGATCATTTGGCTCGTTGCCATGTCCACCACCCGCGGATCGTAGGACTCGCTGCCGAGGAGACCGCGCTTTCGCGGCCACCCGGCTTCGCGAAGGAGATTGCCGACGAAATAGAAGCCGAAGATTGACATGAGTCCTCCGTGACTGCCGGTTCCTCGCGGAGCCTATCACCGCCTCGCTTGTCCCCGGGCGAGGCGACCGCCTCCGACGCCTGAAACGCGACTCCTTCAAATCTGGGCACCCCGACCACACACCTGCCTCGATCCCACCTGATGGTCCGCGTGCGCCCGGCGGAGGGCGCAGCACGCTGCGCCCTCTACGGCCGGGACTGCCGAGGGCTGTGCGCGGCGGTGGTCGCGCGCGCGTCCATCACGTATGGATCGCGGCGCGGCGTCTGTCATCAAACTGTCACGGGGATGCAACGAATCCGGGCGCACGGGGCGTCACGAGGGCCGTGGGCGGTCGTTTCCCATAGGAAGCCCAACCACGGGAGTACGTACGCCTCGAAGGGGAGTGCCATGATCCGAAGCAACCTGAAGACCGGCCTGGGCGCATTGGTCGCCGCCGGCGCGCTGGCGATACCGGGCGCGGCGATGGCTGCGGACCTGACTGTCGACAGCGAAGTCACGGTCGACGCGGCTGCGAGCACCACGTTCACGGTGCCGTCCGCCACGCTCGACGCGGCGGGCTACATCGTCGTCCACGAGGGCACCGAGGCGGCCGCGGGCGACGTCATCGGCGTGTCAGCGCTGACGGACGCGGGCGCGCACTCGGACATCTCGATCGACCTCGACCGCGCGATCGAGGACGGGGAGCACCTGTGGGTGTCCGTCTACAACGAGACCAACGCGAACGCCACGTTCGACGGCGCCACGGTTGACCTGGCGGTGACCGACGCCGTCAACGGCAACGTGGACCTGGACGGCGCGCTGACGTTCCCGGTGCTGGCCAACGTGAGCGCGGACGTCGAGGGCGACGGCTCGTTCTCCGGTGACATCGCGGCCGTCGGTTCCTCGCTGGTGCTGTTCAGCGGCGGGTCGCTGGACGACCTGGTCGCCGCGGCGAACGCCGAGGGCGTCCTCACCGTGGTCGCCACGGTGGACGGCGCATTCGTGACGCACGTCGTCGGCGCGCCGGTGTTCGTGAACGCCGACTTCGCGGCTGCCTTCTCGGGCGGCATCGACGCCGACACCCCGCTGGTGGTGGTGAAGCGGTAAGCACCGCGCGAGTCGTTCGGGCCGGCAGACGCCCTCGTCCGCCGGCCGGCGACACGGACTGATACGAGGAAGCCCCCGGCGATACGCCCGGGGCTTCTGCGTGTGCGCGGTCAAGCAGTGGTGACGCGATACCGCAGGTGCGTCACGAGCGCCGAGTCGACGACCTCGGCAGGTTCGAGTCGCACTCGATCGGCATCGACACCCTCGAACAGGCGGATGCCGGCTCCCATCACCATGGGGGCGAGCGCGATCGAACATTCGTCCACCAGCCCGGCGTTCAGATACTGCACGATCGTTTCGCCGCCGCCGGCGATCCGGACGTCGCGCTCCCCGGCGGCCTCGCGTGCCTGCTGGAGGGCGCTCTCGATGCCGTCATTGACGAAGTGGAAGGTAGTGCCGCCGGGGCGCTCCCACGGCTCGCGCGGCTCGTGGGTCAGGACGAACACCGCCGTGTGGAACGGCGCCTCCTCCGGCCAGCCCTGCTCGCCGGCCTCGAACATGCGCTTGCCCATGATGCTCGCACCGGTGCGGGCGAAGGTGGCTTCCAGGATGGCGTTGTCCGCTCCCGTCTCGCCGCCCTCGCCGAGGTGAAGGTTCTCGCGGAAGAAGCGTTGCTGGAACACCCAGCGGTGGAGTTCCATCCAGTGCTCCGTCCGCGCGGGGTTCGGGTCGTCCCCAGGCAGCGCCGGCGCCATGAAGCCGTCAATGGACATGCCGACGCTCACGAACACGGAGCCGGCCATCAGCGCGTCCCCTCGCCGGCAGCAGATACGTTGCCACCCTCGACGAACGCCGCCAGGTGGCCGAGCGTCTGCTCGCCGCCCTCCACCGCGTGGAACTCCTGCACCGCTCGATCGCGCAGCGCTTTCGACGGGAACACGGTCGTCAGCACCACCTCGGTGCGATCGCCGCGGTCGATGAACGTGATGACCCCCTCCATCGCATCGGGGTCGCCCGGGCGCTCACCGTGGCGCATCGTGATGCGCTCCGGTGCTGATATCTCCAGCCACTCGATCCACTCCTGGTAGTCGGTCCCGTCCGGCCCGTGCATCACGAAGTCCCAGGTCCCGCCGGCGCGAAACTCGAACGACCGCGTGGCCGTCGTGAACCCGTCCGGGCCCCACCAGCGATCGAGGTGCCGTGCGTCCGAGAAGGCCCGGAACACGAGGTGTCGCGGGCCATCGATCATGCGCTTGATCTCGATCGTCCGCTCCGCAATTGCTGCGTCTTCAGTCATCGGTGGTCCTCCTCTTTCAACTCCTGGACGTAGGCGTTCAGGCGGTCCAGGCTCTCGTTCCAGAACTCCTCGAAACCGCCGACCCACTCGTGGATCGGCCGGAGTCCGTCCGCTTCGAGCGCGTAGAACCGCTGCTGGCCGGACTCTCGGACACGTACGAGCCCGACCTCCCGCAGCACGCGCAGGTGCTTCGAGGCGCGCGGCTGGCTGATCCGCAGTTCAGCCGCGAGGTCCAGGACCGGGCGCTCTCCGCCCCTGAGCGCCGAGAGGATCGCCCGCCGCTGCGGCTCGGCGATTGCGTTGAAGGCGTCGGAGGTGGTCGCTGCTCGTGCCATGGCGTCAGTATATGTCGATATAGGCATACGTCAACGGTGCGTCTGACCGGGCCCCTTGCCGCCTGCCTCCGCGAGAAGTGCGCGCGGTACGATCGCGGTCATGCCGGAACGCCCCACCGTACTCATCACCCGCGCCGAGGAGGTCCCCGGCGAGGACTGGAGCGACTACGCCCGCTGCATCGAGGCGGCCGGCGGGACGCCTGCCGTCTTCGACTGCGCGGTGCTGGAGGGCTCCCCGCTCGATGTCGCCACGCTGCCGCGGCACGCGGGCGTCCTCGTGACCGCCGGCATCGACATCGACCCCGCGCGCTACGGCGAGCCGCAGGGCGAGCGCGTCACGGCCACGAACCGCGCGCGCGACGACATCGAGGGAGCGCTGATCGAGTACGCGTTGCTGGCGGACGTGCCGCTGCTGTGCATCTGCCGGGGCTTCCAACTGATGAACGTGGTGCGCGGCGGCTCGCTGGTGCAGCACCTGGAGGAGCGCGAGCCGCATCGGGCGCGGCGCGGCGAGGACGGCGTGTCGATCGCGTCCGGCTGGCACGAGGTGCAGGTGCGGGCGGGCTCGCTGCTACACGCCGTCACCGGCCGCGACGCGGTCCTGACGAACTCGCGCCACCACCAGGCCGTGGTCGCGGGCGGCCTCGCGCCGGACATGCTCGCGACGGGCATCGCGCCGGACGGCGTGGTCGAGGCGATCGAGGCGCCCGGCCATCCGTGGGCGCTGGGCGTGCAGTGGCACCCGGAGCGCGCGGAGATGACGGATGATCCGGCCCACGCCGCCGCATCCACTGCGCTCTTCGAGGCGTTCGTCGAGGCCTGCCGCGAGCCGCGCCATGCCTGACGCCGCCCCCGATGCGCCAGACGCGCCGGACGCGCCGTTCCTCTACTTCGCCTACGGCTCCAACCTGGACGCGGCCCGCCTGCGCATGCACTGCCCCAGCGCGCATCTCGTGAGCATCGCCCGCCTCGCGGACTACCGCCTGGCGTTCAGCATCGAGTCGAAGCGGTCGTGGCTCGGTGGCGTGGGCGACATCCTCGAGGCGCCGGGCGACGAGACCTGGGGCGCGCTCTGGGCGATCGACGGCGAGCACTCGAGGGCGCTCGACGCGCAGGAGGGCGTGTTCCGCGACCCGCCCGCCTACCGGCGCCTGACAGTGGAAGTGAGCACGCCCGCCGGCGACATCGTGCGCTGCCGGTCGTACCAGGTAGCCGCGCCGGACATGGCGGGGTTCCTTCCGTCGCCCGCGTACAAGCAGACCATCGTCCGAGGCGCGCAGGCGCTCGGGCTGCCCTCGTCGTACGTCGCGCGGCTGGAGGCGCTCCCCGATAACGGCGTTGATGGCGGGCAGGCACACTGAGGCAATCTGCCCCGCGGCGCGGGAACATCCGAGCGCGCTCAAACGTTCCACAAGGAACTGCCCACCTGCCTGCCCCTCATGAACGAGGTTCACCATGACCACCCGTCTCTCCCGACACACCCTCCGCCGCAGTCTCGCCGTGGCCGCCATCGGCGCGGTCGCGCTCCTCGGTGCGGCCTGTACCGACGACGACCCGCCCGACGCGGACGCCACGACGCCGACGACCACGGCCCCGCCGACCGAGGGCACCCCGGCCGCGACGCCGACCGAGATCGCGCCCACCTCGACGGCCCCGCCCAGCACAGCCACCGCCACGCCCACGGAGGCGGCGACGGAGACTGCGACCGCGACCGCGGCGCCCGAGGGCGGCTGCGACGGCCTGGCGCCGGAGGCGGAGGAAGCCTCGTTCGTCTTCGTGAGCAACGTGTCGTCGGGCGACAGCCTCGCCTCCGGCGCGACCATCTCCGGCTGCTCCCGCACGTTCGAGTCGAACGTGACGTGGCAGATCGAGGACCGCGAGGGCAATGTCGTCGCGGAGGGCTTCACGATGGGCGGCGGCGTGGACGGCCACGCGGAGTTCGAGTTCGTCGTGGAGTACGAGGTGGCGGAGCCGCAGGTCGGCCACCTGATCGTGGAAGCGCCGGACCCCTCGGACGGCGAGGGCTTCCCGGCCGTGGTGAACCGCATCCCGGTGATCCTCGGCGGGTCGTAAGAGCGGATCACCCCCATCCCAGCCTTCCCCCCTCAAGGGGGAAGGGGCCGGATCAGAGAGGTTGCGTAGGGGCGCAGCGTGCTGCGCCCTCCGGTCAGGGATGCCCTCGGACGCCTCGAATCAGGGCCGGATCGCTGGTAAACTGAGGGCACCGACTCCCCTCGGCACGAGACCGTCCAGACGCGCGTCGCACGCCGCGAGAAGGCTTCGCCATGGTCAACGAGAACCCCCCGGCGCCACGAGAGACCGCACGTCGCGTCGAGGACGAGATGCGCGCGTCCTACCTCGACTACGCGATGTCGGTGATCGTGTCGCGGGCGCTGCCGGACGTGCGCGACGGGCTGAAGCCGGTGCAGCGCCGCATCCTGTTCGGCATGCAGGAACTCGGCGTCGGGCCGAACTCGGGGTTCAAGAAGTGCGCCCGCATCGTGGGCGAGGTGATGGGGAAGTACCACCCCCACGGCGACAGCGCGATCTACGACGCCCTCGTGCGCATGGCGCAGCCGTTCTCGATGCGCTACCCGCTCATCGCCAGCCAGGGCAACTTCGGCTCCATCGACGGCGACCCACCGGCGGCGATGCGCTACACCGAGTGCCGCCTCGCCCCGATCGCCCTCGAACTGCTGGCGGACATCGACCGCAACACGGTGGACTTCACGCCGAACTTCGACGACTCCATCGACCAGCCGGTGGTGCTGCCGGCGCGGCTGCCGAACCTGCTCCTCAACGGCGCGTCCGGCATCGCGGTGGGGATGGCGACGAACATCCCGCCGCACAACCTGAACGAACTCTGCGATGTGATCACGCACCTGATCGACCACCCGGGCGCGACCGTGGACGAGGTCTTCGAACTGGGCCTCATCAAGGGCCCGGACTTCCCCACCGCGGGGATGATCTTCAACCGCGCCGAGATCCTGAACGCCTACCGCACCGGCCGCGGCCGCGTGATGATGCAGGCGCGCATGGAGATCGAGGAGACCAAGACCGGCCGCACGCAGATCGTGGTCACCGAACTCCCCTACCAGGTCAACAAGGCCACGCTCATCGAGCGCATCGCAGACATGGTGCGCAACAAGCGCCTGGAGGGCATCTCCGACCTGCGCGACGAGTCCGACCGCCACGGCATGCGCATCGTCATCGAACTATCGCGCAACGCGACGTACGCGTCCGTGCGGAACCAGTTGTACAAGCACACTGCGCTCCGCTCCTCCTTCGCCGTGAACATGCTCTCGCTGCTGGAGAACCAGCCGCGCACCATGTCGATCGTCGAGTCGTTGAACGCGTTCGTCGAGCACCGGCGCGAGGTCATCCGCCGCCGCTCCGAGTTCGACCTGGAGAAGGCGCGCGAACGCGCCCACATCCTGGAGGGCCTGCTCAAGGCGCTGGACCTCCTGGACCAGGTGATTGCCGCGATCCGCGGCTCCGCGTCCGCGGAGGCGGCTAAGACCGCGCTGATGGCGGCGCCGTTCGACCTGTCGGACCGGCAGGCGCAGGCCGTCCTGGACATGCAGTTGCGCCGGCTCGCCCAGCTCGAGTCCTCCAAGATCCAGCAGGAGTACGACGAACTGCAGAAGTTCATCGACTACCTGGTGGACCTGCTCGATCACCCGGAGAAAATCGACGCCCTCATCAAGGAGGACTGCGTCGACCTGAAGGAGAAGTACGGCGACGCCCGCCGCACCCAGGTGTACGACCAGCCCGTCGAGGACATCTCGGAGGAAGACCTGGTCGCCCACGCCAACGTGGTGGTCACCATCTCCGACCGTGGCTACATGAAGCGCGTCCCGGTGGACGCCTACCGCCTCCAGCGCCGCGGCGGCCGAGGCGTGACGGGCCAGGCCATGCGCGAGGAGGACGCCGTCCGGCACCTCATCGTCTGCGACACGCATGACTCGCTGCTGCTCTTCACCGCAGAGGGCAAGGTCTACTCCCTGAAGTCCTACGAGGTGCCCGAGGCGTCGAGGCAGGCGCGCGGCATCCCCGTGGTGAACCTGGTCTCGATCGAGCCGCAGGACCGCGTCACGGCCGTGGTGGCGGTGCGCGACTTCAACCGCGACTCGATGGTGCTGGCGACGGAACTGGGCGTGGTGAAGCGCACGCCCCTGAAGGAGTTCGAGTCCGTCCGCCGACCCGGCCTGATCGCCATGCGCCTGGACGACGGCGACGCGCTCATCGAGGCGCGGCCGGCCGGCGAGCAGAACGACGCGGTGATCGTCACCAGCGACGGCCAGGCGATGCGCTTCACGGTGGGCACCCTGCGCGTGGCGTCGCGTTCCTCCGGCGGCGTGCGCGGCATCCGCCTGCGCGGCGACGCGCGCGTCATCACGCTGGCCATCGACGCCGACGGCGACGACCTGCTCGTGGTGTCGCAGAACGGCATCGGCAAGCGCACGCCCATCGAGGAGTACCCGAGCAAGGG
>JBBDIC010000162.1:0-10536 GCA_040880625.1 Dehalococcoidia bacterium | reverse complement strand
ACCCGGCGGCCGGCGAGACGCTCCGCGCCGGCGACACCATGGTCCTGTCCGGCGCCCTCCCGGAGATGGAGCGCTTCTTCTCGCGCATCCACCCCGCACCCGCGGGCTAGGACTACCGGTCATCCCGGACGCTCGCTCATCCTGAGCCTGTCGAAGGAGCCTCAGCCGTCGATGAAGGCGCGCGAGAAGACGTTGCGGGCCACGGGCACGCCGCCCAGCAGCGTCGGGCGCTGCATCTGCACCTGCCAGCCGACGCGCGGGTTGCCGTCCACGTTCCAGCCGCCGAACGGCACCGCGTCGCCATCGATGACCGCGTCGGGCCAGTCGAAGCGGTCGTCCGCGTACTCCCAGAGCGGGACGTGGGCGAACTCGGCGTTGTCGTAGCCCATGACGTCGCCCCACATGCCCCAGCCGGTGTAGATCACCGGCCGCACGCCGAACTCGCCTGTGACGCCGTCGACGTACTCGTGGCGCATCTCGTGCCGCCCTCGCGGCTCCACGCCCACGTCCAAGCCGAAGAAGCGCAGGCGCTCGCGCAGGTCGCGCGGCACGTGGGAGAGCGCCTCGCGCCAGCGCGAGACCGGGCGGCCGTAGGCGGCGGTCCACATCCCCGCGCCCAGGGCGCGCTCCAGCGCCACATGCGCGGCGAGCCACGGTCGCGCCTCGCCGCCCCAGTGCGTGTGGAGCGTGGTCACCAGGCCGTCGTACCCGGCCGCCCGCGCCGCGTCGAACCACGCCTGCGAGGGCACAGCGCCCGCGCCGAAGTCGGTGTCCAGCGCTCGGTAGACCCCGGGCGCCGGGTCGCCCACGACCCTGACGGCCTCGCGGGGCGCGATCGCGGTGGCGGCGGACGGGCGCGGGAGGATGAGGCTCCCGGCCGTGGCTGCGGCGGCCATGCCGCCCAACTGCAGCAGGCGGCGACGGCTGACATGGGTCATTGCGGCTGTCCTCGGGAGGTCCTGGCGACCAAAAAGGCGCGTTTCAAGCGACTGCCCGAATGTTACGCATGCCTTGCGATAGGAGGAGTGCGTATGACAAAACAGTAACAACTATGACAGTGCGAAGAACAGCCCGCTGTCGCGTCCATTGCAGTGCGTCATAACTACCCGTCCCGTCCGCTGCCCTCCCCGCACCGAGGCCGCGCGCCGTATGCTCCCGCGGCGCAGGAGGGCAGACCGTGGGCGCCATCACACTCCGCGGCGGGCGTCTCTGGGACGGCCTTGCCGGCGACTCCATCGATGCAGACGTCGGCATCGATGACGGCGCGCTCCTCGCCGCGCCGCTCGACGGTGCGGAGCAGGTCGACGTCTCGGGATGCACGGTGCTGCCGGGCCTGATCGAGGGCCACGCGCACCTGTGCTTCAACGCCGGCACGGACTGGCGCCCCACCTACGACGGCGACACACCGGCGAGCATGCTGCTCCGCATGGCCGGCGCGGCGCGCCGCATGCTGGACGCCGGCATCACCACCGTGCGCGACCTCGGCGCGCCCACGAACCTGGCGGTCGCCCTCCGCGAGGCGATGCGCGAGGGTGCCGTCGTCGGGCCGGACCTGCTCGTAGCCGGCGCGCCCATCACCACCACCGGCGGCCACTGCTGGTTCATGGGCGGCGAGGCGGACGGCGAACTCGGCGTGCGGGTCGCCGTGCGGGAGCGCAAGCGCGCGGGCGTGGACTGGATCAAGGTGATGGCCTCCGGCGGCAACATGACGCCCGGTTCCAACCCCCTCGCCGCGCAGTTCACGGAGCGGACTCCGCGCCTGCGTGGAGGAGGCGCACCGCGCGGGCCTCCGCATCACCGCGCACGCCCACGGCGTGGAGGGCATCCGCGTCGCGGTCGCCGCCGGCGTCGACATGATCGAGCACGCCTCGTTCCAGACGCCGCGCGGCAGCGTCCGTGACGACGCGCTGATCGCGGAGATCGCGGCGCGGGGCATCATCGTCTCGCCGACCATCGGCGGGAGTCTCGCGGCGCAGGAGGGGACGGAGCGCTGGGACCTGCGCGCGGACCTGTGCCGGGCGCTGTTCGCGGCCGGCTGCCGCGTGCTGATGAGCACGGACTGCGGCATCCCGAGCACGCCCCACGACGCCCTCCCCGCCTCACTCGTGACGCTCCAGCGGCTCGCCGGCCTCACGCCGGTCGAGGCGCTGCGCCTCGCGACGAGCACGAGCGCGACGCTCCTCGACCTTGCGGACCGCGGCACCGTCGCACCCGGCCGCCGCGCCGACCTGCTGGTGGTGGAGGGCGACCCGACGCGCGACCTCGCGGCGTTGCAGCGCGTCCGCCTGGTGGTGCGTGCGGGCGAGGTCGTGCATCGCGCTCTGCCGAGGCGCGACTGACGCGGACTGCTTCACACGAGCGTGCGGGGTGGTACCCTCATACCTGACCTGCACGTAAAGAGCAGGGCCCCCTCTGCACCTTGAGGATGGAGCCGCCTGGTGGCGCGTCTCACCGATCGTCCGCGACGCAACCGCTCGACCGACACGGCCGACCGGCCCGCGCAGGACGCCGACCGCGGAGCGCTCAGACCAGACCCGGCAGTCGAGCCGCCCGGCGGCGGCCGCTCCCGCATGCCGCGCACCTTCGAGTCCTTCCGCGACCGCGAGTTCCGCTGGTTCTACATCGCGATGCTCGGCCAGATGGGCGCAATGAACATGCAGTTGGTCGTGCGCGGCTACCTCGCGTACGTCCTGACGGGTTCCTACGCGGCGCTGGGGCTGATCGGCCTCGCGGGGGCCGCGCCCATGCTGCTGCTGTCCGTCTTCGGCGGCGTGGTGGCGGACCGGCAACCGAAGCGCACGATCCTCCAGTTCGGACAGGTGCTCAGCCTCCTCAACGCGCTCGCGCTGGCGGCGCTGATGTTCACGGGCGTCATGCGCATCGAGTGGCTGCTCGTATCGGCGCTGGCGCAGGGCATCGTCATGGCGCTCACCATGCCGGCGCGCCAGGCGATGATCCCGGACATCGTGGGGCTGGACCGGATGATGAACGCGGTCTCGCTCAACATGGCCGGCATGAACACCATGCGCCTGTTCGCGCCGGCGGCCGGCGGGTTCATCGTCTCCGCGGTCGGATTCGGGTGGGCGTTCGGCACCATGGCCGCGCTCTACGGCGTCGCGCTCGTGGGCCTCGCGCGCGTCACGTGGCAGCCCGCCACCGCCCCCGGCGACGCCGACGCGTCGCTGCGCGAGGTGGGATCGAGCAGCCTCCGCGACATCGCGGACGGCATGCGCTACATCGTGCGCGACCACAAGATGGCCGCGCTGCTGAGCCTCTCATTCCTTTCGGCGATCTTCGGGATGCCCTACCAGTTCCTGCTGCCCGGCTACGTGGACGACATCTTCGCGCACGGCGCGGACAACGCCGCGGCGCTCGTGGGCCTGCTGATGAGCATCAGCGCCATCGGCGCGCTGGCCGGGGCGCTGGTGCTGGCCACCATCCCGAACCGCAACCGCGGCTGGATGCTGATCGGCGGCAGCATCACGCTGGGCGTCGGCCTCTTCGCCTTCGCGCAGACCGCGAACTTCTGGGTCGCTGCGGCGTTCATCATCATCGTGGGCGTTGGCTCCGCGTTCCGCCAGGCGCTGAGCATGGGCCTCCTCCATACCAACGTGGAGAACGCCTATCGAGGTCGCGTGATGTCCGTGTTCATGACGCAGATGAGCGTCATGCAACTCAGCACGTTCTTTGTGGGCGTGACGGCAGAGTTCGTGGGCATCCGCGTCGCGTTCGCCGGCCTCGGCGTCGGCCTCATCATCGTCACGCTCATCTTCGCCGCCCTCGTCCCCTCCGTCCGACGCATGGACTGACGCCCGAGTGACCCCCGGGGCCGTCCGCGCGCCGCGCGTTGTCGCGCGATCGCCACGCACGCGCGGACGCCTGTTGCGCCCCTCGACGCCCCGCGGGTGAACGCTGGCCATCGAGGTGCGGGCGAGCCCTGGGAGGCCAGGCCGTGAACGAACGCAACGCGCACGACGACCCACACGACGCCCTCGACGGCGACGAGCACACGACCATGTCCCGAGGCGAGACCGACATCGTCGCGGCAGCGGGACGCACCGGCTGCCGCTTCTGGGGATGCCCCATCGGAATGCGCTCGGCCACACGCGAGGGCTGATCGCTCGACCTCGGGAGTCCAACGACGAGGCCCGCTCTCACTAGCGGGCCTCACGCATGCCGGCGCGAGTCAGGAGCGCTACGGCGACTCGATCTGGCCGGTGCCGCTGTCGACGACGGGGTTGCCTCCGGGTGCGCCGCCCGCGGCGCCGGGCTCGCGCTGCCGCTCCTCGGCGCGGGGCCGCGCCTCCTGGCCCTCCGTGCCGTGGTGGCTCTGGTCGTGATGCTCCAGCGCCTCGACCGACGAGAACTCCTCGTCGCAGATCGGACATCGCTCAGCCATCGTTGTTCCTCCTCGTCGCCTCGCTCGTGCTCCCCGCCCGGCTAGCGAGGGCCGGCGTCCTGCTGCGGCTTGCCCTGGTCCTGCCCGCGCATCCGAGCGAGTTCCTGCTCCACCGGCTCGCCGACGGTGTCGTCCTCCTCGGGCATCGCGGCGCCGTCCGAGTGGAGTTCGCGGCGCTGCTCGGAGAGTTGGCGCAGCATCACTTCGCGCTGCTCCTTTTCCTCCGCGCTCAGGGGCTCACCGTCGTTGTACTGGCTCTCCTGGTACCGGTCCGGGGCCGGCACGGCGTGGGTGTGCAGGTCGCTCTCGGGGAACGTGGTCCGCACCTGGCCGTTGTCCGACGCACTCAGCAGCGCCAGGCCGAACCAGTACTGGCGCCCCTCGTCGCCGTCGACGCGGAAGTAGTCGCCCAGCACCTCGCCGACGCTGCCCAGCCGCTTGCCGTCCTCGGTTGCCACGTCTGCGCCCAGGGCGGGCGCTGCGTATTCGCTCTCGTGTCCTTCGATATGGGTCATCGCGGGCCTCCTGTGTCTGTCGCTCAGCGGGCGTCAGTGGGTCCGTCGGGCGTACAGCCCGCCTCCCGCAGCGCCTGCTCCAGGTCGCGGATCTCCGCGTGGACATCCGCCGAGGCGTCCGGCGTTGTGTCGCCGGGATCGAGGACGACCGCGGTCTGCGCGCCCTGGAAACTGGTGTCGCGCTGGGGCGGCTCAAGCCGCGCACGCGCGTCCTTCAACGCCTCGTGGAGATGCTCACACTCCTGGTGATTTCCATCGGCCATGACATACCTCCTCGGGCCTCACGGGGCCCCTCGGAACTGTCACAACCGTAGGTCTGGGCAGCGGACAGCCGTGTAACACGCGGCCACCTCGCCAATACAGACAGATATCCCTCGAACGCGCGTGCGAGGGGTGGCGACCTGTCTGCGGGAGGGGGCGCGCGCTACGCGCCGCTGCGCTGCCGAAAGCCGACCGCGCGCGCATCGATGTCACGCACGACGCTGCCGATGTTGGCCGGGGCGCCCACCTGCTCGAAGCGGTCCGTGGCCGGGTCCCAACGATGGAGCAGCCGTGACGTCACGCCGCCCTCGGCGGCCGGCTCCACCTCGTGCAGTTCGGCCAGCGCGCGCCGGTCAGGGGCCTGCCAGTCACCGAGGATGCGGATCACGGCGACCAGTTGCAGGTGCGCCATGCCCGCCGCGGAGACGCCGTTCGCGGCCAGCACCTCGAACGCCCCGGCGAGCGAGTCTGCGTGCAGCGCCGTGGCCAGAGAGAACCCGCGGTCCAGCGCATCGAACACGCGGCATACCTCGGCGCCCCAGAAGTAGTCGTCGAAGCCCGTCTCGGCGACCTCCGCGAGGCGCAGGTAGCCGCCGTCCGCCACCTCCGGGATACCGAGGTCCGGCCCGGCCGACCGCGCGAGCACGTGCACCGGCGTCCCCGGCGGGGCGTGCTGCAGCATCGCCTCCATGGTCGTCGTCTTGCCGGCGAGCCGCGGCTGCGCGACGACGAGGAACGACCGGCGCTCCGCGGCCGCAGCCGACAGCACCGCCGCCATCTCCGCCGACATGGTCCGGTTCCGCACGAGGTCGTCGAGGGTCAGCGATGACATCGCCGGAGCCTAGCACCGCGCCCCTTCAGGTCGAGTACCTGCTCACGTCGAGTAGTGGCGCTCCTGCGGCGTGCTCTCGGTGTACGTGTCTGACTCGAGGTCGAAGTAGAGGCGGTGCTCCGAGGGCGGCTGGCCCATCAGGATCAGTTCCAGCACGCCGCCCTCGTCCGGCACCTGCTGGTGGATGTCGTGCGGCGGCGGGTGCCACCAGCCGTGGTCGCCCGGCCGCACCTCGATGTCGCGCAGGAGCCGGAGCCGGGCGTGGCCGGGCGTCGAGCCGTCGTCCTCGCGGACCCACTGGCGGTAGTGCTCGTTGCCGCGGTAGCCCACCATCACGCCCCACGTGCCGTGGGTGTGGACGGCCGTCGTCGTCGGGAACGTCGCCAGCATCAGCGTCAGGCCGTCCGGCTCGCCGTGGATGCGGTTGCCCGGCAGCGGCGACTCGTCGCGCAGGCGCTCCAGGTCGTCGCGCGCCGCCAGCGCCTTCATGCGCTCGCCGATCGCCTCGAAGGCGGCCTCGCCGGCGCCTCCGTGCTCCTCCAGGATGCGGTGCGCGTCCTCGAAGAACGCCTCCACCGCCGCCATCCCCTCGCCCGTGTCAGCCGTGCTGCCGTCCGCCATGATGGCCCTCGAACTCCCGCGCCGCACCGTCGCGATCACGTTACCCGGCCATGCTAGCGCGTGGGCATACACTCCCGTCCGTGAGCGATCGTCCTGCAACACCAGCACACCCACCCGAGCGTCACCAGGGGCCGATGCGCGGCTACCGCGTCCTGGACCTGTCCGTGTTCGCCCAGGGCGGCGTCGCCGGGGGACTGCTGCGCGAACTCGGGGCCGACGTGATCAAGGTCGAGCGGCCGAGCGGTGATCCGGGCCGGCGGCTCTCCGTACTCCCGGGGGGCGTCAGTTCGTTCTTCGAGCCCATGAATCGAGGCAAGCGCAGCATCGCGCTGGACCTCGCCCGCGACGAGGGCCGCGAGGTAGTCCTGCGACTCGCGGAGCAGACGGACGTCTTCTTGCAGAACGCGCGGCCCGGCGTCATGGAGCGCCTGGGCCTCGGCTACGAGGCGCTCCGCGAGCGCAACCCCGCCATCATCTACGCGCACGGCACGGGCTACGGCCTGGACGGGCCGGAGGCCGGCGCAGCGGTGGTGGACATCGTGGGCCAGGCGCGCGCGGGACTCGCGTCCGTCACCGGCGATGCCGCGCCCACGCCGGCGGGCGCGATCCTGTCGGACCACCTCGGCGCGGTCTACCTCGCGGTCGGCGTGCTCGGCGCGCTGGTGCATCGCGAACGCACGGGCGAGGGGCAGATGGTGGAGTGCTCCATGCTGGGCGCCATGATCGCCGCGCAGCAGTGGGAGTTCTCGCACTACCTCTTCACGGACGAGTCGCCGAGGCGGAGCGGCCGCGGTCGCCAACTCTTCTTCTCGCTCTGGGGCATCTTCGAGATGCAGGACGGGTTCCTTGCCCTGGCAGGCGTGCCGGAACCGGCGTGGGCGGCCTTCGCGGCACTCATCGGCGCCACGGACCTGATCGATGACCCGCGGTTCGTCGACCAGATGGGCCGGCGGGAGCACTCGGACGAACTCGCGGAGGAGGTCGCGCGGCGGCTGCGCGCGCTGCCGATGTCAGACGTGCTGCAGGAGGCGCTCGTGCTGGGCGTCCGCTGTACGGCAGTGCAGGACTATCGTGCGCTGGCGGCCGACCCGCAGGTGGCGGCGAACGCGTACGTGCGTCACGTGGACCACCCGACGCTTGGCCCCACGCGCGTGACGGGGAACCCGATCCGATACGGCACGACGCCGCTCGACGTGCCGGTGGCCGCGCCGGGCCTGGGCGCGGACACTGACGCGACGCTCGCGGAGGCGGGCTACGCGCCGGAAGAACGAGCGCGCCTGCGGGCAGACGGGATCGTCGGATGACCGTTCGGTCTCGACGGACCGCCGCCACAGCACATGAAGGAGACGTGGGTGCCTGACAACGACTCGCCGGTCCTCTACCAGCAGGACGGCGCCATCGTCACGGTGACGATGAACCGGCCGGACCAGATGAACAACTTCGGCGGTGGCCTCTTCGAGGCGCTGGGCGAGGCGGCGACCCGCTTCTACGAGGACGACTCGGCGCGCGTCATGATCCTCACCGGGAACGGCAGGGCGTTCTGCGCCGGTGGCGACCTGAAGTCCATCGAGTCGAGGATGCGTTCCACCGAGGCGCCGCGCGAGCGCACGCCGGACCAGCAGCGGCGCAACTTTTTCGAGAACGAGAAGTTCACCCGCCGCACCAACATCTACAAGCCGATGATCGCCGCCGTGAACGGCTACTGCTTCGCCGGCGGCCTGGAACTGGCGCTGACGTGCCACTTCATCATCGGCGCGCAGTCGTCCGAGTACGGCGTGCTGAACCGGCGGTGGGCGGTCCCCCTCGTCGATGGCGGAACCTACCGGCTGCCGCGCTGGGTGGGCCTGGGCAATGCGATGTACCTCATCCAGACCGGCAAGCGCATCGATGTCCACGAGGCGCAGCGCATGGGGCTCGTGCAGGAGATCGTTCCGGACGCGGACCTGATGGCGCGGACGCGCGAGATCGCCGCCGTGATGGCCGCCGTGCCTCAGTCCGGCCTGACCGGCGACACGGAAGCCGCACTCCGCGGCCTCGGCCGCACCTACGAGGACGGACTCGCGCTGGAGGCGGTGATCGGTTCGACGACCCGGATATCAGGCGACGCCCTCGGGCGGTTCGTCTCCGGCACGTACGACCCGACGACCGGAACGTAGTCGCGAGCCCGCTAGCGCGAACGGGGAGCGATGCCGCGGACGGCCGTCTGCACCGAGAACACGCTCGTCCCGGCCGTGCAGAACAGCGTCGAGAAGTCATCGCCGCCGAACGCCAGGTTCGCGGCGTGCTCCGCCATCTCGAAGACGCCCAGGTAGTCGCCCGCGGCGGTGTGGACGGAGATGCCGCCGGCGCCGGTCGTCCAGAGGCGGCCGTCTGTGTCCACCTTCATCCCGTCCGGCGCACCTCGACGCGCGTCCTCGCGCTGGTCGACGAACAGCGTCCGCTCGCCGAGCGAGAGGTCATCGAGGACCGGGTAGCGCCAGATCAGCCGGTCCCCCGAGTCGCCGATGTAGAGCGCGGACTCATCGGGCGTGAACGCCAGCCCGTTCGGCTGCGCGAAGCCGTCGCGCACGAGCAGGTGCAGCGTCCCGTCCGGCTCGATGCGGTAGACGCCTCGGAACGAGAGTTCCGGCTGCTGTCCCTCCGCGCCGAACCGTGGGTCGCGCCGCCCGTCGTCTATGCCGTAGGCCGGGTCCGTGAAGAAGGTCGCGCCGGACGAATGCACCACCAGGTCGTTGGGGCTGTTGAGCGCCGCGTCGTCCCAGCGCTCCGCGATCGACGTGGACGCCGCCGGCTCACCGTACGGCGCCCGCGAGACGCGACGCCCGCCATGCTCGCAGGCCAGGACATTGCCCGCAGCGTCCATCGTGAGGCCGTTCGACCAGCCGCTGGGCTCGCGCCAGACCTCGGCGGCGGCCGTGCCGGGACGCCATCGATAGATGCGGTTCCCGGGGATGTCGCTGAACAGCAGCGCGTTGTCCGAGGCGACCCACAGCGGCCCCTCGGTGAAGCCGAAGCCGCCGCAGAGGCGCGTCTCCTCGCCCTGGAGCAGGTCCGGAAGCCCGTGGTCATCCTCGATGCGCATGCGCGGGATTCTCGCACAGACGGCGATGCCGCATGGCCGTGCCGCGCCGTCATCACGTGCGAGTTCGTCAGACATCCCAAACCGCCGCATTCCTCCCGATCCATCTCCCAGCAGTATCAGAGCGGGGTAGACCGACGCCCTCTGCGGCTGGCACGCTCACTCACGTGCTCGGCGACATCACGTCCTCATTCGCGCGAGGCGCGCGCACCGGCCTCGCCGTCACGAGCCTCGCGCTCGTCGCCTCGCTCGCCGTGGGGCTGACGACGCTCGTCGCCTCCTCCGACGCCGCGCGCACCCCGCAGACAGTGTCGGCCGCCTCGGAGGCCGCAGCGCTGCTACGCCACCCCGCCGTCGCCGGGGCGTTCGCATCGCCCGTCACAGACACCCGCCCGGTGCAGGGCCTGCCGCCGCTCCTCGACCGCGACGCCTTCGACGCCGTCCCGCCCGTCGAATCGCCCGTCGTCGTCGAGGAGCCCTCGACGGCGGCCGTGCCGGACGCGCCTACCGAGACGCCCGCGGCGCCTCCGACCGCAGCGCCTGCTCAGCCCGCCGCACCGCCGGCGCCTCCGGCAGCCGCGTCGCCCGCCGAGCGCGCGGACAACCTCTACGCCCGCATCGCTGCAGCGTTCCCGGAGCAGCCGGACAAGGCATACGGCGTCGTGATGTGCGAGTCGAGCGGACGGGCCGCCCTCAACACCGGGAACGGCTACTACGGCCTCTGGCAGTTCGACCTGCCCACGTGGCAGTCGGTCGGCGGCGCCGGCCTCCCCAGCGACGCCTCCGCCGACGAACAGATCTCCCGCGCCCGCACGCTCTACGAGCGCCG
>JBBDIC010000161.1:0-1824 GCA_040880625.1 Dehalococcoidia bacterium | reverse complement strand
TGCGCCGTCATACAAACTCCGACAGCACACCAGACCGCTGCCGTCGATCTCCTCCGGCGCTCTCCCTCTTCGCTGGCTGAGGATGAGCAGGAGCGGTCAGGCCCCGTCGCCGGCGTGATACCTTCCGCCCGCCCTCCCGATGGGATGGGCGCAGGAGAAAGTACCGCGCGATGTGTTTTGAACTCGACTCTCAGCCGCCGGTCCCGACGATCGCCGGGGCGGCCGTGGCGAACGAGACCGTCACCCTGACCGCCGCCGACGGCAACCAGTTCGCCGCGTTCCTCGCGACTGCCGAGGGGGCGCCGACGGATGTGGCCGTCGTGGTGCTGCCGGACGTGCGAGGGCTGTACCGGTTCTACGAGGAACTGGCGCTCCGCTTCGCCGAGCGCGGGTTCGACTCGATCGCCATCGACTACTTCGGGCGGTCGGCGGGCGTGGGGCAGCGGGACGCCGAGTTCCCGTTCCGCGACCACATGGCGCACACCTCTTACGAGGGCGTGCGCGCGGACGTGGGCGCCGCCGTCGCGCGGATGCGCGAGGGCAAGCCGGACCGCCAGGTGTTCACGGTGGGCTTCTGCTTCGGCGGGTCGAACGCGTGGCACTCGGCGGCCGACGGGCACGGGCTCGCCGGCGCCATGGGCTTTTACGGGCACCCGAACCGCGAGTTCCCCGCCGGCGCCACGCCGATGATCGAGCGCGTCCCGGAGATCGAGGCGCCGATCCTCGGGCTGATGGGCGGCGCGGACCAGGGCATCCCGGAGGAGGAGGTGCAGCGCTTCCGCGACGCGCTCCACGCCGCCGGCAAGCCGCACGAGATCGTCACGTACGAGGGCGCGCCGCACTCGTTCTTCGACCGCAGTTACGAGGAGCACGCCGAAGCCTCGGCCGACGCGTGGGAGCGCGTGCTCGGGTTCATCGAGCAGCACTCGAAGGGGACGCAGTCATGAAGTTCGCTGCATGGCTCAACCTGTCGCCGCCGTGGCCGGCGATCCTGGACCAGGCGAAGCACGTGGACGCTACGGGGTGGGACGGGATTTACGTCGCGGACCACTTCATGCCCAACGCGGCCGAGAACCTGGGCCCGACGCAGGAGTGCTGGACGACGCTGGCCGCGCTGGCGGCGTCCACGGAGCGCGTGCGCCTCGGGTCGCTGGTGACGGGGAACACGTACCGTCACCCGGCCGTGCTGGCGAAGATGGCGGCGCAGGTGGACATCATCTCCGGCGGGCGGCTGGTGCTCGGCCTGGGCGCCGCATGGCAGCAGAACGAGCACGAGGCGTACGGCATCGAGTACGGCACAGCCGGGTCGCGCCTGCGCTGGCTGGAGGAGAGCGTCCAGGTCATCAAGTCGCTCTTCCAGAACGAGCGCACGACCTTCGAGGGCAAGCGCTACACGATCGCGGACGCGCCGCTGGCGCCGAAGCCGGTGCAGTCCGGGGGCCCGCGCATCCTCATCGGAGGCGGGGGCGAGCAAAAGACGCTGCGCATCGTGGCGAAGCACGCCGACGAATGGAACATCTGGGGCACGCCGGAGTTGCTCGCGCAGAAGGGCGCCGTGCTGGACCAGCGCTGCGAGGAAGTGGGTCGCGACCCCGCCTCGGTGTACCGCAGCGCGCAGGCGATCGTGACGCTGTCCGACGATCAGGCGGTGGTGGACCGGGCGCGGCAGGCGCCGGGCTTCGCCGGGCTCGCGGGCAGCCGCGACGAGGTGGTGGACGCGCTGGGCCGCTACGGCGACGCGGGCGTGGACGAGTTCATCATCCCGAACTTCAACTTCGGCCGCGGCACCAACGACATGTACGACCGCCTGATGCAGGACGTGGT
>JBBDIC010000160.1:9683-10864 GCA_040880625.1 Dehalococcoidia bacterium | reverse complement strand
GGGTCGCCGGAGAGTTCCTCGTAGGCCACGCGCGGCACCTCCGCGAACAGGTCGATGCGGTCCATGAGCGGCCCGGAGACCCGGCGCTGGTAGCGCGACACCTGCGCCTCCGGGCAGGTACACGCGCGCACGGAGTCGCCGTAATAGCCGCAGGGGCATGGGTTCATCGCCGCGACCAGCAGGAAGCGCGCAGGGAACGTCACCGACCCCCGCGCGCGCGAGATCGTGACGGCGCCGGACTCCAGCGGCTCGCGCATGGACTCCAGCGCGTTCGTGGAGAACTCAGGGAACTCGTCCAGGAACAACACGCCGCGATGCGCCAACGAGACCTCACCCGGCCGGATGTTGCTGCCGCCACCCACGAGGCCGGCGTGCGAGATCGTGTGGTGGGGCGAGCGGAACGGGCGCGCGCGCAGCATCGGCTCCTCGCGGCTCAGCAGCCCGGCCACTGAATAGATCTTGGAGACCTCGATCGCCTCGTGCGGCGACAGCGGGGCCAGCAGGCCGGGCAGCGCCCTCGCCAGGAGCGTCTTGCCGGCGCCCGGCGGGCCCTGCATCAGCACGTTGTGGCCGCCCGCCGCCGCCACCTCCAGCGCGCGCTTCACGTGCTCCTGACCCTGCACCATCGAGAGGTCGTGCGCCTCGGTGGAGGGCGGCGCGGCGGCCGGCGGGAGCGGCGCGGGCCAGCCGTCCGGCGCTTCCAGCAACTGCTGGAGCGTCTCGATGCCGAGGATGCGCACGCCATCGACGAGGCCCGCCTCCGCGCTGTCCTCGTGCGGCACGACCGCGGCGGCGATGCCCTCAGCGGCGCACATCGCGGCGAACGGCAGGACGCCCGCCACGTGCCGCAGGCGGCCATCGAGCGACAACTCGCCCAGGAGCGCGACATCCTCGAAGCGGTTCGCGATCTGTCCGGTCGCCACCAGCAGCGCGACCGCGATCGGCAGGTCGTAGACCGGCCCTTCCTTGCGCACGTCCGCCGGTCCGAGGTTGACCGTGATGCGCCGCAGCGGGAACTCGAACCCCGCGTTGCGCACCGCCGCCCGCACGCGCTCGCGCGCCTCCTGCACCGACGTGTCCGGCAACCCGACGATGTTGAACGCCGGCAGCCCGCTGCCGATGTCGACCTCGACGTCCACGGGGATGCCCTCGATGCCGCGGAGGGCGGCGCTGCGGACCTT
>JBBDIC010000160.1:3986-9583 GCA_040880625.1 Dehalococcoidia bacterium | reverse complement strand
ATGAAGTTCACGACGACCATCGAGCAGGAGGCCGGGAAGGACCACGCCGGCATCCCGGTGCCGGCCGAGGTGGTCGAGGCGCTGGATGCCGGAAAGCGGCCGAAGGTGATCGTGACGGTCGGATCCCACACCTATCGGAACAGCGTCGCCTCCATGGGCGGGCGGTACCTCATCTCGCTGAGCGCCGCGAACCGCGAGGCAGCCGGCGTGGCGGGCGGCGACGTGGTCGAGGTCACCCTCGAGGTGGACGGCGCTCCGCGCGTCATCGACGTGCCGGACGGCCTCGCGGTTGCCCTCAAGCAGGACCACACCGCAGCGACCGCGTTCGAGTCGCTCTCGTACAGCCGCAAGAGTCGCATCGTCCTCGCGATCGACGGCGCGAAGACCGAAGAGACGCGGCAGCGGCGCATCACGAAGGCGATCGAGGATCTCAGGACCGGCAAGGCCTGACCCCACCCGCCATGGTGCGACGCACACCCGCGCCGCGCATGACATTGGCCGGCCGATCGCCGATGCTCGGGTCGTGACCACCACCGATGCTCGCGGCCCATCGATGAGCGCCGGCACGCGCCGCCGCGATCCGATGCTGGCGCTCCTGCCGAGCCCGCTGCGCGCGCGTGCACAGTCCGAGGCACGCGGGAGCGGGACGCTGCGCGCGGCGCTGCAACTCGCGCGCTTCGGGTGGGAGCAGGCGCTGTCGTGCGTGTTCCCGGTGGTGATCTTCGCCTCGCTGGCCGTGACGCAGTGGGTGCCGCTGCCCGGCCTACCTCGATACGACTGGCTGCTGGTCATCTGCCTCGCGATGCAGTGGTGGATGCTCCGCTCCGGCTTGGAGACGCGCGACGAACTGAAGGTGATCACGGTCTTCCACCTGATCGGCCTGGCGCTGGAGGTCTTCAAGGTCCACATGGGCTCTTGGTCGTACCCGGAGGACGGCTACGTGAAGGTCCTGGACGTCCCGCTCTACAGCGGCTTCATGTACGCCAGCGTCGCGAGTTACCTCTGCCAGGCGTGGCGACGGCTCGATGTCGGCCTCGTGCGCTGGCCGCCGTTCCCGGTGGTCGTGCCGCTGGCGGCGGCGATCTACCTCAACTTCTTCACGCATCACTACTGGATCGACGTGCGCTGGTGGCTGGCGGCGCTGGTGCTGGTCGTGTTCCGCCGGACGTGGGTCACCTTCGACGTAGGCGCGGTCCGCTACCGGATGCCGCTCGCGCTGTCGTTCGTGCTGATCGGCCTGTTCATCTGGATCGCGGAGAACATCGCCACGTACTTCGGCGCGTGGCAGTACCCCGGCCAGTCGGCCGCGTGGGAGATCGTCCACGTGGGCAAGGTGAGTTCGTGGCTGCTGCTCGTGATCGTGAGTTTCCTGATCGTCGCCACGCTCAAGATCGTGAAGGGCGCCAGCCACTCGAAGGTTTGTGGGAATAGCTGAACCAGCGCATCACCGCATCGCGATGCTATGATGCGTGTATGCGAACCACCGTTGACCTCCCCGAGGACATTCATCGCAAGGCCAGCGCCATCGCGCGCGATACCTCGCGCACGCTGAGCGAGACCGTGGCGGATTTGCTCCGTCAGGCGATTGAGCGTCCAGCCAATGCCGAGATCACGCGGAGCAAGGTCACGGGCCTGCCCGTCCTGAGCATCGGGCGGGTCGTCACGAGCGAGGACGTGCGGCGCCTCGAAGAGGAAGAAGACGAGGCACGATGGTCGTCCTCCTCGACGCGAACGTCCTGATCGCCCTCGTCAGCATCGAGCATGTGCACCATGACTCCGCGGAGGCGTGGCTGCGCGATCTGGATGACGAGTTCGCGACGTGTCCTAGCACGGAGGGCAGTCTGTTGCGCTTCCTCATCCGGGAGGGTCACGGGGTGGCCACCGTCCACAACGTGCTCTCGGAGATCGCGAGTGATCCGCGCCACGAGTTCTGGCCGGACGCCCTCTCGTACACGGACGTGCCGCTCAATGAAGTGATGGGGCACCGACAGGTGACAGACGCCTACCTCACTGCGCTCGCGCGCAGCCACCGGACACGGATCGCCACCTTCGATCGCGGCCTCGCCGCCGCATACCCCGATGTCGTGGACCTGATCCCCACCGCCTGAGGCTACGCCCCGCCGGTGCGACGCACGGAGATCACGCCGCGCACCGAGTCCATGTGCGTCAGCAGGCGCGCGAACTGCGGGCCGCCCTCCGTCTCCAGCGTCAGTTGCACGATCGTGGTGCGGTCTTCCTGCTCGATCGTGCGGACGCCGATCATGTTCCCGCGGTAGGACGCGATGATGGTGCTCAGGTCGCGCAGGAGGCCGACGCGGTCCCACGCCACCACCTCCACGGACGCGGTGTAGATGTCGCCCGCCGGGCCCCAGTCGCAGTCCACCAGGCGGTCGTCCTGGCCGCGGTTCACGTTGCGGCAGTCCGCACGGTGCACGGTCACACCTCGGGCGCGGGTGATGTAGCCGATGATCGAGTCGCCCGGCAGCGGCTTGCAGCAGCGCGCCACCTGCACCTGCATGCCGCTGGTGCCCAGCACACGCACGCCCTTGCCGCTCGCCACGCCCTCGCGCGCGGGGGTCGGCGCGGGCGCCTCCGTCACTTCCGAGGGCGGCGACAGTTCCACCAGGCGGTTGGACAGCCGCTGCGAGGAGTAGTCCCCCGACCCGATCGCGGCATACAGGTCCTTCACGTCCTGGAAGCCGAGCGTGCGATAGAAGTCGGACGGCGTCTCGCGGACGCCCATGCGCTTCAACTCGCGCTCCAGGTGCTCGCGCCCGCGCTCCACGTTGTCGTCGCGGTGCTGGCGGCGGAACCACTGGCGCACCTTCTGGCGCGAGTGGCTGGACCCCAGGAACCCCAGCGACGGCACCAGCCAGTCCCGCGAGGGCCCTCGAGGGGTCTTGGAGCGCACGATCTCGATCACGTCGCCATTCCGGAGCACCGTACTCAGCGGCACCATGCGGTTGTTCACCTTCGCGCCCACCGTGTTGTGGCCCAGATCCGTGTGGACGCGGTAGGCGAAGTCGATCGGCGTGGAGCCGGCCGGCAGCACGCGCACCTCGCCCTTCGGGGTGTAGACGAAGACCTGGTCGCGGAACACGTCCGTCTTGATCGACTCCAGGAAGTCGTCCGTGCCGGAGGCCTCCTGCTGCCACTCCAGCAGGTGCCGCAGCCACGACATGCGCTCCTCGTACTGCTGGTCGCGGCGGGAGCGCTCTTCCTTGTACTGCCAGTGCGCCGCCACGCCGTACTCGGAGACCTCGTGCATCTCGAACGTGCGGATCTGCACCTCGAACGTGCGCATGCCGGGCCCCAGGACGGAGGTGTGCAGCGACTGGTAGAGCGACTCCTTGGGCGAGGAGATGTAGTCGTCGAACGTGCCGGGGATGGGGTGCCACTTCTGGTGGACGATGCCGAGCGCGTTGTAGCAGTCCGCGACCGTCTCCACGAGCACGCGCACCGCGAGCAGGTCATGGATCTCGTCGAACGAGCGGCCACCGGCCTGGTAGCGGCTCACCTTCTGGTAGACCGAGTACAGGTGCTTCGCGCGCCCCGCCACCTCGGAGCGGATGCCCACTTCCTCCAGCGACGCCTGCAGGTCCTGCGTCAGCCGCCGCACGTAGCGCTCGCGCTCGCTGCGCTTTGCGGACACCATCGATGCGATGCGCCGGTACTCCTGCGGCTCCAGGTAGCGGAACGCCAGGTCTTCCAGTTCCCACTTGAACTGCCACACGCCCAGCCGGGAGGCCAGCGGCGCGTAGATGTCCATGGTCTCGCGCGCCAGCGCCTTCTGGCGCGGCTCCTCCAGCCACTCCAGCGTGCGCATGTTGTGGAGGCGGTCCGCCAGTTTCACGATGACGACGCGCACGTCCTCCGCCATTGCCAGGAACATCTTGCGCAGCGTCTCCGCGTCCGCCTGCGCGGTGTCCAGGGCGCTCCCCGGCATCTGGTCGATCTTTGTCGCGCCCTCCACCAGTTGGCGCACGTCGTCGCCGAACTTCGCCTGGATCGTGGCCGGCTTCACGCCACAGTCCTCGACGACGTCGTGCAGCAGCGCCGCCGCGATCGTCGGCGGGTCCATGTGCAGCGACGCCACGAGGCGTGCGACGGCCACGGGATGCGTGATGTAGGGGTCGCCGGAGCGGCGCTTCTGGTCGCCGTGCGCCTCGTTGGCGAACTCCAGCGCGCTCACGATCAGCGCGACGCGATCCTCCGGGAGGTATCCCGCCACTTCTTCAAGGAGTTCGCGCGCACCGGCAGGGTGCGGCCTGGACACGACCATATCCCAGTCTAACGTCCGTCGCGCTACGGATCACGGCCCCGGCCGCGCCGGCAATGGCCCAGTCCGCGCTAGCGATAGCAGGGGCGCCCTCGTAGCATTCCCCCATGCCGGACGACGAGGCACCGCAGCGCTACCAGGCCCCCCGAGGGATGCACGACACCCTGCCGGAGGACGCCGCCCTCTGGCGCCACATCCGCGACACCGCGGAGCGCGTCGCGCGCCTCTTCGACTATCGCGCCATCACCACGCCGGTGGTGGAGGACGCGGGCGTCTTCCTGCGCACCGTGGGCGATGACAGCGACCTGGTGCAGAAGGAGATGTACGTTTTCCAGGACCGCGGCGACGACCGCCTGGCGCTGCGGCCGGAGGGGACGGCGGCCATCTGCCGCGCCTACCTGGAGCACGGCATGGGCTCGTGGCCCCAGCCCGTGCGGCTGTTCTACATCGGCCCGTACTTCCGCTACGACCGCCCCCAGGCGGGCCGCTATCGCCAGTTGTGGCAGTTCGGCGCGGAGTGCATCGGCTCCGACTCGCCCGCGGCGGACGCCGAACTCATCGAGTTGCAGCACGCCCTCTACGAGGCGCTCGGCCTCGGCGACCTCGTGCTGCGCGTGAACTCCATCGGCAGCGCCGCCGGCCGCGCGCGCTACATCGAGGCGCTGCGGGACTACTTCCGCCCGCTCCTTCCCCACCTGTCGAGGGACTCCCAGCGCCGCTTTGAGACGAACATCCTCCGCATCCTGGACTCCAAGGAGGACCAGGACCGCGAGGCCGTCGCCAACGCCCCCTCCGTGCTCGACTTCCTCGACGAGGCGGACACGGTCCACTTCGACCTCGTGCGGGAGTACCTGGACGCCGGCGGCATCGAGTACGAGGTCGACCCGTCTATCGTGCGCGGGCTGGACTACTACAGCCGCACCGTCTGGGAGTTCGAGCCTCCGTCCGCCGCCGGTCAGTCCACGGTGGGCGCCGGCGGGCGCTACGACGGGCTCATGGAACTCCTCGGCGGCCCGCCCACGCCCGGCGTCGGCTTCGCCACCGGCATCGAGCGCATCGCGATCAACCTCAAGGAGCGCGGCCTCGGCCCGGCCGCGGCCCAGCCCGTCGACGTCGTCACGGTGCCCCTCGGCGAGGCGGGCGCCGCGGCGGCGATCCGCGTCGGGGCCGTCCTGCGCGCCGCCGGCATCAGCGTCCGCGCGACGTACCCCGGCCGGTCGATGAAGGCCGCGCTGCGCCAGGCGTCCTCGGTGGACGCGGCCTACGCCGTGATCGTCGGCGACCGCGAGGCCGCCGAGGGCGTCGCGCAACTGAAGCC
>JBBDIC010000160.1:0-3886 GCA_040880625.1 Dehalococcoidia bacterium | reverse complement strand
TAGCCACCCCCGCTGATATCCTGACTGTCCCATGCTCGAACGACTCGCCGACATCGAGGCGCGCTACGACGAACTGAGCGCGATGCTGACCGACCCCAATGTGGTGGCGGACCATCGCCGTGTGCAGGAGATCGCCCAGGAGCGCTCGGACATCGAGCCGGTCGTGCTGCTCTACCGCCAGCACCGCCAGGCCAGCGCCGAACTCGAAGAGTCGAGGGCGCTCGTGCGCGAGAGCGACGAGGAGATGCGCGAACTGGCGCGCGAGGAGGTGGACCGCCTCACCGAGGAGGTCGAGCGCCTGGACCACGACCTGAAGATCGCGCTCGTGCCCAAGGATCCGGCGGACGAGCGCGACGTGATCGTGGAGATCCGCGCCGGCGCCGGCGGCGACGAGGCGGGACTATTCGCCTCCGACCTGTTCGGCATGTACCAGCGCTACGCGGAGCGCCTCGGCTGGCGCACTGAGATCACGAACACCAGCGCCAACGAGGCCGGCGGCTACCGCGAGATCGTCTTCGAGATCCACGGCCGCGGCGCGTACTCCCGCCTGAAGTACGAGTCCGGCGTCCATCGCGTGCAGCGCGTCCCCGCCACCGAGGCGCAGGGCCGCATCCATACTTCCACCGCCACCGTCGCCGTGATGCCGGAGGTGGACGAGGTGGACGTGGACATCAACTGGAACGACGTCCGCACCGACATCTTCCACTCCGGCGGGGCCGGCGGGCAGAACGTGAACAAGGTGGCCACCGCCGTGCGCATGACGCACAGCCCCAGCGGCATCGTCGTGACCTGCCAGGACGAGCGCTCGCAGGCCAAGAACCGCGCGAAGGCGGAGGCCCAACTGCGCGCCCGTCTCTACACGCTGGAGCGAGCGAAGCAGGACGCGGAGCAGAGCGCGTTCCGCAAGGCCCAGGTGGGCAGCGGCGACCGCGCCGAGAAGATCCGCACGTACAACTTCCCGCAGGACCGCATCACGGACCACCGCGTGGGCGCCACCTTCCACGGCATCCCTCGCGTGCTCGCCGGCGAACTCGACCCCCTCGTGGACGCCGTGGCTTCCGAGGACCAGGCGCGCGCCCTCGCCGCCTCCGCCTGACCGGCCCGCACCTCCATGGCCGCGCTCATCACGTCCACCGCCAACGAGCGCATCAAGCGCATCCGCGGCCTGCGCATGCGCAAGCACCGCGACGAGTCCGGCCTCGCCTTCGTGGAGGGCATCCGCAGCGTCGTGGAGGCGGTGCAGGTGGAGGCGCCCATCGACCTGCTGATCGCGTGCCCCTCGATGCTCCGCAGCCAGCCGGCATGGGACGCGGTCAACATCGCCCGCTCGCGTGGCGTCGAGGTGATCGAGGTGGACGAGGCCGTCTTCCGCACGCTCTCCCGCCGCGAGGGGCCGCAGGGCGTCGCCGCCGTGATCCGCCAGCGCTGGGAGCGCATCAACGACCTCGCGCCCGCCATCGGTGAGACGTGGGTGGCGCTGGAGGAGGCCGCCGACGCCGGCAACATCGGCACGGTCGTCCGCACATGCGACGCTACCGGCGCCGCCGGCGTGATCCTCCTGGACCACACCGCCGACCCGTACGACCCCGTCGCGATGCGGGCGAGCACCGGCGCCGTGTTCACGGCTCGCCTCGTGCGCGCGTCCTTCGCCGCGTTCATCGAGTGGGCGCAGGCGGACGGCGTCACGGTCGTCGGCACCGCGGGCGAGGCCGCCGACGACTACCGCAGCGCCGACTACGGCGAGCGCACCGTCCTCCTGATGGGCAGCGAGCGTGCCGGACTCCCGGAGGAGCACCAGCGCCGCTGTGATCGCCTCGTGTCGATCCCGATGATGGGGCGCGCGGACTCGCTCAACCTCGCGGTCGCCAGCGCACTCGTGCTGTACGAGGTGCTGCACTTCCGCCAGGGGCGCATCTGACGTGGCGCTGCGTGACCTGCTCCAGGACGCCGCCAACCGCCTGATCGCATCGCAGGCCGCCGAGGACGTGGACGACGCCCGCCTCCAGGCGGAACTCCTCTACGGACGCGCGGCCGGCCTGCAACGCACGCAGGTCATCGCCGCCGGAGCGTCCGACGCCGCGCCCGAGGCCGTCGAGGCGTTCCGGGCGCTCCTCGACCGCCGCGCGGGGCACGAGCCGCTGGCGTACATCCTCGGCAGCCGCGAGTTTTACGGCCGTGCGTTCGCCGTGGGCCCGGGCTGTCTCATCCCGCGCCCCGAGACGGAGGGCGCGGTGGAGGCGGTGCTGTCGGCCGTGCGCGAGCACCCGAACGCCCGGCGCCTCGTGCGCGTCGCGGACATCGGCACCGGCTCGGGCGCCATCGGCCTGTCGGTCGCGGCGCACGCCCCGCAGGCGAAGGTGTGGTGTACGGACGTGTCCACCGAGGCGATCCAGTGGGCCGGCAAGAACATGCGCGCCCACGGCCTCCAGGACCGCGTCGTCCTCCTCGTCGGCGATCTGCTCGACCCGCTCGACGAGCCGATCGACGTCCTGTGCGCCAACCTCCCCTACGTCCCCACGTCCGACTACGAGACGCTGCCGCCCCAGATCCGCGACCGCGAGCCCCGCATCGCCGTGGAGGGCGGCACGACCGGCCTCGAACTCATCGAGCGCCTGGCGGACGCGCTGCCGGCGCACCTCTCGGACGCCGCCGCCGTCATCCTCGAGGTGGGCGGCGGCCAGATGGCGTGGGTGGAGGACCTCGTCGTCACCGCGCTCACGCGGGCGGGTCGCACCGTCGACAGCACGGTGCAGCACCGCGACCTGCGCGGCATCCGGCGTTGCCTGGAGGTGCGCACCGGCTACTGAGGCCTGTCCGCGTCCCCATCCCCGTTCGTGCGGTCATCGGCAGACGCGGCTTCGCGCTCGCGCTCCTCGGCGGCCGCGCGCAGCGCCTCGAAGTGCGTGCCGGCGGCCTCCAGACCCCAGAGCAGGATGTCCCTCGATAGCACGGCGGCCTCCGCGTCCGGCGAGGGCGAGACGCCCTCGTGGCGCGGATCCGCCAGCCAGGCGTCCAGCGTCTGCGCCGGGAAGTAGCGGCCGCGCAGCGGAAGGTCGCCGGCCAGCAGGTCGCGCGACTGCCAGGCGAGGAAAAACCAGGTCATCATGCCGCCGGAGTTCGCGTCCGTGGCGGCCAGCGCCTGCTCCTCCGGCGTCAGCGCCAGTTGCGCCTCGAACGTCTCGAGCGCCCAGCGCAGCGCCGCCGCGTTAGAGCCGAAGAGCGTGCGGGCGAACAACTCTGCCACCTGGTCCAGCAGCGCGTCGCGCTCCTCCACCCGTCCGAGCAGCCGCGCGGCGATCACGGCGGACCAGAACTCGGTCAGCAGCGCCGCGCCGACGCGGTTCTCCTCGTCCCACGCGTCGCGAAGCAGGGGCACGCGCGTCACGGCCGACCGCGAGCAGGCGGCGCCCGCGAGGAGGCTCGCGCGGAAGATGTCGCCGATGACGTCCGTGTCGAGGTGCGGATCACCCAGCAGGACGATCTCGTCGAAGACGTCGGGTGTGACGGAGGACATCGGCGGTGCGGTGCGGCCGCTAGAGCGGCACGCGCCCCTCGACGAGCATCATGCGCGGGTCCTCGGCGTCCTCGTCGCGGCGCAGCGTGACGGGCCACGCCACGCCGTAGCGCGCGAAGGTGAGGTCGTAGCGGCCCGGCATCAGCGCGCGGAACGGCAGCAGACGGTGCAGCAGGCCGCTGCGCCCGGTACCGTCGTCCACGGCGTACAGCCGCCCGATCGCCATCGGCACGTGCGCCTGGTTGCGGTAGACCCACGTGATGCGCTCGGGCCCGTGGTCGATCGAGGTCAGCACGTTGCCCATCGTCGCTCGCTCCTTCCCCTGCGCGGTACGCCGCCCCGCACCATCGAGGTTAGCGACCGGCGGCAACC
>JBBDIC010000159.1:6327-10930 GCA_040880625.1 Dehalococcoidia bacterium | reverse complement strand
TGCTCCCACAGCAGGTACTCGCCGTCCTCGACGGAGCGGACGCGGCCGGCGTCCTCCAGGTAGCGGAGGTGGGCCAGCGTCTCGCCCAGCGCGGAGCGCTTCATGAAAATGTTGAAGTCGTCGAAGGGGCCCGTGTTCCACATCACTCGTTGCGAGATCGCCCGCGCCGAGGCGGGCGCATCACCGATGGCGTCACGCACCTCGTCCAGGCGCTCGTCGTGGTGGTGGAGCAGGATCTCGCAGCGCTCGCGCAGATCCGCGATCGTGAACTCGTGCGCCGGCAGCGCGCATGCCGTGTCGAAGGCGGCCACCTTCTTCAGGCTCTCGCGGAAGTCGGACAGCGGGCTGGAGCCCTCCTGGTCGGCGTGCAACGAGACGTTGGGGGTGATGTAGGGGAGGACGTGGTCGCCGGTGAACATTAGCCGGTGGTTCGGCTCGTACATGCACATGTGGCCGGGCGTGTGCCCCGGCGTCCACACCGCCTGGAGCCGCCAGCCATCGAAGTCCACCACGTCGCCGTCCTGCAGCAACACATCCGGCGTGATGTCCGGGATGGGGCTGCGACGCATGCCCTCCGGCATCGAGGGCTTCGCGGCCGCCGGCGCCTCGCCGGGCTTCACGGGCGGCGAGTTCGGCGACAGCGCCGCCGCGCTCTGCGCCGCCTCGATGTCCTCCGGCGGCACGCCGTGCCGCACGAGCCACGTGTCCGACAGGCGCGTCCACGCGTCGTTGTTGAGCCAGCGGTCCTGGATCCACTGCCACTCGCGCTCCAGCATCACGATCTGGCAGTCCGGCGACTGCTCCTTCACCCAGCCCGCCATCCCGATGTGGTCCGGGTGCGCGTGCGAGATGAAGAGATGGCCGATGTCCTTCGGCGCGTAGCCGAGCGTGGCGAGTTGGGCCGTCAGCGACTCGGTGGCCTGGGGGGTGCCGAAGCCAGCGTCGAAGAGGTGGACGCCGTCTGAGCCACGGAACGCGTAGGGCATGATGTACGGAAGCGCCGGCCCCATCATGGGGGTCTTCAACTGGTACAGGCCGGGGACGATCTCCACGGGGATCCTCTCAGGTGGGCCGCTGGCGAGGGGTTTCGGTGCGCCGGTGGGGCGCTACCGGTACCGGCGGCGAGGCCCGTCCGATCGCTCGATCAGTCGGGCGCGCGGAGCATAGCAGAGCCTCCCCGTATGCCCTCCACCGCCCCAGCGTCGCAGCCCCACACGCAGAACGGGCGCCTGAAGGCGCCCGTTGCGTCTGACTCGGACCGCCCGCGCTCGCGGGCAGCGTTACGTCCGAGGCGTGTCGTCCGGCGTGCTCGGCGGCGGCGCCGGCGGGGGCGGTGTGCCGCCCGCGACGCTCGAGTTGCTCGTGTTGGACGTCGTCGAGGGCGGCGGGGGCGCGTCGTCCTTCTTCTCGTCCTCGGAGCCGCGGGCCTCCGTGCGGAACTCGCGAATGCCGCGTCCCAGCGCACCACCCAGGCCCGCCACGCGCGAGGCCCCGAACAGGAGCGCGAGGATGACCAGGATGATCAGCAGTTCCTGCCAGCCCAGGCTTCCGATCATGAGTGACCCCTTCCGGCCTGCCGCTTCGGCGGCCGCGCCCGGTGACCCGGGCTGTTCGATGTCCGTCGCGCACCTCTCACGGTACGCAGGGCGGGCGTGTCCTGGATGCGAGCGCGGCCCGATGGATGCCGCGCGATCGCCTGATGCCCAGTCCACCTGATAGTAGCGCGGCTGCGCCTACGGCCTACCGGGCGCATCGCGAACGTCCGTCTAGGCGAGGCGCTCCACGAAGACGTGCATCACGCCGCCGCAGATCTTGTCGTCACCCTCGACCGGCTCGGTCAGGTCGACGACGACCGTGCGAGGCGTGCCGTCACGCATCGTCTCCATCGCCTCCTGCCAGACCTCGGCTTCGCCGCAGCCGCCGCCGATGGTGCCGCTGAACGTGCCGTCCGGGCGCAGCAGCATGGCCGCGCCCGCCTTCCGAGGCGTGGACCCACGTGTGGACGCCACCGTCGCCAGCACGCGCGGCTCGCCGCGCCCCAGCGACTCTCGGATCTCTCGGTATACCTCGAGCGACATGGGCCGCCCCTCTCGGGGCCATGATAGCGGCACGACGTAACGGGGGTGGCCGGATCCTGCGCCAGAAATCCCGGACTCCACCGGCCAGGACGGAGATCCGGCCTTCCGTGGCGTTCGTATTGTGGGTGTTGGGCCGCAGGATAAGCACAGGGGCCGATTGCTCGGCCCCCGTGCCCCAGAGGGAACTGGCTGCGGTCTGACGTCGTGTGCCTCGAAACCCCGGTAGATGTCGAGGTGCGGCGCTGGCCGCGGCCAGAGCCGAGCATAGCACAGCCGTTTTCCGTGCCGGGAAGCGGCTGTTCGTGTTTCTTTCGGCCTCCCCACGGCCGTTATCTCACCAAACCCACGCCCACACCCACGTCCGAGCCTCAGGCATCCCCAGCATCGAGGGCGGCGCCGGCATCGAGCGCACGCGAGCGGCTCATCCGCGCGCCCGTGCCGCCCCGACGCACCAGGATCACCTCCGCCATGATCGAGACCGCGATCTCCTCCGGCGTCTCCGCTCCGATGTCCAGGCCGATAGGCGTCGCCACCGCATCGAGGGCGGCCGGGTCGAGGCCCTCCTCCGCCAGGTGGCGCAGGACCGTGGCGGTGCGCCGCTGGCTGCCGATCATCCCCACGTACGCCGCCCCGCGCCCCACGGCATGGCGCAGCGCCTCCTCGTCCTGGCGGTGCCCGCGGGACACCAGCACGACGTAAGTGTTCGCGTCCAGCGCCAGGCCGTCGAGGGCCTCCCCGGCGTCGAGGGCGATGACGTGCTCGGCCATGGGGAAGCGCTCGCGGTTGGCGAACTCCGGCCGGTCGTCGATGACCGTGACGGCGTACCCCGCGAACTCGGCGACGGTGGCCAGCGACAGTCCCACGTGCCCGCCACCGACGATCAGCAGCCGCGCCGGCGCCTCGAACAGTTGCACCATCACCTCGGCGTCCGCCGCGCCGGCCTGCGACCGCCGGTCGGCGGCGTGGCCCGCAGCATCGAGGTACAGCGTCTGCATCGTGATGCGCGGCGTCTGCGTGAACATCGCGCGCGCCGCCTCGACGACCGCCGCGTCCGCCGCCGCCTCGCCCAACGTCCCCTCCGACGCCCCGTCGCGGCCGACGAGGACCTTGCGGCCGGGCGCCAGCGCCGGCGGCTCGCCGCCGGACACCACGGTAGCCACCACCACCGGCGCGCGCCCCTCCAGCGCCCCCTCGATGGCGCGGAGGATGCGTTCGCGGCTCGCTACGTCGATGGAGGTGGAGGTGTCGTCAGGCACGGCGGGATCATACGGGCTCTGGGCTCCGGCCCACTCCCCCTCCGAACTCCGACCCCCCCTTGAGGGGGGAGGGTGGGGGTGGGGGTGATCCGCGGAACGCTCTAGGACAGCCGCCGCGCCAGCCCGATCCCGCGCTTCCCTCTCCCCTCAGACGTTGAACAGGATGTTCAGCACATCGCCGTCCTGGACCACGTACTGCTTGCCCTCGGTGCGGAGTTTGCCGGCCTTCTTCAGTTCGGCGGTCGAGCCCTTCGCCGTGGCGAAGTCCTGCCAGGACGACACCTCCGCGCGGATGAAGCCACGCTCGAGGTCGCTGTGGATCTTGCCGGCGGCCTCCGGGGCGATCGCGCCCTTCGCCACCGTCCACGCGCGCACCTCGTCCTCACCGGCCGTGAGGAACGAGTGCACCCCCAGCAGTTCGTACGCCGCCACGATCGCGCGGTCACGCGAGGAGTCGGCCGACAGTCCCAGGTCCGCCCGGAACGACTCCGCGTCCTCGGCGTCCATCTGCGCGAGTTCCGCCTCGATGCGGGCGCACATCGCGGCCACCGCGACCCCGTCGCCGCCGTAGCGCGCGCGGTACTCCTCCTCGACCGCGGGGGCGTCCGCCACGTCGTCCTCGCCGATGTTCACCACGAGGAGCACCGGGAGTTTCGTGATGAACTGGTAGGCCCGCAGTTCGCGGTCGTCGCCCTCGCTGAGCGCCATGGAGCGCAGGCCGGCGCCCGACTCCAGGTGCGCCTGCACGCGCTGCAACAGCGCGCGGTGCGCCTCCATCGCCGGGCGCTCGCTGGTCTTCATCGAGCGCATCTCGGAGTCGATGCGCGAGAGGCGGCGCTCGATGAGCGCGAGGTCCACGAAGGTGAGTTCCAGGTCCAGCGCCTCGATGTCGCGGTGAGCGTCGATCGTGCTGTCGGGGTGCGGCACCGAGTCGTCCTCGAAGCGCCGGACGACGTGGACGAGGGCGTCCATCTTCGCGAGTTCGGCGACCAGCGCGCGGCCCGGGCCCTCGGCGCCGAACCCGCCGATGGGATAGTCCACCCAGCGGATCTCGGCGTAGGTCGTCTTCTTCGGGCTGAGCACGGCCGAGAGCGCGTCCACCCGCTCGTCGGGCACCTTCACCACGCCCACGTTGGGCTCGCTCGCGGAGGAGTACGCGCCCACCTGCGCCGTGCCGCGCGTGACCGCGTTGAAGAGCGACGTCTTCCCGCTCCGCGCCTTGCCGATGATGCCGAGTTCCATGATCCGCCAGTCTGTGCCCGCCCCCGC
>JBBDIC010000159.1:2290-6227 GCA_040880625.1 Dehalococcoidia bacterium | reverse complement strand
ACCAGCAAGAACCACACGAACAGCGCCGCCAGCAGCGAGAACGTCGCGCGGCGGCGGTTCCGAGCGCGCTCGGCCAGCCGCGCTTCCTCCGCCGCCTCTGCCGCCTCGCGGTCGGCCACCGGGTCAGCCATCGCCGTCCTCCTCCCCATCGCCACCTTCGCCGTCATCCGTCGCGCGAAGCGCCACGCCGAACGAGACGCCGAGGGCGACTCCCAAGGCGATCGCCGCCGGACCGAGCGACGGAATGAGCGCCGCGCCGATCGCGATCCCGAGGCCCATGCCGACTGCCATGCGGGCGTCCTTGTTCATCGGTGTGACTCCTGTCCGCGCATCTCCAGCCGTCCGAAGTCACACTGTGGCAGCAGCGGGCACTCGCCGCATTTCGGGCGCGTCTTCGTGCAGGTCTGCTGGCCGTGCCGCACCAGCAAGGCGTGCCACTCGTTCAGCATGACCACGTCCGGGCCGATCTTCGACAGGAACGCCGCGCGGTACACCTCGTACTTGCGGGGGCCGGGAGGGCGCCCCAGGCGCTCCATGATGCGGTAGGCGTACGCGTCCACGACGAACGTGGGCAGGCGCGCGGCGTACAGCGTCATGGCGTCGGCGGTCTCCTGGCCGATCCCCCAGATGCCCAGCAGCCGCGCGCGCACCTCGTCCACGGTGTCTACCGTCCCGTCGAGCAGCGCGTCCACGGAGCCGCCACCGTCGAGGACGACCGCCTCGCAGAACGCCTGCAACTTGCGCGCCTTCACGTTGAAGTGCCCGGACGGCCGCACCAGGGAGGCCAGCACGTCCTGCGGCAGGTCCAGGATCGCCTCGGCGGTGGTGGCGCCGGCGCCGTGCAGGTTGGCGAGCGCCGCCGCTGCGCCGCGCCAGGAGGTGTTCTGCGTCAGGATCGCGCCCAGGCAGATCTCGAAGCGCTGCTCCTCCGGGTCCTCGGAGGCCGTGGGCCACCATTGCTGATGGCCGTAGCGGCCGAGGAGCCGCGCGTAGATCGAGTTCAGCGCGCGCCGGTCCAGCGGCTTCCGGGCGGGCGACTCCAGCCGGCCACCCGTCGCCTGCTCCTCCAGCCCCGTGCGCCCTGCCTGCAGCCGCACGCCACTCGACCGCGGGCGGGGCATCGAGCGCCTCACGCGCGCCGCCCCGAACCGCCGGCCCACTTCGGCAGCGTCGCCTTCGGCACGGCGTCGTACGCCGCGATGTACGGCTTCACGTCGATCACGGGCGTGCCGTCCACTAGGTCCAGGCCGCGCACGGCCATCGAGTCGCCCTCGACGGCGCGCAACTCGCAGACCGTGACGCTCACCGGGTTGGGCCGCGCGCCGCGCAGCGCGAGCGAGCCCTGGAGCGGCAGCCGCTCGTCGCCGGAGGGGTATGCGGTCATGCGCTCCCGATACGCGGCGGGGTAGCGGTCCAGCCACCCGACGACGATGACGTGCGAGTAGTCCTCGATCCCGCGGAGCGCCTCGCCCAGCCCCGCATCGAGGTCGATGCGCGAGTCCACGCGCGTCCAGTCGACGCGCGCGAGGTCGTGCTCGCCGTTCCGCACGACGCCGATCGGGTGCAGGCTGATGTCGTCCACGTGACCCCCCGCGCGATTGTAGGCAGGGCGGGCGGCGGCTCCCGGAGCACGTCGATGAGGCGGAGCACTCGCGGGCCTCGATCCCCGTCCGTAGGCGAGGAATCGGGAGCATCCGAGAGCACCGGCGAGGCCCTCGAACGGGGGCCGCCTCGACGCTCCGGCGGAGGGTGCTGCAAGCGCCCTCGATCCCCCGGAATCTCGCCAATTTACGGGCGATCGTGGTATGATTCGAGGGTGTCGGAGCGACTCAGAACCACCCTCCCCCGCGCCCGACCGACGCTCGTCCCGACAGGCACACCGGCTCACGCAATGGAGCCTGCGACCGAGCAGACGCGACGGCCCTCCCTGCTGAGTGGACGCCAGGGGCCGCGAACGAACGGGACCGCATGACGACCACCGCCTCCAAGCCTGACACGAAGCCCGGCAAGCCGGCATCTACGTACACCGCAGACAACATCCAGGTCCTCGAGGGCCTGGAGGCCGTGCGCCGCCGCCCCGGCATGTACATCGGCTCCACGGACCAGCGCGGCCTCCACCACCTGATCTTCGAGATCGTCGACAACGCGGTGGACGAGGCGATGGCCGGCCACTGCGACCGCATCGTGATCACGATCCACCCGGACGGTTCCGTCGTAGTCGTGGACAACGGCCGCGGCATCCCCGTGGGCAAGCACTCCAAGACCGGGCTGTCCGCGGTGGAAACCGTGCTGACCGTCCTGCACGCCGGCGGCAAGTTCGGCGGCGGCGGCTACAAGGTGTCGGGCGGCCTCCACGGCGTGGGCGCCTCGGTGGTGAACGCGCTGTCGGAGGAGTTAACGGTGGAGGTGCGCCAGGACGGCGCGCTCTGGTCGCAGACGTACTCCCGCGGCGCCGCACAGAACCCGTTGAAGAAGACCGGCAAGGTCGACCGCGATGACACCGGCACCACCATCTCGTGGATGCCGGACTCCCAGGTCTTCGAGACACTGGACTACGACTTCGACATGCTCGTCCAGCGCTTCCGGGAGATGGCCTACCTGACGCGCGGCCTGATGATCAAGTTCATCGACGAGCGCGGCGACGGCCGCGAGCGCTCCTTCTACTTCGACTCCGGCATCCAGGCCTTCGTGCGGCAACTCAACCGCACGCGCTCCGCGCTGCACGCGGACCCGGTCTACGTCTTCCACGAGACGGAGGAGGCCAGCGTTGAGGTCGCGTTCCAGTACAACGACTCCTTCGGCGAGGTGCTGTACTCGTTCGCCAACGTCATCAAGACCATCGATGGCGGCTCGCACGTCACCGGCTTCCGCACGGCGCTCACGCGCGTCCTGAACGAGTACGCGCGCAAGGCGAAACTCCTGAAAGACAGCGACCCCAACCTCACCGGCGATGACGTGCGCGAGGGCCTCGCCTGCGTCATCTCCGTCAAACTCTCCGAGCCACAGTTCGAGGGCCAGACGAAGACCCGCCTGGGCAACCCGGAGATCAAGGGCCTGGTGGAGTCCGCTGTGGGCACCGCGCTGGCGCAGACGCTGGAGGAGAACCCCTCCATCGCCCGCCGCATCATAGACAAGTCGCTCACGGCGGCCCGCGCCCGCGAAGCGGCGCGCAAGGCGCGCGACCTAGTGCAGCGCAAGGGCGTGCTGGAGGGCTCCAACCTCCCCGGCAAACTCGCCGACTGCTCGGAGACGGACCCCGCGCAGTGCGAGTTGTACATCGTGGAGGGCGACTCGGCCGGCGGCTCCGCCAAGGCCGCCCGCGACCGCCGCACGCAGGCCGTGCTCCCGCTGCGAGGCAAGATCCTCAACGTGGAGAAGTCACGCCTGGACAAGATGCTGGAGAACGAGCAGATCCGGAACATCATCACCGCGCTGGGCACCGGCTTCGGCGAGGAATACAACCCGGCGAAACTGCGCTACCACAAGATCGTGATCATGACGGACGCCGACGTGGACGGCGCGCACATCCGCACGCTGCTCCTCACGTTCTTCTACCGCTTCATGCCGGACATCATCGATGGTGGCCACCTCTTCATCGCCCAGCCGCCGCTCTACTCCATCACCCGCGGCCGCAACACCACGTGGCTCTTCGACGACCGCGCGCGCGAGGCGTACTTCAAGGAGCACACGGAGAAGGGGGCCAACATCCAGCGCTACAAGGGCCTGGGTGAGATGAACGCGGAGCAGCTCTGGGACACCACCATGAACCCGGAGTTCCGCTCCCTGCTGCGCGTGGAAGTGAACGACGCCGAACTCGCCGGCGAACTCTTCAACACCCTCATGGGCGACGACGTCGCCCCCCGCAAGAAGTTCATCACCACCCACGCCCTCGAAGCCACCCTCGATGTCTAGCGCCCCGGCCGCCCACTCGCTCGCA
>JBBDIC010000159.1:0-2190 GCA_040880625.1 Dehalococcoidia bacterium | reverse complement strand
CCCCCTCTCCCTCCCGTCCGGCCCCCTCCCCCTCAAGGGGGGAGGGCTGGAGTGGGGGTGATCGCGACCCGGCCTACCTCGCCGCCCGCGCACCCCGATCCGCTCACCCTGAGCCCGTCGAAGGGCGAGCGCGGCCGTCCTCGATCTCGCGCCTCCCCACCGACGCCCCGCATGCCCGCCTGGCCTGACCGCTTCTTCGTCGAGTTCACCACCGACGAGGCGTGCCCCATCGCCTTCGCCGACGACCCCGTCATCGTCCTGTTCTTCATCTCCTGGGCCTACAGCGCAGAGATGGGCGGCACGCACGAACTCGCCCGCGCCGCGTCCTACCTCAGACGCCAGCTCAAGGTCGATCTGAAGCCCGCCTACCAGTACGCCGACCGCAACATCGACACGCCGCAGGACCGCCAGGAGTTCGAGCGCTCGTGGCAGTCGCCGGTCGCCCTCGCTGCCTGTGCGCGCACCATCGCGGACCACTGGGAGCACCCGGACGCCGCCCTCGCGCCCCTCGTGCAGGGCTATGAACACCTCGCCCCGCGCCTGCGCGAACTCGCCGCCATGTGCGACTGGGCCACCGAGCGCGAGCCCGCCGTCCAGGTCCGCATGTCCTTCGACCTGGAAGAGAAAGGCTAGGGGGACGGCGGCCCGCCGGCGCACATCCGCTCATCCTGAGCCTGTCGAAGGACGCGCGGGCGTACCTCGATGCCTCTCACTCCGCCCGCTGCGCCTCGATCTCCTCGGGGGTGAGGACGGGCGTCAGCGGGGCGCCCTCCCAGCCGGTGAGCGCTGCCGGGTCGTCCACACACTCGTAGTGGATGCCGATCAGCCGGCCCGATGCATCGACGCCCACCCGCGCCGCGCCCGGGAGGCCGTTCAGGCTCACGCGGTAGAGCAGCCACCAGCCATCATCCGCCCAGCCTGCGGGCGGATCGGCGGGCGCCTCGTAGACCCCGTAGAGCCGGGGCAGGTAGAGGAAGAACACGCTCCAACCGATCCGCGCGTCCTGCTCGCCGCCGACGCCGAAGAGGTCGCACGTCTCATGCCGGAATGGGGCCGCCGAGTAGTAGGCCGCGCCCTCGTATGCGGACCGGTAGATGAGCGAGAGGGCGGGGTCCAGGGCATCGATCCCGGTCTCGGGCGCACGCGGACCGCTGAGCGGGTACAGCCACGGCCCGCCGTACATCGGCAGGTGCTGTCCCTCTCGCGTCACGAGGTCTTCGAGGCTGTTGCAGCCTAACCCCAGGAACGAGATCCGGCCGTCCGAGTCCAACTGCGCCCGCATCGCATCGCGCGAAAGCCCGGAGGCCGAGTGGAAGACCAGCGTGGTGCTCTCCCGCGTCTCCCCCTCGAACGCCACCGTCGAGTCGACGGCGGCGTAGAGCCCGTCCGTCCCCTCGACGAAGTTCGCGAGGGCCTCCTCCGGTTCGCGGGTGTAGTACCCCTCGCAACTTCCGAGGGGGAACACGCGGCTCTCTGTCCCGTCCGCCTCGCCGTCCTCGCACAGGAACGTCCCGATCCCGCGCGACTCCGCCTCGCAGGCCAGCGTCTGCGTCGCCAGCAGGTGCCCGATGTCCTCCGGCCGTCCGTCCTCGACCGCCACGATGATCACATCGATCGCGGGGTCGCCGGTCCGGCGCGGCTCCGGCGCCGACGTGGCGAACGGCACCGGTAGGCTCGGTTCCGATGAGCCCGGTGTCGGCAGCGCGGTCGCATCGCGGGCGGGCGTCGAGGTGGGCGCGGGCGTCTCAGTCGGCGTGACCGTGGCCGCCGCCGTCTCGGTCGGCGCGCCAGGCGTCGAGGTGGGCGACGGGCGTCCCTCGTCACCGTCGCATGCGACGAGGAGCGCGGCCGCGACCAGCATCGCCAGCGGCGCGCGCCACCTCACCCCGGCCCCACGTCAGCATCCCAGATCACCGGCAGCGCCTCTCCCGCATACGCCCCGAGGACATCGAGGGTGGCGCCGCAACCGTACCAGAGGCCCGCGACGCCGCCGTCCGCGAGCACGTGCAGCCGAGCGCCATCGTGGCCGGCGGCGCCGGAGAGGGCACCGTCGTCGGTGGGGCCTTCCTGCGTCGTGAAGTCGTAGACGAGCCAGTACGCGCCGTGGGGCGAGGCCTCGGCGCCCGCCGGCTGCGGCGCCGCCTCCACCACCGAGTGCAGGCGCGGCGCTCCGTTCAGGAACCCCGCGAA
>JBBDIC010000158.1:6989-10963 GCA_040880625.1 Dehalococcoidia bacterium | reverse complement strand
TGAACCTGGGCGCGCCGGAGATCATCATCCGCAACGAGAAGCGGATGCTGCAGGAGTCCGTGGACTCGCTGATCGACAACGGCCGCCGCGGCCGCGCGGTCGCCGGTTCCGGCAACCACAAGTTGAAGTCGCTCTCTGACCTGCTGAAGGGCAAGCAGGGGCGCTTCCGCCAGAACCTGCTGGGCAAGCGCGTGGACTACTCCGGGCGCTCGGTCATCATCGTGGGCCCCACGCTGCGACTACACGAGTGCGGCCTGCCGAAGAAGATGGCGCTGGAACTGTTCAAGCCGTTCGTCATGCACGCGCTGGTGAAGCAGGGCCTGGCGCACAACATCAAGAGCGCCAAGCGCATCGTGGAACGCGCGCAGCCGGAGGTGTGGGACGTGCTGGAGGAGGTCATCGCTGACCGCCCCGTCCTGCTCAACCGCGCCCCCACGCTACACCGCCTGGGCATCCAGGCCTTCGAGCCGAAGTTGGTGGAAGGCTCCGCCATCCAGCTGCACCCGCTAGTGTGCTTCGCCTACAACGCCGACTTTGACGGCGACCAGATGGCCGTGCACGTGCCGCTCTCCTACGAGGCGGTCGCGGAGGCGCGCCAGGTCATGCTGTCCTCCAAGAACCTGTTGTCGCCATCCAACGGCGACCCGGTGGTGGCGCCCACCCTGGACATGGTCCTGGGCTGCTACTACATGACCTTCGACCGCAACCCCGGCGAGGAGGTCACCCGCAAGACCTACGGCGGCACCGTGGACGTGGTCCGCGAGTACGCCATGGGCCTGGTGAAGGTCCACGACCCGATCCGGATGCGCCTGCCGGACGGCGCTCGCGTGGACACCACCGTGGGCCGCGTGGTCTTCAACGAGGTCGTCCCGGACGCCCTGGGCTTCCTGAACGAGACCATGGACAAGAAGAAGTTGCGTGAACTGGTGTCGCGCACGCACTGGGAACTCGGCAACGAGGAGACGGTGCGGCTGGTGGACGCCGTGAAGGACATCGGCTTCCACTACGCCACGCAGTCCGGCATCACCATCGCCGCCAGCGACATCGTCACGCCCGCGGGCAAGGCGGACCTCCTCGCCGCGGCGGAAACCCGCATCGACGAGATGGAGGAGCAGTTCGAGATGGGACTGCTCACGGCGGACGAGCGCTACCAGCAGGCACTGGTGATCTGGCAGGACACCACGGACAAGGTCCAGAACGCCCTGAACGACTCGCTGCCGCGCAAGGGCGCGCTGGCGATGATGTCCAACTCCGGCGCCAAGGGAAACATCACGCAGATCCGCCAGATGGGCGGCATGCGTGGGCTCATGTCGGACCCGTCCGGCCGCATCATCGAGCTGCCCATCCGGTCCTCGTTCCGTGACGGCCTGACGGTGCTGGAGTACTTCATCTCCACCCACGGCGCCCGCAAGGGCCTGGCGGACACGGCGCTGCGGACGGCGGACTCGGGCTACCTCACGCGCCGCATGATCGACGTGGCGCAGGACGTCATCGTCCACGCCGGGTCGTGCATCCCGGAGGGTCAGCGCATCCCCGGCATCTGGATCCGCGCCCGCGCCGGCGAGGCCCTGCTGGCCGGCATGGAAGAGCGCATCGCCGGCCGCTGGACCGCCGCCGCCGTGGCGGACCCCGCCACCGGCGAGGTGCTCGTGGGCGAGGACGAGGAAGTCACGGACCTGGTGGCGACGAAGATCGTCGCCGCCGGCGTGGAGGAGGTCTTCGTCCGTTCGGCGCTGACCTGCACCGCGGAGCGCGGCATCTGCCAGCGCTGCTATGGCCGCTCGCTCGCCACCGGCCTGCTGGTGGAAGAGGGCGTCGCCATCGGCATCATCGCCGCGCAGTCCATCGGCGAGCCGGGCACGCAGTTGACCATGCGCACGTTCCACACCGGCGGTGTGGCCGGCGGCATGGACATCACCTCCGGCCTCCCCCGCGTGGAGGAGATCTTCGAGGCGCGCACGCCCAAGGGGCAGGCCGTCATCGCAGAGATCGATGGCGTCGCGGCGGTCACCCGCAACGGCGACCAGCGCATCCTGACCGTCACCAGCAACCAGGTCATCTCGGAGGACTACGACCTCCCGGACGGCTTCGACCTGCTGGTCGCCGACGGCGACGAGGTGCGGGCGGACCAGGTGCTGGCCGAACCGAAGGCGGACGCAGAGTCCAGCCTGCCCATGGTGCCGCTGAAGTCCCTGGCGGACGGCAAGGTCCAGTTCGTGCGTTCCGGCAACCGCCGCCGCCCGACCTCGATCAAGGTCGTCGGCGAGTTCCAGGACAAGCGCGAGTACCCCGTGCCGGCCAACGCCCGCCTCCGCGTGGAGGGCGGCGAGTTCATCCGCTCCGGCGAGCAACTGACAGAGGGTTCCCTGAACCCGCACGACGTCCTGCGCATCCAGGGCCAGGAGGCGTGCCAGTTGTACCTCACGGACGAGGTGCAGCGCGTCTACCGCTCCCAGGGCGTCAACATCAATGACCGCCACATCGAGGTCATCGTGCGCCAGATGGTGCGGCGCGTCCGCATCATGGAGCCCGGCGACACCGAGTTCCTGGAAGACGAACTGCTGGAGGGCAACGACTTCCGGCGGATCCATGCAGCGCTCACCGCGGAGGGGAAGACCCCACCGGTGGTGGAGCCGGTGCTGCTGGGCGTCACCAAGGCGTCGCTGTCCACGGATTCCTTCCTCGCCGCCGCCTCCTTCCAGGAGACGACGCGCGTGCTGACGGAGGCTGCCATCGCCGGCAAGGTCGACCGGCTGCACGGCCTGAAGGAGAACGTGATCATCGGCAAGTTGATCCCGGCGCGGGCCAAGATCACCGTCGAACGGCCCACGCCGATCGCGGAGATCGCCATGCCCGAGTCGCTCATGCTGCCGTTCACGTTCGACTTCGAGCGCCAGGAGATGATGCTGGGCGAGACCCCGTCCGTCTTCGAACCGACGGAGGAGATGCGCGCGCAACTCGCGGGCGTCACCTCCTACGTCGCCGAACCGGAGTAGCCCTCGGCCTGCCCCAAGTGCCACGCACGAAGAGCCCCGCGCAAGCGGGGCTCTTCTGTTGGCGGGAGTGCGAGGGGCGCCCCGGCCCCCTTCGGCCCGGACGTACAATCGAGGCATGACGAACCAGCCTGCTGCCACCCCCGAGACCGCCGACGCAGGGCCGTTGTCCGCGTCCGAGTGGGTCGATCTGCTGTTCGATGCCGGCTCGTTTGACGAGGAGTTCTCCGGCATCCCCACGCCGGACCCGCTGCACTTCGAGGACTCGCAGCCGTACCCGGAGCGCCTCGAGGAGGCTCGCCGCAAGAGTGGCGGGAGCGAGGCGGTCGTGACGGGCGCGGCGAAGGTCGGCGGGATGCGCATCGTGGTCGCGGTGAGCGACTTCCGCTTCATCGGCGGGTCCATGGGCTTCGCCGTCGGCGAGCGGGTGGCGGACGCGATGGACCGCGCCGCCGAGGCGAAACTGCCGTTCGTGGCCGTGACGTGCTCTGGCGGCGCGCGCATGCAGGAGGGCATGGTCGCGCTCCTCCAGATGGCGAAGACCGCTGCCGCCGCCGCCCGCCTGCACGACGCCGGCATCCCGATGATCTCCGTCCTTGCCAACCCGACGACCGGCGGCGTCTTCGCCTCCTACGGGACGCAGGCGGACGTGATCCTCGCGGAGGCGGGCGCCCTCATCGGCTTCGCCGGGCCGCGCGTGCGCGCCGTGCAGGACGATGGTGAGGAACGCGAGACGCTGTACGCGGAGGACCTGTACGAGTACGGCCAGGTGGACCACGTCGCCCCGCGCGCGGCGCTCCGCGACCGCCTCCTGACCGTCGTCTCCCTCGTGCAGGAGTCCGCGCCGCCCGACCCTGACCTCCTGCCCCCGCCCGTCGAGGTGCGCGACCAGGAACGTGGCTGGACCGTGGTGGAGCGGGCGCGTCACGCAGACCGGCCGCGAGCGCTGCACTACATCCGCGCGCTCGCCTCCGACTTCTT
>JBBDIC010000158.1:1614-6889 GCA_040880625.1 Dehalococcoidia bacterium | reverse complement strand
GCGGCCATGGCGTCGCTCACCACGCCCTCGGTCGCCGTCGTCGTCGGCGAGGGCGGCTCGGGGGGCGCGCTGGCGCTCACGTGGGCGGACCGCATCCTCATGCAGCAGAACGCGATGTACGCCATCACCTCGCCGGAGGGCGCCGCCGCCATCCTCTTCCGGGACCGAGACCGCGCTCCCGAGGTGGCCGAGGCGCTGGGCGTCTCCGCCGGCGACCTCCTGGGCCTGGGCATCATCGATGGCGTCGTGCCGGAGCCGGCCGGCGGCGCGCACGCGGACCCGGAGGGCGCCGTGCGCCTGCTGCGCCCCGCCCTGCGTCGCGCGCTGGCGGAGGCGATGCGCGGACGCGGCTCGTCCCGGCGCACGCGGCGCGAGCAGCGGCTCCGCGCGATCGGCCTGCCTCCCGAGGAGGGCGCCGCCTTCCTGCGCAACATCGGCGACGCGCTCGGCGACGTCCGGGGCGCCATCGGCGCCCGCCTCCGCCGTCGAGGCGACGGCGCACGCGAGGATCCCGGGGACGACGGTGAGTCCGAGGGCGCGGAGCCGGCCGCCTCCGGCTAGGACGACTAGGACGACTGCGGCGGCAGCACCAGCGAGTAGGCAGGCGCCACGTACAGCCAGAGTTCGGCGGCCTGGGCGTTTCGGTCCGCCCTCGCGATCAACGCGCCCAGGGAGGGCAGCGTCCTCCCGGTTGCCGGCCACGGGCCGACGGCGCCCAGGTGGGTGCCGCTCATGCTGAACTGCGCGAGCACGCGGCTGTCCTCCAGCAGCACGTCCTCGATGCTGATCGTGAGGTCCGGGATCCCGTCCAGGATGCGCGCGAAGAGGTCGTGCAGCAAGTCCGCGCCGCCCACGTCCCCGTTGCCGAGGTGGACCACGCCGTCCGGCGCCATGGTGGAGGCGATCGCCCGTACCAGGTCGCCGTCCGCCTCCGCCCGGCGCAGCCACTCGCGGTAGAGCGCCGTCGCCTGCTCCTGCCCCGCATCATCGGCGGGTGGCGGAGCGACCTGTGCGCCCGTGGGGGGGAAGATGAACGCCAGGCCGGGGTTCAGGTACATCCACAGTTCGTCGATGAAGCCGGAGGCGCCCACGCGCCCCACTGAGCACCCGTGGCCCACGAAGTGCGCGCCGGGAGTCAGGAACGGCACGCTCGGACCGACGCGCCCGTCCATGTCGAACTGGAGGACCATCCGGTCGCCCGGGAAGGACACGTCGCCCAGCGTGACCGCCATGTCCGGAAAGGCCCTCGAGGCGAACATCGCGTGCGGCTCGGAGGCGGCTGGCGTGACGGTGTCGCCGTTCTGGACGTGGACGCGGCAGTCCGGCGCGAGGATGGAGCGCAGGGCGCTGAAGAGGTCCGGCGTGTGCTTCGCCATCTGGAGGAACCGCTCGTGCGCCCCTCGGCTGTTTCCTCTCGCCTCGGGCGCCGGTCCGTTCACACGCGATCCTCCACGTGAATGGTAGCCCTCGCGCGCGTCTGAGGCCCTGACTCCGCCGTCAGGAGGGCTGCGCGTCCGACGATCCGGACGCCCCCGACGACTGGGGCGGTAGCGTGACGGAGTATGCCGGGGCCACGTACACCCACAGTTCGGCTGCCTCGGCGTTTCGGTCCGCCCGCGCGATGATCGCGCCAATCGAGGGCAATGGCCGTCCCGAGGGCGACCACTGGCCGATCGGCCCCAGGTGCGTGCCGGTCATCGTGAACTGCACCACCACGCGGGAGTCCTCCAGTAGCACGTCCTCGATGCCGATCGTCAGGTCCGGCATGCCGTCCAGGATGCGCGCGAAGAGGTCGTCCAGCAGGTAGGCGCCGCCCACGTCTCCGTTGCCCAGGTGCACCACGCCGTCCGCCGCCATGGTGGACGTGATCGCGCGTACCAGGTCGCCGTCCGCCTCGGCGCGGCGCATCCACTCGCGGTAGAGCGTCGTCGCCTCCTCGTGTCCGGCGCCGTCCGGCGGCGGCGGGTCCACGCGTACGCCGGAGCCGGGGAACGAGAACGCGAACCCGGGGTTCACGTACATCCACAACTCGTCGATCAGCCCGGTCGCGTCCCCGGTCCCCACGGCGCAGCCGTGGGCGACGAAACGGTAGCCCGGCGGCAGGAACGGCACGTTCGGGCCGGCGCTCCCCTCCGCCTGCACCTGCAGGACGAAGCGGCCGGCCGGGAAGAACACGTCCTCGATGGTGATCGCCAGGTCCGGGAACGCCGTCACCGCGAACATCGAGTGCCGCTCGGACTCCTCCGGGCCCACGACGTCGCCGTTCTGGACGTGGATGCGGCAGTCCGGCGTCAGCACCGATGCGATCGCGCTCAGCAGGTCCGGATAGCGCTCCGCCGCCTGGAGGAACCGGCGGTAGGCCGCCTGCGCCCGCTCGCGCGCCTCGGTCTGTGGTCCGTCCATACGCGGCCCTCCGGCGCGATGGTACGTGATGATCGGAAGCCCGTCGGTGCTCCCCGTCGTCGACGGTCCGTCGATGTGGACCCGCGGCCGGCCTGTCTAGCCGACGACCTGCCTGAAGATGTCGTAGCGCTTCTTCGGGTCGCGCTCGGCGACGTTGAGGCTGTGGATCGTGAACCCGGCGTCGACGCCCTCGTCGATGGCCGCCGCGCACTCCTCGGGCGATCCGGACATCGTGAGTTCCTCCACGAGTTCGCGCGGCAGTGCCGCCGCACCGGCCGAGGAGCCCCCGTCCGCCCATGCCTTGCGGACGGCGTTCGCCTCGTCGGCGTAGCCCATGCGGCTGAAGTGCTCGTAGTAGAAGTCACCCATCCGTGCGATGTAGAACGCCGCGTTCGCCGCCGTGCCCTGTAGCACGCGGTCGCGGTTGTCCGAGACGGATACGCCCGTGGCGTTGCGCACGTCCACGTCCGCACGCCTGCGGCCGGCGCCCTCCACGGCGGAGTAGAAGTGCTCCAGTTGCCCTCGCCACTGCGACTTCGGGAAGAAGATCGGGATCCAGCCGTCCGCAATCTCCGCCGTCTGCTGCACGGACTTCGGCGTGACGGACGCCAGGTGGATCGGGATGTGGTCCCGCACCGGCTTGAAGCGCAGCGTGAACCCCCGCTGCAGGTTAAAGACCTTGCCGTCGTAGTTCAGCGGCTCCTCGCGCATGAGCATGTTGATGATGTCCACGTACTCGCGCGTCCGCGTCAGCGGCTTCTCGAACTTCACGCCGTGGAAGTGCTCGATCACGTTCGGCCCGGAAGAGCCGAGGCCGATGATCATGCGCCCGCCGGACATCTCGTCCAGCGTGGCGAAGTGCTGCGCGATGGCCGCCGGCGTGCGCGAGAAGTTGTTGATGATGCTGGTGCCCAGGTGGATGTGCTTCGTCTCGCGCGCGAGCACCGCGAGGATCGAGAGGGCGTCCCGCCCCCACGCCTCCGCGACGGTGACCTCGTACACCCCCGCGTCGTCCGCGATCTTCGCCTGCTCGACGATCGCGTCCAGGTCGAACTCGCCCTGCCAGTTGATGCCGACCGAAATCTTCCGCACGTGCTGTCCTCCCGCGACCCCATATCGAGCCGCGATACGCGACGCCATGGCGCGCCGCCGGCGGAGTATACGTGCCCCTGCGACCACGCCACGCTGCCACGCCGCCCTCGATCCTTCGGGCGTATCGGCTAACCTCGATCACCCGGAGGCTCCATGTCCGCGATCATCGAGGCGAAGGCGCTGGTCAAGCGCTACGGCGAGTTTCGCGCCGTGGACGGGATCGACTTTGCCGTCGAGACCGGGGAGTTCTTCGGCCTGCTGGGCCCCAACGGGGCGGGCAAGACCTCCACGATCAAGATGATCTCCTGCGTGCAGCCGCCCACGGACGGCGACCTGGCCGTCGCGGGCCTCGATGTGCGGACGCAGGACCGGCAGGTGAAGGCGCTGATCGGCGTGGTGCCGCAGGACGACAACCTGGACCAGGACCTGTCCGTGCGACAGAACCTGGAGGTCTACGCGCGCTACTACAACGTCCCGAAGCACCTCGCCCGCCAGCGCATCGATGAGGGCCTGGACCTCATGCAGTTGTCCGACCGCGGCGGCGACAAGATCGACGCGCTGTCCGGCGGCATGAAGCGCCGCCTGGTGATCGCCCGCGCGCTGGTGAACGAGCCGCGCCTGCTGATCCTGGACGAGCCGACGACCGGCCTGGACCCGCAGGCGCGCCACCTGGTGTGGCGCAAGTTGCGCCTGCTGCGCGAGCGCGGCGTGAGCATCCTGCTGACCACGCACTACATGGACGAGGCGGAGTACCTCTGCGACCGCCTGATCATCATGGACAAGGGCCGCGCGCTCGCGGAGGGCAGCCCGCGCGACCTCATCGCCCGCCACGCCGGCCGCGACGTGCTGGAGATGCACCTGCCCCCGGACGAGAACGAGCGCGTCGTGGCGGCGCTCACGCCGCTGCTGGGCGAGTCCGGCCGCGTGGAGCAGATCGAGGACGTCGCCTACGCCTACGGTGCTGACGAGGGCCAGTGGCGCATGGTGGAAGGCATGGTGGCGGACCCGTACCGCGTCCTCTTCCGTCGCGCGAACCTCGAGGATGTCTTCCTCACGCTCACCGGCCGAGGGCTGGTGGAGTGAGCGCGCAGCCGGAGGCCGCCGCCGCGCCCGCCGGGCGCCGCTACGCCGGCGGCGTGGTGCCGTGGCTCGGGATCGCGATCCCCGGCTGGCTGACGTATCGTGTCTGGCAGCGCAACCGGGACGTCTTCTTCCGCCTGTGGAAGGCGGAACTGCTCCCGCCCACGCTGGAGCCGATCATCACGCTCTTCGGGCTGGGCCTGGGCCTCGGCGGGTACGTCACGCTCGGCGGCGAACTGGACTACGTCCAGTTCCTCGTGCCCGGCATGCTCATGGTGTTCCCGATGTTCGTCGCCATGTTCGAGGCGCTGTTCGGCTCGTACTTCCGCATGGACCAGCACGGCACCTACGCCGCGATCCACGCCACGCCCGTGCGCCCGGAGGAGATCGTGCTGGGCGACATCACGTGGGCGGCCAGCCGCATGGCGGGCAACACGGCGCTGATCATCATCGTCTTCGCCATCCTCACGCCGTGGATGGACCTCATCCAGTCGCCGCTGGTGTTGCTGACGATCCCGATCTCGTTCGTGACGGGACTGGTGATCGCCGGCGTCGCGATCGCGTTCACCAGCATCGCGCGGGCGCTCAGCCAGTTGTCCTACTTCTTCAGCCTCTACGTGCTGCCCATGTTCTGGTTCAGCGGCGGGTTCTTCCCCACGGACGACCTGCCCGGCTGGGCGCAGACCCTCTCCGCCGCCTT
>JBBDIC010000158.1:0-1514 GCA_040880625.1 Dehalococcoidia bacterium | reverse complement strand
CCGAGGGCGATTCCCCCTCTTCTCCCTCCTCCCTCCGACGCTATGCGCCGCCGCATCGTCCGCGGGTAAGCCGCGCCCGGCCTCAGGTGACGCGCTGGCGGTCGCGATAGGCGCGGGCCTTGGCGCGGGCGCCGCACACCTTCATGTCGCACCAGACGCGCGAGCGGTTTTTCGAGCGGTCGAAGTACGCCCAGTGGCAGTCGTCCGCGCGGCAGAGGCGCAGCCGCTCCCACGCCCCCTCGACCGCCAGGTCGTGCGCGGCCAGCAGCGCCGCCGCCGCCACCGCCGTCGGCCCCGTCCCCGCGGCCTCGAGGTCGATGCGGCCCGCCGCCGTCGCCCGCAGCCGCACCGGCAGCCGCGCGAGCAGCGCATCGAGGTCGCTCGGCGCCCCGTCGCCGTCGCCCAGCAGGAGCGCGAGCAGCGCGTCGCGCACGTCGCGTGCGGTCGCCACGTCCTCGGAGGAGGCGCGCTCCGCGCCGGCGAGGCGGCGGATCGTCTCGCCGGTGGTGGCGGCGACCTCGGGTGTGCCGTCCTGCACCCCATCGGCCGCGGCCGGGCCGCGCGCCCACTCGTCGAAGAACTCGGGGTGCTCGGGGTCGAACCACTCCGCGCGTTCGCTCGCGTGGCTGTTCAGGAACGCCTCCAGCAGGGCGAGGGCGAATTCGTTCATGGAGTGATCGTACCATCACCGGCGTACTGGTGTTGACAGGTGACGACCGCGGGCGTACATTCTCACCATCAAACGGCTGCACAGTGGTGACGGTGTGAGATGGCATTCATGAGCCCCTACGAGATCGAGCAGACCGCCTCCCGCCGGCGGGAAGCCCTGCACGACGCCTACCGCAACGAGGCGGCACGCGGCGCCCGCCGCGCGCGCGTCGACCTGGACGGCGCGACCGTCGAGGAGCGCCACGGCGCCTCGCGGCTGCGCTGGCTGCACGGGAGGACCGGATGACGGACACGACGACACGACTCGCCGAGATCCTCGAGGCCGCGGAGGCGTGCTGGGCGCGTCACGCACAGGTGCTGGAGTGGGAGCGCGACGCCCGCATCCGCGGGCCGCAGGACCCGTTCACGGCCGCGATGGAGTTCGCCCACCAGTGGCGCTGGCTGGACTACGCCCTCGCCGCCGCGCGCGCGGACGCCGAGGGTGGTGCCGCACCGCCGCTCCTCGACGACATGGACGCACAGAACGAGGCGTGGGCCGCAGAAGACGCTGCGCTCACCTTCGAGGACGCGCGCGACCGCTGCGAAGCCGCCCGCAGCGCCTACATCGCCTACGTCGGCGAGCGGACTGCCGCGTCACCGGACGAGGCGCTGCTGACGGCGGCGTACGACAACCTCGTGGACCACTTCGATGTCCACTTCGCCTACATCGTCGCCGGATCGCTCGCGCACGAGGCCGCCGGCTGGCAACGGCTCACCGCCATCCTCGACGCCCGCCCGTCCGAGGTGCTGCACCGCGGCGACGACGGCCACGCGTGGCGCGCCGCGGACATCTACGCGCACCTCGA
>JBBDIC010000157.1:0-1888 GCA_040880625.1 Dehalococcoidia bacterium | reverse complement strand
CGGTCGTCCAGGTCAGCCATCGATGTCCTCCGTCGTGCCGCCGGCCGCGGGCGCACCAGTCGCACGGTCCGCGACGTGCGGGTAGCGCTCCTCGATGACCGCGCGGAGCCGACCGCGGGCGCGGCTCAGGCGCGACTTCACGGTGCCGCCGCGGACGCCCAGCACCGTCGCCATCTCCGCCTCCGACAGGTCGAGGTAGTAGCGCAGTTCGATCACCTCCCGGTCCTCCGCGCGCAGATGCGCCACCGCCGCCAGCATCGCCTCGCGCCCCTCGGTGGCCACCACGGCGCGCTCCGGGCCGGGGCTTGCGGCGTCCCCGCGATCGAGGCGCTGCGTGACGCGCGCGAGCATACCGTGGCGGCGGGCACGCGAACGGACGGCGTTCTTCGCCAGGTTCGTCACGATCGCCAGCAGCCACGGCCGCAGCGGCTCGTCCGCCCGGAACTGCGCGAGGTGGCGGTGGGCGCGCAGGAACGCCTCCTGGCACACGTCCTGCGCCGCCGCCTCGTCGCGCACCACCAGCCACGCCGCGCGCAGCGCCACGTCCTGGTAGCGCTCCACGATGCGCCCGAACGCGTGGAGGTCGCCCTCCAGCGTCGCGCGCACGTCCTCGCCGTCGGAGGTGCGTTCGATGTCCACCTGCGAGTGATACACCGCCGCGCGCCGGAAGGTTCCCGCGCGAGCCTGGCGGCGGCGGCGGCTACGCGGCGACGGGCGCGGCCGGCTCTCTCATGCGCTGGGCCGCGGCCGCGAGGTGGACGCCCAGGGCGAACAGGATCGCGAGGCCGAGGACCGGGGTGGAGCCGCGGATGATCATGTCCGTGTCGGACAGCAGCCCCACGATGAAGCCCGTCACGCCCGCCGTCAGGCCCCAGAACACCACGTGGTCCACCCACGGCGGCCGCACGGCCGTGGAGCGCAGCGCGATGAACCCGAGGATGGCCATCGTGAGCCCGCCGATGAAGATCGAGTGGTCGAGCGCCAGCACGAGGCGGCGCGGTGCTGCCTCGAAGTCCTCCGCGTAGTTGGGGATCATGTACGCGAGGATGGCGATGTTCACGACGAGGTAGAGGCCCGCCACCACGCCGTGACGTGCCGGCGAGGCGTCCAGCCAGGAGATCCGGCGCGCCGCCGGGGCCATGCGCCAGAGGAAGATGCCCAGGCCGCCGATCTCCAGCGGCAGGCTGATCATTGTCAGCGGCAGGACTCCCAGGAGTTCGCCCAGCATCAGCGACACGCCGCCGAGGAACGGCAGCGCGATCTGCGCCTGGCCGGCGCGCGTGGCGCGCTCGGCGATCGAGCCGGGGCGGATGAGCCACTCGGCGAACGCCATGCCGACGGGCACGAGGAACCCGACGACCATCGTGGCCGGGTGGGCTCCGGCGACGCCGTCCGTGATGCCCGCGTCCGGGTCCGCGATCATCACGCCCAGCAGGACGCCGAGCACCGCGCCGATGACCGACGTGGCGAGGCCCGCGAGGATGCCGAGGTGCGGGACGCTGAGGACGGTGGTGCGCGCCTGCGCGAAGCCCCAGGCGCCCATGACCACGATCACCGCCAGCATCACCGCGCCCGCGATCGGGCGGAGCATCCCGGTGGTGGTGAGGAACGCCACGTTGTAGACGAGCGCCGCCGCCGGCGACAGGCGCGCCGTCCAGCGCAGCCAGTCCTGGCGTTCCGCCTCCGCCGTCCCGAAGAGCGCCAGCGCGCCCGCGAACACGGCCATGGTGATCCAGCCCAGCGTGCCGACATGGAGGTGAGCCAGGAGTGCCTTGCGCTCGAACTCCACCAGGTCCATGCCGTTCAGGATGCCGATGACGACGGTGTAGATGAACAGCACCATCGCCGCGGTCAGGATCAGGCGGATCTCGGACTCAAAGGGCATCGC
>JBBDIC010000156.1:8970-11241 GCA_040880625.1 Dehalococcoidia bacterium | reverse complement strand
CATGGAGGGCATGGACGAACTGAAGGCGCGGGTCGCGGAACTGCTGGCGCGCGTGCGGGATGTGCAGGTGCGACTTTGACCTGCCCGCACAGGAACGCGAACTAGGCCGCCTCCGCGAGGACGCACAGGCCCCCGACCTCTGGGACGACTCACGCCGCGCGCAGGGCGTGATGAAGGCCGTCGCGCGCCTCGAGCACCTCATCTCAACGTGGCAGCGGCTCGAGTCCGCGTCCCAGGACATCCAGGCGCTCCTGGAACTGGCGGACGAGACCGCCGGCGAGGAACGCGACGCGCTGGTCGCGGACATCGAGGCGGAACTCGGCACGCTGGAGCGCGACTACGACGCGCTGGAGGTGAGCCTCACGCTGAGCGGCAAGTACGACGCGAAGAACGCGCTGCTGTCGATCCACGCCGGCGCCGGCGGCACGGAGGCCAACGACTGGAGCGAGATGCTCCTGCGGATGTACCTGCGCTGGGCGGAGAAGCGCGGCTTCCGCACGGAGGTCCTATCCGTCAGCAGCGGCGAGGAAGTGGGCATCAAGTCCGTGGAGCTCCGCATCGACGGTGACAACGCGTACGGGCTGCTGCGCTCGGAGCGGGGCGTGCATCGCCTCGTGCGGCTGTCGCCGTTCAACTCGGCCGGGGCGCGTCAGACCACGTTCGCGCTAGTGGAGGTGATGCCGGAGGCGGACGAGGAGGTGGAGATCGAGGTCCGCTCGGACGATCTCCGCATCGACACCTACCGCGCGAGCGGGCACGGCGGCCAGAACGTGCAGAAGAACGACACGGCCGTGCGCATCACGCACCTCCCCAGCGGCATCGTCGTGACCTGCCAGAATGAACGCTCCCAGATCCAGAACCGGGAGAGCGCCCTGGTCGTACTCAAGTCACGACTCCTGGAACAGGAGATCGAGCGGGTGGAGGCGGAACGCGCGAAGATCAAGGGCGTGCACGTGGAGGCCGGCTGGGGCAACCAGATCCGCTCCTACGTGCTCCACCCGTACAAGATGGTGAAGGACCTCCGCACCGAGGTGGAGACGTCCGACACCGGCGCCGTCCTGGACGGCGACCTGGAGCAGTTCATCACGGCCTACCTGCGCAGCCAGGTGGGCGCCGAGGACGGAGAGGCCGCATGACCCGCACGCTGACCGTCCCCCGCCTCGCGGGCCTGCGCGCGCTCGCGCTCGTCGCCGGCCTCGTGCTGTCGCTGGCCCTCGTGGCGCCGGCGTCGGCGGACGTGGAGGTGTCGGACGACCGCACGCAGGCGGACGACCCGACATCGATCACGTTCCTGCTGCGCGTGGGCGGCGATCCGATCGAGTCGGCGGCGCTCAACTACAGCGTGATCAACCCGGACGGCAACGTGGGCGGCGCGCTGCGCGTCTCGCCGCCCAGCGGCGGCACCGGTGACCTCTCCGCCACGCTCAACACCATCACGCGCGAGGTCTACATCCCGGTGGGATCGCAGTTCCGGTATTCGTGGACGCTCACCACGCCGGACGGCGACACGGTCACCACGGATGCGCAGGAGTTCGTCTTCCTGGACGGCCGCTACACGTGGCAGTCGCAGGAGCAGGACGGCGTCACCGTGTACTGGTACTCGGACCAGGACTCCGCCCTCCAGACGCTACAGGCCACCGCCGACTCGATCGCGGACGTGGAGACCCTGCTGGACACCGAGTTGCCGTACCCCGTGCGTGTCGTCGTCTGGCCTCGGGAGTCGGAGGGCGAACTGGCGCAGCGCCCGCGCGGCGGCGAGTTCGACTCGCAGGTCATCACCGGCGGCGCGCGCGTCTCATCCGACCTGCTGCACGTGTACGACGCGCTCGGCTCGTTCATCGATGTGGCGCGGCACGAGGCGGCACACCTCGTGACGAAGGTGGCCGGCGACGGGCCGTTCACGCGCGTGCCCTCGTGGCTGGACGAGGGCGTGGCGGTGTACGCGCAGAACGACCCCGGCGACGGCTACCGCACGGCGGTGGGGTTCGCCGTGACTACCGACAGCCCGCTGCGCCTGCGCAACATGGCATCCGCCAGCAACCAGGCGGCGCAGGTGAACCTGTTCTACGGCCAGTCGTGGTCCACCGTGACCTACCTCGTCGACACGTACGGGCAGGAGTCGCTGGCGGAGTTGTTCGCCACCATCAAGGAGGGCAACCCCACCGACGAGGCGCTGATGGCGGTCTACGGCTTCGACCAGGACGGCCTCTACAACGAGTGGCGCGAGTCCCACGGCCTCGACGCCATCGAGTACGCGCCACGCGCGCAGGG
>JBBDIC010000156.1:7311-8870 GCA_040880625.1 Dehalococcoidia bacterium | reverse complement strand
GGCACCTCGTGCTCGCCGTTGCGGAAGGAGATCGCGCGCCACGTCGCGTTGCCGGCGCGGAGCGTCATCTGGAGGTGCGCCCCGTCCTGCCCCACCAGCCGCGTACTCGTCACCGGCACGCCGCGCGCCAGGAACAGCGGCTGCGCGTTGCCCACGCCGTGCGGCCCCAGCAGGCCGAGCCACTGGAGCGAGCGGCGGTCGATGTCCTCCAGCGCCAGTTCGCAGTCGACTTCCAGCGTGGGCGCCAGCGACGCGACGTCCAGGTGCTCCGCCGCGTCCGCGATCAGGCGCTCCTTCATCTCCGGGATGCGCGCCTCGTCGATGCTGAAGCCGGCGGCGGCGCGGTGGCCGCCGAAGCGGAGGAACAGGTCGCCGTGGCGCCTCAGCAGTTCCGTGACGTCGAAGTCCGGGATCGAGCGGCAGGAGCCGTGGCCTTCGCCGTCACGGACCTCCATCACGATCGCCGGGCGCGCGAACTCCTCGGCGAGGCGTCCGGCGCAGAGGCCCACGATGCCCGAGGAGATCGCGGGGCTGGCGACGATGATCACGGGCCCGGCTCGGTCCGCGTCGGTGAGCGACTCGTGGATCGTCTCCAGCGCCTGCTGCGTCGCCTCCCGGCGCGCGCGGTTGAGGTCCTCCAGGCGCTGCGCCAGCGGGCGCGCCGCCTCGATGGTGGGCGCCAGCAGCAGGTCGAGTGCGATCATCGCGTGTTCCATGCGGCCGGCGGCGTTGATGCGCGGCCCCAGGACCCAGCCGATCGTCTCCTCCGAGACCGTCCCCGGCTGCACCCCGGCGACCTCGCACAGCGCCAGGAGGCCCGGTCGCGCCGTCCGCCCCAGCGCCTTCAGGCCCAGCCGCACCAGGTCGCGGTTCTCCGCCATCATCGGCGCCAGGTCGCAGACGTTGCCCAGCGCGACCAGCGCCCGATGCTCGTCCGGGTGGTACTCGCGGCCCATGCGGTCGTGCAGGTCGTGGATCACCTTGTAGGCCACGCCCACGGCGGCCGGCTCTGAGCCGTAGGCGATGTCGTTCAGGCGCGGGTTGACGATCGCCAGCGCCCGCGGCAGTTCTTCCGGGATCATGTGGTGGTCGATCACCACCACGTCCATGCCCAGCGCGTTCGCCTCGTCCACCTCGTCCACGGCGGAGGTGCCGGTGTCCGCGGTCACCAGCAGCGTCGCGCCGCGATCCGCCAGTTGGCGCACGGCACGCTTGTTGGGGCCGTACCCCTCGGCGAACCGGTCGGGGATGTACGGCATGGGCCGCGCACCGAGGCACGCCAGGCCCTCCGTCAGCAGCGCCGTGGCCGTGACGCCGTCCACGTCATAGTCGCCGTAGACCGCCACCGTCTCACCGGCCTCGCACGCACGCGCGAGCCGCTCAACCGCGACCTCCAGGTTCGGCATCAGGCGGGCGTCAGTCAGGTCGCCCGGACTGCCGAGGTAGCGTCGCGCGTCGATGGTGGTGCGCACGCCGCGCTGCGCGAGCAGCACGCGCATCAGCGCCGGCAGCCCGTCTCCGGCGTCGGCGAAGCCCTCGAGGTCCGGTGGGGCGAGGAC
>JBBDIC010000156.1:3567-7211 GCA_040880625.1 Dehalococcoidia bacterium | reverse complement strand
CTAGCCCTCGTAGCGGGCGAAGATGAGGGAGGAGTTGTGGCCGCCGAAGCCGAGCGAGTTGGACATGCCGTAGCGCAGGTCAAGGTCGCGGGCGCCCTCCGTGACGTAGTCCAGGTCGCAGTCGGGATCCGGGTTCAGCACGTGGATCGTGGGATGGATCTTCTGGTCGCGGATCGACAGCACGGTGACGGCGGACTCGATGCCGCCCGCTGCGCCGAGCGTGTGGCCGATCATCGACTTCGAGGACGACACGGGCACGCTGTGCGCGCCCTCGCCGAAGACGGTCTTGAGCGACATGGTCTCGAACTTGTCGTTCAGCGGCGTGCTGGTGCCGTGGGCGTTCACGTAGTCCACCTGCTCCGCGGAGAGGCCGGCCTTCTTGAGCGCCAGGTTCATCGCGCGGGCGGCGCCCTCGCCGTTCTCGGAGGGCTGCGTGACGTGGAAGGCGTCCGCGGACTGGCCGTAGGCGACCATCTCCGCGTAGATCGCCGCGCCGCGCGCCTCCGCGTGCTCGCGGTCCTCCAGCACCAGGATGCCCGCGCCCTCGCCGATGACGAAGCCGTCCCGGCCCACGTCGTACGGGCGGCTGGCGGTCTCCGGGTCGTTGTTGCGGGAGAGCGCGCGGCTGTTGGCGAAGGCGGCGATGGACATGCGCGTCACGCACGCCTCGGAGCCGCCGGCGACCATGGCGAGCGCATCGCCGCGACGGATGACCTCGAAGGCGGTGCCCAGCGCGTCCGCGCCGGAGGCGCAGGCGGAGACGGTGTTGTAGTTGGGGCCGCGCAGGCCGAAGCGGATGGAGGTCTGCCCGGCCGCCATGTCCGGGATGAACATGGGCACCAGCAGCGGCGAGACGCGGTTGGGGCCCTTGTGGAAGAAGACGTCGAACTCCTCCTCCAGCGTCCCGATGCCGCCGATGCCCGAGCCGATCATGCAGCCAATCTCGTTGCCCTCGCTGGCCAGGTCCAGCCCGGCCTGGTCCAGCGCCTCGCCGGCGGCGGACACCGCGAGGTGCGTGAAGCGGTCCATGCGGCGCGCTTCCTTGCGGTCGATGTAGGTCGACAGGTCGAACTCCGGCACCTCGCCGGCTACCTGCGAGGGCAGGTCCGACGTGTCCACGCGCGTCGTGTGATCGATGCCGTTGGCGCCGGCCAGCAGGTTCGCCCACGCCGCCTCGCGGCCCGCGCCGTCCGCGCAGAGGATGCCGATCCCCGTCACCACGACGCGTCGCTCGTCCATTACTCGTGCTCCCACTTGCTGAAGATGATCGCGGAGTTGTGACCGCCGAGGCCTACGGACGTGCTCATCGCCGCGCGGACATCGGCGGTGCGCGCCTCGTTCGGCACGATGTCCAGGTCGCAGTCCGGGTCCGGCGTCTCGTAGTTGATCGTGGGCGGTACCACCCCGTGATGGCACACCAGCGTGGCGATGGCGGCCTCCACGGCCCCGGCCGCCCCCATCATGTGCCCGTGCATCGACTTGGTCGAGGAGACCATGAGGCCGTCCGCGTGCTCGCCGAAGACCTCCCGGATCGCCCGCGTCTCCACGCGGTCGTTCAGGGCGGTGCCGGTGCCGTGGGCGTTGATGTAGTCCACGCCCGTCGCATCCAGGCCGGCGCGCCGCATGGCGTCCCGCATCGCCTGCACCACGCCGTGGCCGTCCTCGGCGGCGGCGACCATGTCGTAGGCGTCGTTGCTGGTGCCGGCGCCGCGCCACTCGGCGTAGATGCGGGCGCCGCGCGCGCGGGCGTGCTCCAGCTCCTCCAGGATCAGGACGCCGCCGCCCTCGCCCAGGATGAAGCCGTTGCGGTTCAGATCGAACGGGCGGACGGCCTTCGCGGGGTCGGCGTGCTCCGCCAGCGCCTTCATGGCGTTGAAGCCGGCGTAGTAGATCGGCTGCAGGGGCGCCTCGTAGCCGCCGGCGACCATGACGTCCGCGTCGCCGCGCGCCACCATCTCCGCCGCCTCGCCGGTGGCCGCGCCGCCGGTGGCGCATGCCGCCGTGACGGCAAAGTTCGGCCCGCGCGCACCGAGGGCGATCGCCACGAGGCCCGTGGCCGTGTCCGGCAGCATGTGCGACGTGAGGAACGGCGAGATGCGCCGCGGCCCCTTTTCGTCCAGGATGCGCTGCTGCTCCACGATCAGGTGCGCGCTCCCCATGCCGGTGCCCAGCAGCACACCTACCCGCGAGGGGTCCTCGGCACTCACGTCCAGCGCGGCGTCCGTGACGGCCTGCTGTGACGTGGCCAGCGCGTACGCAGACGACAGGTCAATGCGCCTCGCGAGCTTCGCGTCCACGTAGTCCGTGGCCTCGAAGCCCTTCACCTCCGCGGCGATGGGGTGCTCGTAGGCGGAGGCATCGAAGCGGGTGACGAGGCCGAGGCCGGAGCGGCCCGCCACGAGTGACTCCCACGTGGACGCCACATCGTTGCCGAGGGGCGTGATCAGCCCCAGCCCGGTCACGACGACGCGGCGCACGGCTACGCCGTCGGTCTACGGGAGGGGAGGATGGAGACGGGGATGGGGGCCTCGCGGGCATCGTCCAGCGAGACGGCGGTGCTGTCGTCCTGGATGCGCTTGATCATGCGCGACAGGGCGTGGCCGGGGCCGACCTCCACGAAGGTGTCGACGCCTTCGCGCGTCATGCGCCGGACGTTCTCCGCCCACAGCACGGGCGACTTCAACTGCGCCTCGAACTCCGCGCGGACCTCGGCGGCAGTGCGGAGCAGGTCGGACGTGATGTTGGAGACGATCGGCAGTTCCGGGTCGGCGAAGGGGATCTCGCGGATGACCTGCGCGAACTCCTCCGCCTGGCCGGTGTGGAGCGGGGTGTGGCTGGAGACCTTCAACTTCAGGCGGATCGCCTTGCCCTGGACGTCCTTCGCCCGCGCCATCGCGCGCTCCAGCGCGCTGACGTCGCCGGAGATGACGGTCTGCACGTCCTCGTTGTGGTTGGCCACGTCCACGCGGCTCAGGTCGCCCTCGGTCGCGTCGGCGCAGATCTCGCGCACGGTCGCCACGTCGAGGCCGAGGATCGCGGCCATGCCGACCGGGCGCTCCTCGTTGAAGGCGCCCATGAGGCGGGACCGCTCCAGGATGATCAGCAGCGAGTCTCGGAACGACAGCGCGTTGGCCGTGACGGCCGCGCTGAACAGCCCGAGCGAGTGCCCGCCGAGGAGGCGCGGCGCCACCTGTTCGCGGACCTCGGTCACCTTTTCGCGCATCGCGCGCATCATGGCGATGGACGTGGTGAGGACGGCCGGCTGCGTATTCTCGGTGGAGGCGAGTACGTCGGCGTCCGCCTCGAAGCAGAGCTTCGCGATGTCCACGCCGATGATCTCGCTCGCCTCCTGGTAGGTGCGACGCGCGGCCTCGGAGTGGTCGTAGATGAGCCGGCCCATGCCGGGGGCCTGTGATCCCTGACCGGGGAACACGAGGGCGAGCGCCTCGGTCTGATCGTCCGCGCGCTCGTGCTGGGGGCGTTGGATCGCGTGACTCACGACGATTCCTCCCGATCGGACACACCGATCGACTCTGTAAGAGTGTATCAGGGGAGGCGTGCCGAAACCTCGGGCGCCCTCAGAGCACCGCGATCTCGGCTCGTAGGCCGAGGGCGGCACGCGTGGGCCATCGACGGTCGGTGGT
>JBBDIC010000156.1:0-3467 GCA_040880625.1 Dehalococcoidia bacterium | reverse complement strand
GCGTCACACCCGCGCGTCGCCGCCGTGTCGGATTCTTTACTTCACTCATCGTTGGTAAAGGATACCGCGAGGCCGTCTGGCCTCACAACCCCAGCGGCGCCAGCGGGCCACCGGTCGCCGCGGGCGGATCGAGCAACTTCCGCGCCTCCGGCAGCGCCCGCACGAGGTCGCTCGCCAGCGTCGAGGCGGGGCCGTAGACCTCCGCGACCTGGCGCGCGCACTCGCCCTGGAGCCACACGGCCGCCGTCGCCGCGTCGTACGGCGTGGCGCCCTGCGCAATGAGTCCCACGATGAGGCCCGCCAACACGTCGCCCGTCCCGCCGTGGGCCAGCGCCGAGGTCGCGACGTCCGAGAGCCGGGCGCGCCCGTCCGGAGCGGCGATGACGGTGCCGGCGCCCTTGAGGACGACCACCGACTGCGTGCGCTGCGCGTAGTCCGTGGCTACTTCCACGCGGCGCGCCTGCACGTCGGCGACCGGGACACCGAGGAGGCGCGCCATCTCGCCGGGGTGCGGCGTGAGGACGCGCGGCAGCGCGAAGCGCGTGTGCCAGTCTGCCTCGTCCGCAAGCACGTTGAGCGCGTCCGCGTCCAGGACGACCGCCTCAAGGCCCTCGACAGCGTCCAGGCCGGCGACGAGGTGCTGCACGAAGGCGCGCGTGGCGTCGGTCAGGTCGAGGCCGGGGCCGGCGAGGAGGGCGCGCGGCTGCGAGCGGTGGAGCGCCTTCAGCAGCGCGCGCGCGGCGTCCGCGTCCAGCGTGCCGTCCGTGGACGGCAGCGGCTCATGCGTGGGGTCCGGGAGCGCGACGAGCAGCGGCTGGATCGCCTCCGGTGCGGCGAGCGTGACGATGCCGCAGCCGGAGCGAGCCGCCGCCTCGGCCGCCAGCCGCGCCGCGCCCGGGTAGCGCCGCGAACCAGCCGCGATGACCGCGGTGCCGAACGTGCCCTTGTGGCCGGCGTCCGGTCGAGGCGGGAGCGCCGCGCGGAGGTCGCGCAGGCGGATGTCCTCGTAGGGGAGGTCGCGCAGGGCGGACGCGGGGATGCCGATGTCCACGACCTCGACGCGCCCGGCGAGGGTGCGGCCGGGCGGCTGGAACAGCCCCATCTTGGCGCACCCGAAGGTGACCGTGACGTCCGCCGCCACCGTGCACGGGTCGGCTGCGCCAGAGCCGGCATCGACGCCGGACGGCACATCGACGGCCACGAGTTGCACCGGCGGCGACGCCTCGCGGGCGGCGCGCAGGCGGAGCAGGATGTCCCGCGCCGCACCCTCGATGGGGCGAGCCTCCGGCTGCAGCGCGATGCCGAAGAGCGCGTCCACCACGAGCGAGGTATCCGTGAGCAGGCCTTCGAGGATGGCGTAGTCGCGGTCGTCCTCTGCGACGGTGTGGGCGATGCCGGGCTCGCGCACGGCCTGCCACTCCGGGTCGTCGTCCGGGCGCGGGCGCAGCAGGTACACGTGGACGGCTGCGCCCCACTCCGCGAGTTGGCGCGCGGCGACCAGGCCGTCACCGCCGTTGTTGCCGGGCCCGCACAGGACGAGACAGCCCCGCCCGTCGATCGTGCCCAGGGCCATCCACGCCTCCTGCGCCACGGCGAGACCGGCCTCCGCCATCAGTTGGCGCTCGGAGGTGCCGGCCTCCACGGCGGCGCGTTCCAGGGCGCGCATCTGCGCCGGCGTCACGAGTTTCGCCATCAGTTCTGCTCGTCTTCGCCCAGCAGGCCGCGCTGCTGGAGGAACGCCACGATGCGGGCGCGCGCCTCGGCGTGATCGAACTCGGGGCGCGTCGCCGTGCACACCACGGTCGCCATCGCGAACATCTCCAGATGCGTGAGCGAGATGTCGATCGCCTCCAGGCCGATGTGGTCGGCGCGTCGCTTCGCCCCGCCGTAGAGGTACACCAGCGGCTTGCCTCGGCGGTCCGGAAGCACCTCGATGTCGCGCCAGGCGACGGAGCGCGCGCCGGTGCCCAGGGCCTTCATGACGGCCTCCTTCGCGGCGAAGCGGGCGGCGAGTTCCGACGTGCGGCCTCGACAGTAGGCCGCCTCTGCCGGCGTGAACACGCGGCGGATGAACCGCTCCGGGTGGCGGTCCAGCACGTGCTGGACGCGCTCGATCTCGATCAGGTCGATGCCGACCGCGTGCGTGCTCACCCGCTGCCCTTCACTGCCGCGTCCCGCCGGGGACGAGGGCGAATCTAGCATGAGGCCGTGTCATACTCGCCGCTCGGACGGGCGTCCGGAGGCCGGCGCCCGACGGAGGGAGGCGCCATGACGGCGCGCATCATCGATGGCGTCGCGATTGGCGCGGCCGTCCGTGAGGACGTGGCCCGCGACGTGCAGGCGTGGCTGGAGGCCGGACACGCCCCGCCGAAACTCGCGGTGATCCTCGTCGGCGACGACCCCGCCTCCCACGTCTACGTGCGCATGAAGGGCCGCGACGCGCAGGCGGCCGGCATGGAGTCGGAGCAGGTGCTGCTGCCGGCGACCACCTCGGAAGCGGACGTGCTGGCGCATGTCCGGCGGCTGAACGACGACCCCGAGGTGTCCGGCATCCTCGTGCAGATGCCGCTCCCGGACCACATCGACTCCAACCGCGTGATGAACGCCGTCCTCCCGACGAAGGACGTGGACGGCCTGACGCCGCAGAACCTGGGGCTGCTGGTGCAGGGCACACCCCTGCACGCCCCGGCCACCCCGTCCGGCGTGGTCGAGATGCTGCGCCGCGAGGGCATCGAGACGCGCGGCGCGCACGTGGTGGTCGTGGGGCGCTCGATCCTCGTCGGGCGGCCGGTGGCGCTGCTGCTGTCCGACCGCGCGTCCAACGCGACCGTGACCATGGCGCACACCGGCACGCGTCACCTGCCCGCGGTCACCCGCCAGGCGGACATCCTGGTGACGGCCATGGGGCGTCCGAAGGTGGTCACGGCAGACATGGTGCGGCCCGGCGCCGTGGTCATCGATGTGGGTACGACGCAGGTCGGCGTCACGAAGTCCGGACGCGCGCGCCTCTCCGGTGACGTGGACTTCGAGGCGGTCAAGGAGGTGGCGAGCGCGATCACCCCCGTCCCCGGCGGCGTCGGGCCCATGACGATCGCGATGCTCCTGCGCAACACGATGCACGCCGCGCGCGTGCTCGCCGGCGAGGCGTAGCCCCGGACCCCCAGACGCCCTCAACCGCCCGCGATCGCGAGGAACGCCGCGGCACGCGCGTCCCGGCCGCCGGCGCGGCGCACGCCCAGCAGGACGCGCTCCGCGACCTGCTCGCGCTCCTCCAGCGGACCGCCCGAGGCGGACGCCACCGCACGAGGCAGCACCGTCCAGCCGAAGCCGAGCGCCACCATCTGGCGGAGTACCTCCGGGTTGTGCGACTCCAGCGTGACGCGCGGCGCGATCCCGAGGCGCGCCAGGCCCGCGTCGATCTGCCCGCGCGTGTGCGAGCCCTGCGGGTAGAGCACCCAGTCCGCGGA
>JBBDIC010000155.1:0-11342 GCA_040880625.1 Dehalococcoidia bacterium | reverse complement strand
AACGCGGCCTCTTCGCCGATGAGGGCCTCGAGGTCGACATCCAGCACGCCTCCGGACAGGACGAGCACCTGAAGTTGCTCCTCGATGGTTCGGTGGACTTCATCACCGGCACCGCCGCACAGGTCATCCGCCGCCGCGAGGAGAATCTACCCCTCGCCGCCGTCGCCCTCTTCGGCCAGCGCGGCGACCAGGGCTACGTCGCCCTTGCTGGCTCGGGCATCGAGGGGCCGGCCGACTTCGCCGGGCGCAGCGTCGGCTTCAAGGCCGGCGTGGTGCCGGCGGAACTGATCGCCATGCTCGCCGGCGTCGGGCTCACCACGGAGGACGTGGAACTCGTCTCAGTCGGCTTCGACCCGCGCGTGTTCATGGAGGGCGGGGTGGACGTCTACCCGGTGTTCCTGAACAACGAGCCGGACACCATCCGCAACGCTGGCGTGGAGATCACCGTCATCGACCCACACGACCACGGCGTCCCCACGCTGGGCCTCACCTACCTCGTCCACACGGACACCCTCGACGACACCCCCGACATCGTGGAGCGCTTCCTGCGCGCCACCATGCGCGCCACCGCCTGGATCGAGGCGAACCGCGACGAGGCCGTGGCGATCACGCTGCTCCACGCCGAAGGCGCGGACGCTGCGCACCAGCGCTACCTGCTGGATACGGACATCGATGCCGCGCAGCGCGCGGACGGCGTCGGCCGCTCCGACCGCGCGCAGTGGCAGGCGCTGGCAGACCTGCTGCTGGAGCACGGCATCATCACCTCGATGGTCGACGTGGAGCAGGCGTACCGCGGCGAGATACTGGACCGCCTCTACGCGGACGAGCAGATCTTCGCTCGGGAGGAGTGACCGCGCGCCCGGCCCGCTTCCTCGGGAAGGACCAGAATCGCCTCCGCTCTGCGTCGCCTCCCCGAAGCGCAAAGATCCGCTCACCCTGAGTCTGTCGAAGGGCGAGCGCGGGACGCTCGCGGACGATCGCGGTGCTGTCGGGAGTGTGTACGCCTGCGCGGATCACCCCCATCCCAACCTTCCCCCCTCAAGGGGGAAGGGGTCAGAGTTCGGGGAGGCTCGCAGCGAGGCGTCGATCGTGTTCAGACCCGTCCAAGCAGGGATTCACGTCAGCGAGCCGGAGGCTTCGGACTTGCCTCCGTCCTCCGGCCCCTTCCCCCTTGAGGGGGGAAGGCGGGGATGGGGGTGATCTGCGGGGTCGCATGGAGCGGCGCTCAGCACACCACTCGCCACCCGCCACTCGCTAGAACAGCGTCACCGTCCCGACGGCGAGGATGCCGCCGTTCTCGCCGTGGATCTCGAACTCCCAGGTGCCGGGGCCGATGGTGGCGTTGGGGTCGCTGTAGCCGATCCAGAAGCGGCCGCTGTCGCCATGTTCCCAGCGGACCGGCGGCGAGGTGTAGATCGGCTGGTTGTCGCGGAAGACGACCCACTCCAGCGACCGCACCGCGAGCATGCCCGAGACATCGAAGCCCATGAGCAACTGTGACGCCCCGGTGAACGGCTCCGCCGCCAGGTCGCCCTGCGGCGTCGCCGCCGACGCGGAGTAGGCGAAGGTGAGCGCCGGTTCGCCCACCGGCACGCCGACGATCGCCGTCGCCATGGTGTGCTGCACGCCGTCGACGTACACCTCGAGGCGCCAGCGTCCGGTGGGGATGCCGGAGGCGCCCGGCGCGGTGATGCGGTCGTTGACCAGCCCGAACGCGCCGCCGTCCCACACCACCGAGGAGTTGAGCGACTCCTGGCGCACGCTATCGAGGAACCAGCGCTCCTCGATGACCGCGCCGTCGGTGGCGCCGTTCACCTCGTACTCGTAGTACAGCGAGCCGAGGCCGGCGAGGAAGCGCGTCTCGTAGTCGAACAGGTCGCGCCCGTTGTTCGTCTCCACGGCGTTCTCCGCGAACGCCGGCTGGCCGACGAAGACGCCGCTGGCGGGGGCGACCAGGAGCGTGCCGGGCATCATCCCCGCGCGGTGCAGCGCCGGGCGGAACGCGTCGCCGCTGCGCGCGGCCTCAACCAGCGGGGCGAGCAGGTCCAGCGGGCGGACCTGCGCCGTCACGCCGCTCGTCAGGTAGCGGTCCTGTGCCAGGATGCCGATGAGCGCGCCGGAGCGGTCGAACGCCGGGCCGCCCGCGGCGCCGAAGGGCATGCGCGCGTCCGTCTTGAACCACGTGCGGCCGGTGCGCGCCACGTTGCCGCGCTGCCCGCCGATCGTCGCCTGCTGCGTGGTCACCACCTGCGATCCGGCCGTGGTCTGCGGCGCGATGCCGGGGTAGCCGAAGGCGCGGATCGGGAACCCGGCACCCACCGTGGAGGGCTCGCCGAGGCGCACCGCCGGCAGGTCGAAGTCGCCCTCGGCCAGCGGCGCGCCGGCCAGGTCGCTCACCACGCGCAGCACCGCCAGGTCCGCGTCCGGGTCCGCCTGCACGATCTCGGCTAGGTACTCGCGGCTCGGCTCGGTGCCCGGGCGGCGGTCCGTCGCGATCACCAGCGACGTGTACGCGCGCGTCCCTCCGGGCGTGTTGGGGACGACCACGGGATAGGCCGTCGCGATCAGTGCTTGCTCGGCGTCCACCACCACGCCGCTGCCGTAGCGGACCACCTGCTCCACGCCGCCCTCGATGCTCACGGCCAGCACCTGCACGGTCGACAGGGCGAGTTCGTGGTCCGGCGTGACGGGGCCGCCGGCGCCGCCGCCGTCCGCGTCGTCCGGGTTGGGGGTGACGATGATCGGCGTGGCCGAGGAGGGCGCGGCCGTCGGCGTGCCGGACGGCGTCGGCGTCGACTCGCCCGGGATCAGTTCCGCCGTGCGGTCGCAACCCACGAGCAGCAGCGCCCCGACGAGGAGCGCTGCGAGGACACGGGACGGCCTGGCGACGTGGGAGGTCGGCATCGACGTGCAACCGTAGCGCGATGCGCGCGACTGCGGCCAGTCAGGAGCGCGCGAGGGCGTGCCGCTCTGCCGGCGGCGCGGCGTGCGTGTAGACTCGCGCGGCACGCGCACGCGGGCGATGCAGGCACGAGCGACGGCGCCGCGGGGAAGGTCAGCGCATGGACTACGAGGCGATCCTCTACGACGTCCAGGATAAGATCGCGACGATCACGCTCAACCGCCCGGAGCGGATGAACGCGTTCAGCGACGCGCTGCTGCGCGAGTGGGCGGACGCCATCCGCCGCTCCTCGGAGGACGAGGGCGTGCGTGCGGTGATCGTGACCGGCGCCGGGCGCGCGTTCTGCGCCGGCGCGGACCTGCGCGCCACCGGGGCGGAGGACCGCGTCCTACAGGCGGAGCGCAACGCCGGCGAACGCCGCAACTCGCTGCGCTACACCGTGCATCGAGTCCCGCAGGCGCTCCAGTACCTGGACAAGCCCTACATCGCCGCGGTGAACGGGGCGGCCGTGGGCGCCGGCATGGACATGGTGTCCATGGCGGACATCCGCATCGCGTCCGACCAGGCGCGCTTCGGCATGTCCTACGTCAACGTCAGCCTCATCCCCGGGGACGGCGGCGCGTGGCTGCTGCCGCGCCTGGTCGGCGTGCAGCAGGCGCTCGACCTCATCTGGTCGGGCGACCTCTTCGATGCCCCGAAGGCGCTCGAGATCGGCTACGTGCTGAAGGTGGTCCCGCACGACACGCTGATGGCGGAGACGCGCGAGTACGTGCAGCGCATCGTGGAGGGCCCGCCGATCGCGATCCAACTCGCCAAGCGCCTGGTCTACCGAGGCCTGACGCAGCCCTTCACGGAGGCCCTGGAGCAGGCGCAGGCGGCCATGACGCTCGTCCAGTCCACGGAGGACGCCAAGGAAGGCCCGCGCGCCTTCCGTGAAAAGCGAAAGCCGCAATTCGAGGGGCGGTAGCCGGCCGCCACGGTACCGCCCGCCCGGTTCGCACTTGCTTCACGCTTACGCAACGCACGCGTGACACAGCCCCCGCATCATTAAGATTCACACAGATTGTGAGGGTCTGATGTTCATGCGGGGACGGACATCTCTTCAACCGCAGGGCGGCGGCTACGGCGCCCGACGCGGCAAGGCGGCGCCTGTCGCAGCGCTGGTCGCGGCCGTGGCGCTGCTGGCGGGCGGCTGCGCGAGCAATCTGACCGAACCGACTGCGACTCCCTTCGGCGCGACAGCGACCGAGTCCGCGGCGGACACGCCTCGAGACGGCACGCCGTCCACCATCCAGATGGCGCCGGAGACGCTGCCGGACCTCATCGAGCGTGTCATGGGCTCCGTCGTCCTCATCGAGGGCGTCACGCGCGGCGGGCCGGTGAGCGGCACGGGCGTCGTGATCGACAGCGACGGCCACATCCTCACCAACTACCACGTCATCGAGGGCCAGACGGAACTCAAGGTGACGCTGGAGAACGGCAGCGCCTCGCTCGCCGAGGTGGTGGGCACGGACCCGGGCAACGACCTGGCCGTGATCCGCGCCACCGGCTTCAGCGGCGAGGAACTCCGGCCGGCGACCCTCGGCGACTCCGACGGTGTGCGCGTGGGCGAGACGGTGTTCGCCATCGGCAATCCGTTCACGCAGAAGTTCTCCGTGTCGTCCGGGATCATCTCGGCCACGGACCGCAGTTCGGAGACCTTCGGCGGACGCTCGATCCAGGGCGTGCTGCAGACGGACGCCGCGTTGAACCCCGGGAACTCCGGGGGCCCGCTGTTCAACCTGGACGGCGACGTGATCGGCATCAACACCTCCATCGAGAACCCGTACAGCCGCTCCTTCGCGGGCCTGGGCTTCGCGGTGCCGGCGAACACGGCGAAGCGCTTCCTGCCGCAGATGCTGGCCGGCGAGACCGTGGGGCACGCGCAACTTGGCATCGCCAACCCGCTCCGGCTGGACGAGGTGGAGGCGGGCCGCCTCGGCATCTCCGTGGAGCGCGGGCTCTACCTCCAGCGCATCGTGGCCGGCGGCGCGGCCGAGCGCGCGGGCCTGCAGGTGGGCGATGTGCTGGTGGAACTCAACGGACACGCCGTCCACACGTTTGAAGATCTAGCGAGGGCGATCGACAGCGCCGAGGTGGGCGCGGAGGTTAGCCTGGTGGTCTGGCGCAACGGCGACGAGATCGACCTCACGGCTGCGTTGCAGCCCTGGGACCTCGTCGGCGGCTAACCGCCCCTGCACCGGGCGGTGTCCCTCGCGCAGCGCGGTCGGTACTACTCGGGTCGGTGCTGCTCGGATCGGCAGCGGGGTCGGCGCGAGATTGCCATTCTCCTTGGGCGAAGAGCCCCGGTGCGCGAAGGCCGGGGCTCTTCGGCGTCCGGCGCAGTCATCGCGCGCGTGAGTTCGCGAGGTTTCATCGCTTTAGACATCTGACCCGAACTGGTCGGACGAACGAACGTGCGACGGCCTCGTTATGGAAATGACACACTACTGAGGTCGGGATGCGCGCGGGCTTGCTCCGCCGGCGCCGCAAGCGCGTTCCGACCGCCAGCCAAGGACCATCGATGCCTGCATTATCCCCGGCGGCCGCGCCAGCGGCCGTCCTCCTGCGCCGCGTGGTCGCCGCGGCGCTCGTCACGCTCGCCTTCGTCGCCTCCTCCACTGCGCCGAGCACCGCCGCCGAGGTGGGCATGCGTTTCCCCGCACCCGCAGGCACGCAGTGGGAGGTCCTCGCGGGCTTCAATACGGCCACCCACGTGGATGTCGACCCGTACGCGCTGGACCTGTGGCGCGTGGATGGCCCCACCGGCGGCACGCCGGTGCTGGCGCCGCTCAGCGGCACGATCGGCTTCGTGTCCGACAGTTGCGTCTCTGTGCGCACCTCGGACGTGACCGTGATGATGTGCCACGTCTTCGCGCAGGCCGGGCTGGAGCGCGGCGACGACGTGATCGTGGGCCAGCGCCTCGGCGCAGTGGCGCCGGACGGTCAGGCCGGCAACAACGGCACGGCCCACATCCACCTGCAGGTCAACGAGTCCGGCCGCCGTGGCTACGGCAGCGGCGAGTCCCTGCCGTTCATCGGTGCCCTGAGCCTGGAGGGCCGGACACTGCCGGCCATCACCACGTTCAACGGCTACGCCGGTACGCGGTTCACGTCTACCAACGACCCGTCGCTGGCCACGGCGCGCGTCGACGCGGGCATCGACGTCAGCGCGGGCGCGGGCAGCACGGTCTCACTGCGGGCAATCGGTCAGAACGTCCACGAGTACCACTGGATGCAGACCGGCGGCGCCACCGTCGAACTCGACCAGTCCGGGACGACCGCTGCGTTCACCGCGCCTGACGAGATCGGCGCCGTGCTGAAGTTCCAGGTCTACGCCTCCGGCCCGCTCGGCCTGGCGCAGGACAGCGTCACCGTGACCGTCGGCGCCGCCTCGACGCCTACGCCCACCCCGACGGCGACGCCGTCGCCGGACACCGACGACGAGACGCGCGGGCGCATCGTCGCGGGGGCAGTCGTGCCCAGCGGCGTGGGCCTGGTGGTCTTCGGAGGCGGGACGACCGAGGAACTCGTGGCCGCGAGCGGCTGCACGAGCGCCACGGCATCGTTCTGGGTGACACAGGGCGGCCGGTTCGTGGGCTACATCCCGGCGGCGCAGGTGCCGCTGGTGAACGCCGCCTGGGACGCCCTCTATCCCGAGGGCCTGCCGGCAAACCAGCCGCTGGCGGTGCGCTGCCAGTAGTCCCCTCCTCCCGCCCATCGTGAGCCCGGGGGCCTCGGATCGCTCTTCCACAACGGGCCGCGGGCGTACACTCGCCCGCGGTTCGTTCGTGTGTGGGGTAGCGGAGAGGACTGCGGGATGCTGTATGACACGCTGCTGATCGGCCACATCCTCGGTGTGCTCGTGATGGCGTTCGGGACCGGGACGGGGATGCTGACCGCGCTCGCGGCCGGCTCGCAGCCGGACGTGGCCACCGTCGCCCGCACCGCGCGCCTCGAGTCGCTCGGCGGGCGCGTCACGACCATCGCGACCGTGGTCGTGCTGCTCCTCGGCGTGTGGCTCGTCATCGAGGGCGACTCGTGGGAGTTCTCGCAGGCGTGGATCTCCAGCGCGTTCGTGCTCTGGTTCATCGCCATGGGCATCGGCGGCGGCATCATGGCGCGCCACGCGCGACGCCTGGGCGAGTCCGCCGACGCCGCCGCGCAGCGGGGCGAGACGACGAGCGCGACCCTCATCGAGGAGTTCAACGCGCCGCTGGCCAAGATCGGCGGCGTGGCGCTGCTGCTCCTCTACGTCGCGTTCATCGTCCTGATGGTGGCGAAGCCCGGCGCGTAGGCCTCAGGCCGGGCCGTCGCCCTCGGGCGGCGGCAGTTCCAGCGCGCGCCCGGAGACGAGCAGCCACGCGCGGCCGGCGCTCCGCGAGGCGCGCTGGTTGGCCCGTCCCAGCAGGTCACGGTAGACGCGTCCCAGCGGGTACGGCGGCACCACGCCCGCGCCCACCTCGTTCGTGACGAGGACCACCGGCCCGGCGCGCCGCCGCGCAGCATCGAGGAAGGCGTCGAGTTCGTCGTCGAGCGCGCGTTCGAGCGCCTGGACGGCGCGGGCGCCGGGCTCGTCGGAGTCCAGCGCGAGCAGGCGGTTCGTCACCCAGAGCGACAGGCAGTCCAGCAGGACGCACGCGCCGTCCGCTACCCCCGCGAGCGCGTCCCGAATGCCCTCGGGCGCTTCGAGCGTCGCCCAGCCGGCAGGGCGCTGCGCTCGATGGCGCGCGACGCGGTCGCGGAGTTCGTCGTCGCCGGGCTGCATGGTGGCGATGTAGACCACGTCACGGCCGGCAGAGGCGAAGCCCTTCGCCAGGCCCTCCGCGAAGGTGGACTTGCCGCTGCGCGCGCCGCCTGTGACGAAGAGGATCTCGCCCACGCGTGCGGCCTCAGCCGATCAACGCCTCGGCCCAGCCGCGCTGGACCGCCGCGATGATCGCGAACCACGTGACCACCTGCGCCACCTCGATGCCGGCGCCGAAGACGTCGCCGGTGACGCCGGCCAGCATCCGCGAGGCGGCGCCGGCGATCAGCACCGCGCCCGCCGCCGCCAGCGCGACGAGGACGACCCCGGCGACGCCGAACGTCGCCAGCGCTACCGCCACGGCGATCGCGGTCGCCAGCGGCGCGGCCACGGGCCACATGCCGGCGTGGATCGCGTGCCCCAGCCCTCGAGGGCGCGCGGGGCGGAACAGCAGTCCCACCGGCACCACCGTCCAGCGCGCGAGCACCGGGGCGAGCAGGAGCGCGGCGAAGCGCGCGTCCTCCGGGATCGAGGAGAGCGCGGCCCACTGCGCCAGGAGCACGAGCACCAGCGCCATCACGCCGGCCGGCCCCGTGTTGCCCTCGCTCATCACGCCGAGGCGCGCGGCGCGGTCGCCCTGCACGGCCATGCCGTCCGCGGTGTCTGCGACACCGTCCAGGTGCAGGCCGCCCGAGGCAAGCGCCAGGAACGCCACGAGCAGCGCCGCCGCCGGCGCCGGCGGCAGCAGTTCGTCCAGCCCGCGGTCCAGCAGCGCCAGCGCCAGCCCGATGACGAGGCCCGCGAGCGGATACCAGCCGAGCGCCGCCGCGAACGTGCGGTCCTCGTGCGTCTCCACGCGCCGGAAACGCAGCGGCGTGAGGAACTCGATGGCGATGAGCGCGCCGGCGAGGGTGCGTGCGATGGCGCCCACCTAGGACTCCGGTTCCACGACGTTGGAGGAGTCGGAGACGCCGGCCTCGTCGAAGGTGGCCATTTCGTCCAGCACGCGGCAGGCGGCGACGCACAGCGAGATGCCCAGCGCCGCGCCGCTACCCTCACCCAGGCGCATGCCCAGGTCCAGCAGCGGCTCCAGGCGCAGGTGCTCCAGCGTCGCGCTGTGGCCGGGCTCGGCGGAGCGATGCGAGGCCACGAGGTACGGCCGCACGCCGGGCGCGACCGCCTCCGCTACGAGCGCGGCCGCGCCGGAGATCACGCCGTCGATGACTGCCGGCGTCCGCGACGCCGCGGCCGCGAGGTACACACCTGCCAGCACGCCTACCTCGAACCCGCCGACCTTCGCCAGGAGGTCCACGCCGTCGTGTGGGTCCGGCCGGTTCACGTCGAGCGCCTGCTCCACGGCGCGCACCTTCACCTCGAAGCGCGCGTCGTCCGCGCCGGTGCCGCGGCCGGTGACGGCGCGGGCCGGCCGGTGCGTGACGGCGGCGACGATCGCCGCCGCCGAGGTGGTGTTCCCGATGCCCATGTCCCCGCACCCGACGATGTCGACGCCCCAGCCTGCCTCGACCTCCGCCTGGAACAGCGCGATGCCCTCCGCGATCGCGCGCTCCGCGAGCGCGTGCGACATGGCGGGGCCGGCGGTGATGTCCTGTGTGCCGGGGCCCAGGCGCAGCCGCACCAGATCGGGGTGCGCGGGCGTCTCGCCGGCGACGCCCGCGTCCACGATGCGGACGCGCGCCCCGGCGTGGTCCGCCAGCACGCTGATCGCCGCGCCGCCGGCCAGGAAGTTGCCCACCATCTGCGCCGTGACCTTCGGCGGGTAGGCGGACACGCCGCGCCGCGCAACCCCGTGATCGGCCGCCGCCACCACGATCAGTCGCTCGATCAGCCTCGGACGGTCGTCACCGGTGATACCGGCGATGCGCACGGCCAGCGCCTCCAGCCGGCCCAGGGCGCCCGGCGGCTTCGTCAGCCGGTCGTGGCGGGCCTCGGCGCGCGCTGCCGCGTCGGCGTCCGGCGGACGGATCGCTTCGACGGTGGCGGCGATGAGGGCGGCCGGGTCTGCGAGAGGGGGGCGGTCCATGCGTGCTCCGCCGGAAGTGTACGCGGGCGCTCCGTTGAGGGCGTGGCGCGTTGACGGCCGCAGCCGCCACGCGTAGGTTCCCGGGACGCCGTGGAGGACCGTATGGCATACGAAGGCGAACTCGTGCGGCTGCGTGCCATCGAGCCGGACGACCTCGACCGCTACCTGCGCTGGATGAACGACCCAGAGGTCACGCGCACGCTCTCCATGCGCTACCCCATCGGCCGCGAGGCCGAGCGCGAGATCCTGGAGCGCATGGGCAACCGCGGCTCCTACCGCTCCGTGGCGTTCGCCATCGAGGTGTGCGAGACCGGTGAGCACATCGGCACGGTGGACCTCGGGAGCCCCTACTTCGAGAGCCGCTGGGGGACGCTGGGGCTGGTGATCGGCGCGAAGGAGCACCGGGGCAAGGGCTACGGCACAGACGCGGTGCGCACGCTGTGCCGCTTCGCCTTCTGGGAGATGAACCTGCGACTGGTGCGGTTGACGGTGTTCCCCGAAAACGAGCGCGCCCGCCGCGCCTACGAGCGCGTGGGGTTCGTGCTGGAGGGCACGCAACGGCAGGCGATCCTGAAGGCCGGCGAGTTCCTGGACATGCACATGATGTCCATCACGCGCGCCGAGTTCGAGGCGATCCACGGCGCGCCCCCGGACCTGCGCACGCTGGAGCGACTGCCGTGAGCGCGATCATCGAGGGCCAGCGCGTGCGCCTCGTGCCGGTCGAGCCGGAGGCGATGGCCGCGCGCTTCCACGCCTGGAGCAACCACCCGGCGACGAAACACCTCATCGGCGACACGGCGTACCCGACGCCGCTGTCGGCGCGTGCCGGCATCCTGCGCGAGCAACAAGAGGTCGGCCCGGAACGCGCCCTGTTCGCCATCGAGGTGACCGAGGGCGGGGCGAACGCCCTCGCCGGCTGGATCCGCCTCGGCGAGTTCCATGCCGAGGCACGTCGCTGCACCGTCACGATCGTCCTCGGCGAACCGGAGTACCGAGGGCGCGGCCTGGGCACGGAGGCGATGCGGCTGGCGTGCCGCTTCGCGTTCGCGGAGATGGGCATCGAGCGCGTCGAACTCGGCGTGTACGACTTCAACACGCGCGCGCTGCGCTCCTACGAGAAGGTGGGCTTTGTCCAGGAGGCGCGTCGCCGGCGGCGCGTCTACCTCGAGGGCCGCTACTACGACGAGATCCAGATGGGACTCCTGCGCGAGGACTTCCGCGACGAGTCGCGGGACGCGGTCGAGGCGACGGCATGACGGCCGCGACCATCCTCCAGGGCCGCAGGGTGCGGCTGATCCCCGGGTCGCCCGAGATGGCGCCGCGCTTCCTGAAGTGGATCGGCGACACGGACACACGCCACCTGATCGGCGGGACGGCGTACCCGATCTCGCTGGCCGCGGAACAGGAGTTCCTGCGCGTGCGCTCGAAGGTCTCGTGGACGGACGGCGTGTTCTTCGCCATCGAGGCGCGGGAAGACCTCGGCGGCCCCGGCAGCGAGCCGGTCCTCATCGGCTCGGTCGAGTTGCGCCGGTTCCAGCCGGAGGCGCGCTGGTGCGAGGCTGGCATCAACATCGGCGACCCCGCCTATCGAGGCGCCGGCTACGGCACGGAGG
>JBBDIC010000154.1:4459-11379 GCA_040880625.1 Dehalococcoidia bacterium | reverse complement strand
TCGCCGGGCGGTGCGCGCCCTCGCGGCGAGTGTCGTCGGTGGCTTCCACGACGCCGGTGGAGAGCATGCGCTTGCGGAAGTTGCGGCGGTCGAGGGGTTTGCGGAGGATTGCCTCGTAGGTGGCCTGGAGGTCGCGCAGCGTGAAGCGCTCCGGCAGCAGGCCGTATGCGATGTTCGTGTATTCCAGTTTCGCTCCCACACGGCGGACGGCCTGCTCGATGACCTCGTTGTTGTCGAAGGCGAGCGCGGGGAGGTCCTCCACGGCGTGCCACGCCGGACGCCACTCCTCCTCCTGGCGCAGGCGCACGGTGGCCGCCTCCACGAGCGCGAAGTACGCCACGGCCACCGAGGGCTGCGCGCGGTCCAGGCCGGACGCGGTGAACAACTGCTCCAGGTAGAGGTCCTGCACGCCCGTCTCGCGCCCCAGGACGCGGGTAGCCGCCGCCTCCAGGCTCTCGACGCCGTCCCAGCGGCCGCCGGGGAGCGCCCACGTGTCATCCTGCGGCGGGGCGGAGCGGTGGACGAGGAGGACGTGCAGCCGCCCCTCGCGCACCGCGAAGATCGAGACGATCGCCGCCACCACCGTGGGGCCGTCCGAGGGCGCGCGCGTGTCTGTCATGGGGTGAGCGTACCGGAGACCGCAGGCGGAGGGAGGAGGCGAGGGGCGTGATGGATCGAGGTGATGGCGAGGCTGAGTGGGCGCGCGCGGATCACCCCCATCCCAGCCTTCCCCCCTCAAGGGGGAAGGGGCCGGAGGGATCTACACGACCGCGAGCGTCAGTTCGTCCGCGAGGTGGCCCTGCGCCGACCACGGCGTCACCTGCGACACCGTCACGTCCACCAGGTCGCCGAGGCGGCCCGGGGCGTCGAAGTGGACGATCTGGCCGCGGCGGGTGCGGCCGCTGACGCGGCCGTCCTGCTCCTGCTCTACCAGCACCTCCACGGTCTGGTGCAGGAGCGTCTGGTTGATGCGCTCCGAGGACGCCTTGTGGATGCCCTCGATCACCTGGAGGCGGGCCTTCTTCACGGCCAGCGGAACGTCGTCCTCCATCTGGCGGTAGGCGAAGGTGCCGGGGCGCGGGGAGTAGGCGGCCACGTGGACGGTGTCGAAGCCGATGCGCTCCAGCAGGTCCACCGTCTCCTGGAACTCCGCATCCGTCTCGCCGGGGCAGCCGACGATCACGTCCGTGACGATCGCGGCGTCCGGCATGCGCGAGCGGATCTTGGCCACGCGCTCCTCGAACAGTTCCACGCGGTAACCGCGTCGCATGCGGTCCAGCATGGCGTTGGAGCCGGACTGCACCGGGATGTTGAAGTACTTGCAGACCTTCGGCTGGTCGGCCACGGCGTCGATGATGCGGTCCGTCATGTCCTTCGGGTAGGACGTGAGGAACCGCACGCGCGCGATGCCGTCGATGTCGTCGATGCCCTCGAACAGCGTCGCGAGGTCGGGGCGGGGGCCGTCCGGCAGCGCCGGCAGGTCATGGCCGTAGGCCTCCACCGTCTGGCCGAGGAGGGTCACCTCGCGCACGCCGTGGGCGGCGAGGAAGCGCACCTCGTCCAGGATGTCCGAGGGGTCACGGGACTCCTCGCGGCCGCGGCGGAGCGGCACGATGCAGTACGTGCAGAACTTGTCGCAGCCGTGGATCACGGGCACGTAGGCCGTAGGGCCGCTGGGCTTGCCGTAGGTGCGCGTCATGCCGTCGCCGCGGACGACATCCAGCAGTCCGCCGAGTTCACCCTCCGAAGTGTCTCGCGCGCCGGCGGCCAGTTCCAGGATCGGGTCGAACTGCTGCGGGCGCGCCCACGCGTCCACGTAGGGGAAGCGGCGCTCCAGGTCGGCCGTCTTCGGGCCCACCATGCAGCCCATGACGGCGATGGAGAGGCGTTCGCCCTGGGTGCGGCGCTTGTTCAGCATCCCCAGCCGCGAGTAGGCGCGGTCTTCCGCGTGCTGGCGGACGCTGCACGTGTTGATGACCACCAGGTCCGCCGCCGCGTCGTCGTCGACGGCGCGGTAGCCCAGCGTCTCCAGGCCGGCCGCCAGTTTCAGGGAGTCGGCCTGGTTCATCTGGCAGCCCAGCGTCCAGATGTGGAACGTAGCCACAGTCGCGGCTCCTCGTGTCGGCTCTGCCGTCGGCGTTGCGGGCGGGTCACGGACGGCGGCGCGGTCGCTGACCTGCCGCCGGGGTGAGCGTGGCGGAGGGGGAGGGATTCGAACCCTCGGTCCCGGAAACCCGAGACAGGCGCTTAGCAGGCGCCCGCACTAGGCCACTATGCGACCCCTCCACCTTCAATCCTACGGGGCCGCTCTCCACGGCGGCAAGGCGGCGGCAAGGCGCAGCGCAGCGCGCCGTCCTCGATGCGGCGCTTCCGAAGCGCCCCGGCCTACCGAGGTCCCTCGGGCCGGGTCTCCGTCTGCGCGTCCGTCGCTGGGGGCGTCACCCGCTCGATGCCAGGGTCGGTCTCGAACTCGTCGCGGACGCTCACCACGGCCTCCACGCCGGTGCGCCAGCCGGCGCGGGCGACCACGTGGCCCGCGATGGGCGACGTGAGGAAGAGGAAGGCGATGCCGGCCATGGCGCGCGCCGCCACGCCCGCCTCCCACGTGGCGATCGCCGCGCCCGCGAGGATCAGGGAGGCGCCCAGCGTCACCGCCTTGGAGGTCGCCGACAGCCGGCCGTAGAGGTCCGGCATGCGCAGCAGCGCCAGCGAGGCGAGGAGCAGGAAGACCGCTCCCACGAGCGCGACGAGCGATCCCACCAACTCAGACATCGTCGCGTGTGCTTTCCACGAACGACGCGAACGCCACCGTCCCCGTGAAGGAGATGAGCGCCACCGCCAGCGCGATGTCGATCGTGGCGGTGATGCCGGTGGTGACCGTGATCATCGCGGACACCGCCACCGTCAGCGCCGCCAGCACCTCGATCGCGATGACGCGGTCGAGCAGGCGCGTGGCGCGCACGAGGTGGGCGAGCGTGACCACGACGGACACGCCGAGGATGGCTTCCGCCGTCAACTGGAGCGCGTTGGCAATCACATCGATCATCGTGTGGCCTCGATCATCGGAGCGCCTCCAGGATGCGGCGTTCAAAGCCGTCGCGGACCTCTTCGATCGCCTCTTCCGCGCCGCCGTCCGGCAGGTTCGTGAAGTGGATCAGCAGCCGCCGGCCGTCAGGCGCCACGTCCACTACGGTCGTCCCCGGGGTGAGCGTGATCAGCGCCACCAGCGTCGAGAGTTCAAAGTCGCCCTCGGCGCGCGTCTCGAAGGACAGGAGCGCCGGGCGGATCTGGTGCGGGCGCAGGATGTCGCGGCTGACGCGGATGTTCGCGCGGAAGATCTCGACGAGCGTGTAGCCCACGAGGACGGCGAGCGCGGCGCCGCGCTGCGTGTAGTGGGGCAGGCCGGGGACGTGCTGCGTGAAGACCAGCGCCAGGAAGCCGATCAGCATCCCGAGCGCGAAGTTCCCGGCGGTCACGGTGCTGGTCACGGCCGTCCACGCCAGCGCGAGCAGGATGTTCCAGAAGAAGGCGTTCACGGCATGCCCTCCCCAACGCCGGTGCTGTCGCCCGTCCCGGACCCGGCGAGTACCGCTTCAAGATACGGCGTCGTGTCCGCCAGGCCCTCCCCGGCGAGCAGGGCGACCTCCATCAGCGGCCCCGCGGCGAAGCCCATCGATGCGCTGACCAGCGCGAGGGCCGCCGCCGGAAGGAGCACCGCGCGTCCGATTCGGCGCCGTGGGACGCCCGGCGTGGCGTCCTCGGTCGGGTCGTCCTCTCGCTCGTCGGGGTCGCGCCACGCGAAGGCGGGCGGCGAGTCCTTCCAGAACGCCTCGGTCCAGATCTTCGCCATCGACAGCAGCGTGAGGAGGCTGACGGCCAGGGCGATGCCGGCGAGGACCCACGCTTCTGACTCGAACGCCGCGCGCGTGAGCGTGTACTTCGCCACGAACCCCGCCAGCGGCGGGATGCCCGCCAGCGCCAGCGCCGCCACCGCGAACGTGGCCGCGAGCGCCGGCTGGGAGCGGTACAGCCCGCCGAGGTTGGGGAGCCAGCCCGTGCCCGTCGAGCGCTCGATGACGCCGGAGACGAGGAAGAGCGAGGTCTTGGTGACCATGTGCTGCGCCATGTAGAACGCCGCGCCCGCCAGCGCCAGCGGCGTCATGAGGCCGATGCCCATCAGCATGTAACCCACCTGGCTGGCGATGTGGAACGACAGGAGCCGGCGGATCTCGTACTGCGCGAGCGCACCCAGCACGCCGATCACCATCGTGAAGCCGGCCAGCGCCATGACCGCGGTGTGGACCATCTGGTCGTCCGGCGCGAATAGCGTCACGCTGCGCGCCACGGCGTACACGCCCACCTTGGTCAGCAGCCCCGCGAACAGCGCGGACACGTCCGGCGCGGGCGTGTGGTAGGAGGCCGGCAGCCACGAGGCGAACGGGAACGCGGCCGCCTTCGTCGCGAACGCCACCAGCAGCAGCACCGACAGCGCGAGGACGAGCGGGCGCTGCTCCACGTCCGGCAGCCGCTGCGCGATGTCCGCGAAGTTGAGTGATCCCGTGATCGCGTATGCCAGCCCGCAGCCGAGGAGGAACGTGGCGGACGCCAGCAGGTTCAGCGTCACGTAGGTGGTGGCGCCCTCTGCCTGGCGGCGGTCCGGGCCCAGCGCCAGCAGGACGAAGGACGCGATCAGCATCACCTCGAACCAGACGAAGAGGTTGAACAGGTCGCCGGTGAGGAACGCGCCGGCGACGCCGGCCAGCAGCACCCCCGTGAAGCCGAAGTAGCCGCGCGCCGTGCGTTCCGCGTCCACCGTCATCGCCGCGAACACCATCGATGCGAATCCGGCGGTGGATCCGGCCAGCAGGATCAGCGCGCTGAAGTGGTCGCCCACCAGTGTGATCCCGAAGGGCGCCTGCCAGTCGCCCACCTGGAGCACCAGGATGCCCTCGCTCCGCACCGCCAGCAGCAGGCCGGCGGCGGCGATCAGTTGCCCGGCGGAGCCCGCCACGCCCAGCACGCGTTGCGTGCGCTGGCGCGCCGGCACGAGCAGCGCGAGCACCGCCGTCAGCAGCGGCAGGCCGATGGGGAGGACAAGCCAGGCCGTCACGTCGCGTCGTCCGGCACGGTGGGCGTCGCCTCGGGCGCAGCAGGCGTCACCTCGACGACCGTGCGCGGGGGCTCGAGGCCGGTGGTCTCGTACTGGCGGTCGGCGCCGGCGAGCGCCTTCAGGTCGTCCGTGCCGGCCATGCGGTAGACGCGGTAGCAGAGCGTGATGAAGAAGGCCAGGACGCCGAACGAGATCACGATCGCGGTGAGGATCAGCGCCTGCGGCACCGGGTCCGCGCCGCCCACCGCCGGCCGGTCGCGTCCCACCGGCACCAGTGGAGGCGTCCCGTCGCCGAGGCCGGCCGCGACGAAGATGAAGAGGTTGACCGCGTTGGACAGAAGCGCCAGGCCGATGATCGCCTGGCCCAGGGAGCGCTGCAGCAGCAGGTAGACGGCGCTCGCCATCAGGATGCCCACCACCGGCGCCAGCAGGATCTCCATCAGCGCTCCTCCAGCAGCGCCGTCGCGAGCGTGCTCGCGACCCCGAGCACCACCAGGAACACGCCCACGTCGAACAGCACGGGGCTGCCGAGTTCCACCGTGCCGCTGCCGGGGATGCTCACCTGCACCCAGTGGCCCGTCAGCACGGCCGTTCCCGGCAACGAGGTGGCGGCGGCGGTCCCGATCGCCACCAGCAGCCCTGCCGCGATGAACGCCTGTGGCGGCACGCGCAGGATCGCCCGCGCCGTGCCAGTGTCGTAGGCGATGGCGTAGAGGGTGACGGCGGCGGCGGCGACCAGGCCGGCGACGAAGCCGCCGCCGGGTTCGTTGTGGCCACGCAGGAAGAGGAAGAAGGCGAACATCACGATCAGCGGGAGCAGGCCGCGCGCGGCGGTGCGCAGCACGCGCGACATGGGCACCTCGTTCATGCCCTGGCGGCCGCGGGACTCCGTGATCCGCAGCAGCGCCAGGATGCCGAGCGCCGCCGCCGCCAGCACGGTGATCTCGCCCAGTGTGTCCAGCGCGCGGAAGTCCACCAGGATCGTGTTCACCACGTTGCGCCCGTGCGCCTCCAGGTAACTCGCCTCCTCGAAGAAGCCGCGCAGCCGACCGGGCCGCTCGGCCGTGCTGGCCGCCAGCGTGATCGCCGTCGTCGCCACGCCGGCCACCGCCGCTACGACGATCGCGCCCACGCGCACCGACAGCGGCGAGCGCGGGGGGCGCACCGGCAGGAAGCGGAACGCAAAGATGAACAGGACCACCGTCAGCGTCTCCACCAGCGCCTGCGTCATCGCCACGTCCGGCGCACCGAACTGGAGGAACACCAGCGTCATGCCGAAGCCCGTGGCGCCGAGCGCGGCGATCGAGCGGAACCGCGTCTCCGAGTTCGCCGCGGCGATCGCGCCCACCACCACGATCACGGAGGCGACCAGCGGGATCGGCTCAAGGCGCGCCTCGATGGAGTCGAACGGCGAGGAGATCACGCCGAGCACCGCCAGCGGCGCGGCCGTGAACACGAGCACGGTGGCGATGTAGAGCGGCGTGGAGCCGTGCTGCATTGTGCGGCTGGCGCGCCCGGCGAAGGCGCTCAGTCCGTCCAGGAAGCCCTGCGTGACGGCGTCCGACCGCACCGGCAGCCACGGCGTGCGCGTGAGCCCGCGATGGAGGGGAACGAGCGCGAAGCCGGCCGCGATCGCCACGATGCTCGCGACGAGGATGCGGTTCCATCCCTCCCACAGCGCCAGGTGGACCTCGTACGGCCGGCCGGCGGCGGCGGCCACCGCGGGCTCGAGGGCGTGCCCGACCGCGCCCGGCGCGACCGTGGCGAGCGCGATGCCGGCGACGGCCAGCAGCGCCGGCGGCGCCCACAG
>JBBDIC010000154.1:1467-4359 GCA_040880625.1 Dehalococcoidia bacterium | reverse complement strand
CGCGCGCGGTCGAAGAACGGGGCGACGCCAGCCGTCCACGCAGCGACGAGCGTGAGGGCACCCATCACCGCGATCGCGATCACCACCAGCCAGCGCGTCGGATCGCCGAAGCCGGCCGCGAGCGCGGTCTCCTTCGACAGGAAGCCCAGCCCGGGCGGCAGTCCGGCCATGGACACCGCGGCCAGCGCGGCCGCCCCGGCCAGCAGCGGCATCGGCCCTCGCAGGCCGCCCAGGGCCAGGCGGTCGCGGGTGCCGGTCTCGTGGTCGATGGTGCCGGCGACCATGAAGAGCGCCGCCTTGTAGCAGGCGTGCGCCACGACGGTGACGACGAGCGCCTTCATCGCCGCGTCCGTGCCGAGGCCGGCGAGCATCACCATGGAGCCGAGCGCGGAGATCGTGCTGTACGCCAGCACGCGCTTCAGGTCGCGCTCACGGACAGCGAGGACGGCGCCCAGCAGCATCGTGACGCCGCCGACGACCGGCAGCAGCACGGTCCACAGCGGCAGGTCACCCATCGATGGCTGGAGGCGAGCCAGCAGATACACGCCGAGTTTCACCATCGTGGCGGAGTGCAGGTAGGCAGAGACGGGCGTGGGCGCGGACATCGCGCCCGGGAGCCATCCGTGGAAGGGGAACTGCGCGGACTTCGTCAGCGCGCCCAGCGCGATCAGCACAAGCGCCGTCCCCGCGAGCACGGGATCGAGGTCCATGACCACCTCGGCGGAGAGGGCGGAGAGGCGGTTCGCGCCGGTGAGGACGGTCAGCAGGATCAGTCCGCCCAGCATCGCCAGGCCGCCGGCGGTGGTCACCAGCAGGGCGTGCAGCGCGGAGCGTCGAGCGTCCTCGCGTCCGTGCGAGAAGGCGATCAGCGCGAAGGACGTGACGCTGGTCACCTCCCAGCCCACGTACAGCAGCACCAGGTCGTCCGCCAGGACGGCCAGCAGCATCCCGCCCTGGAAGAGCAGCAGCGAGAAGAAGAAGCGCGCCGACCGCTCGTCGCCGCCCAGGTAGCCCAGGCCGTACCACGCCACCAGCGCACCGATGCCCGTGATCAGCAGCGCGAACAGGTGCGACAGCCCGTCCAGCCGCAGCGCCACCGTCCAGCCGAGGTCGCCCACCCAGTCCGCGGACCACTCGACGATCCGCTGGTCGACGAGGTCCGGCCACTGCGCCAGCAGCCACGCGAACGTGGCTGTGGAGAGCACCAGCATCAGCAGGCCGGGCGCGCGCCGCATCCGCGCCACCGCCGGGACGGCGAGCGCCGCGACAAAGGGCGCGATGGCGACAGCGGGCAGGAGCAGCGGCAGCACTCAAGCGTCCCGATCTATCGCAGGCGATCCGGCGTGGTCCCGGTCTCCGCAGAGCCTATCGGAAGCGGATGACCTGTCGGGTGGTTCGACCCTACCGCGGGCCCACGCCCACCTTCGGGCACTTCGCCTCCAGCGGGCACACCTCGCATCGAGGGGCGCGCGCGATGCAGGTGCGGCGGCCGTGCTGGATGAGGTCCACGTGGAAGGCGTACACGTCCTGCGGCGCCACCATGGCCTCCAGCACCGCGTGCGCGCGGTCCGCCGGCATCTTCGCAGGCACGAGCCCAAGGCGCTTCGAGACGCGCTCCACGTGCGTGTCCACCGGCAGCGCGGGGCGGCCGAGGGCGAACAGGAGCACGCACGCCGCCGTCTTCGGGCCGACGCCCTTGAGCGAGGTGAGCCACGCCTTCGCCTCCTCCAGCGGGAGGTCCGCGAGGAACTCCAGGTCCCAGCCCGGGCGTTGCGCCTTCACCTCCGCCAGCAGCGCCTGCAGGCGCTTCGACTTCGTCGGCGCGAGTCCGCCCGGCCGGATGGCGTCCTCTACCGCCCCGACCGGCGCGTCCAGCACGGCGTCCCAGTCCGGGAACGCCTCGATCAGGCGGTGCATCGCCTCCCCGGAGTTGAGGTCCGACGTGTGCTGCGAGAGCAACGTGAGCACCAGTTCGAACAGCGGATCGTCCGAGGTCTGCTGCGGCGCCCGACCGTATGCCGTGTCCAGGATCTCGATGATCTCGTCCGCCGCCCACGCTCTGACCCCCTCCCCCTTGAGGGGGGAGGGTTGGGGTGGGGGTGTTCTCCGATCCGCTCGCGCCATGCGGCCATCCTACCGGACGCGCCCGCGGGCGCTCTCGGGCGTTGGTGTGCGACGATCAGCGCGGGTCTGTTCCGGAGGTCGCCTGTGTCCCCGCGTGCGCGCTCGATCGTCGTCGTCCTACCACTCCTGCTCGTCCTCGGCGCCTGCAACGGCGGCGACGAGTCGCGCGACGTCTCGGACGTGGACGCCGCGCAGGTGCTGGAGGCCGCTGCCGTCCGACTGGAGGAGGCGGAGTCGTTCCACGTCAAGATCGAGCACGAGAACGGCAGCACCCAGATCATCAGCGGCCTCGCGATGACGGAGGCCGAGGGCGACTACGCCGGCACGGACCGCGTGCAACTCGACATCCTCGCCCGCGTGCTCGGGACCAACATCTCGTCCGGGATCGTGATCCTGCCGGACGGCGAGTACTTCAAGAACCCCATCAACGGCCGCTGGGTGGAGCAGGACCTGGACATCGCCCAGATCTTCGACCCCTCCTCCGGCGTCACGGCGCTCATGCGCGACGCGACGGACCCGCGCGCCGTCTCCGCCGAGCGCATCAACGGCGTGGAGGCGTACCTGATCGAGGCGCAGGTGGACTCGGGCGACCTCGTGCGGTTCGTGGCGAACGCGCAGCCCGGGATGACGGTGGACGCGCGCGTGTGGGTGGGCATCGACGACTCGCGCGTCTACCGCGCGGAGATCATCGGCCCCGTCGCGCCGGACGACGCGGACGACATCGTGCGCCGCATCGAACTCTCCGCCTACGACGAGCCGGTCGACATC
>JBBDIC010000154.1:0-1367 GCA_040880625.1 Dehalococcoidia bacterium | reverse complement strand
TCCTCGCGGGCGCGGTGGCTGCTGATCGCGGTGGCCGCCGGCGTCTTCGTCGCGGCGGACGACCAGACGGCGATCGTGACCGTCCTGCCGCCGATCATCGACGAGATCGGCCTGACGGTGGACGACTTCTACCGCGCCTCCTGGGTGGTGAACGCCTACCTCCTCGGCTACATCGTGGCGTTGCCGATCGTCGGCCGCGTGGCCGACGTGTACGGACACGCGCGCATCTTCGCTGCGTGCCTGGGGCTGTTCATGCTCGGCAGCGCGCTGGTCGCGGTGAGCCCGTCCTTCACCCCGCTGGTGCTGTCGCGGGCCCTCCAGGCCGTGGGTGGCGGCGGCGTGGTGCCGGTGGCGATGGCGATCGTGGTGACGCAACTCCCGCCGGAACGCCGCCTCATGGGCCTCGGCGCGATCGCCGCCGCGTCCGAGGGGGGCGCGCTGCTGGGCCCGCTCTGGGGCGGCGGCATCGCCGAGTTCTGGGGCTGGCGCATGGTGTTCTGGATCAACCTCCCAATGACGCTGCCGATCGTCTTCGCCGTCTGGCGCCTCGCCGGCTCCGAGCGCGTGCGCGGCCATATCGACTGGACCGGCGCGGCGATCCTCGGCGCCACGCTCTCGCTGCTGACGTTTGCCCTGGTGGACGACCCCAACGCGCCGCGCCCGCTCGCCGCGACGCTGGCGATGCTGGCGCTGGCGGCGGCGCTCTTCGCCGCGTTCATCTGGCACGAACGCCGCACCGCCGAGCCGATCGCGCCGCTCCGCGCCCTGCGCGAACGCCACGTGCTCGCCTCGAACGTGGCGTCGTTCCTGGTGGGCGTTGGGCTGATCACGGCGCTGATCGGCGTGCCGCTGTTCGTGAACCTCGTGCTGGTGGAGGGAGCGCTGGCGGGCGGCCTGACGCTCATGCGGCTGACCGTGGCGGTGCCCCTCGGCGCGTTCGCCGGCGGCTGGCTGGGCGCGCGCCTCGGCCTGAGGGCGACCGCCGTGGTCGGGATGACGCTCGCGGCCGCGGGCTTCCTGGGCCTACAGGCGTGGGACCGCGACCTGTCCGAGGTCCTGCGCAGCGGCCCGCAACTCCTCGGCGGCTTCGGCTTTGGTCTCGTCATCGCGCCGCTCGCCGCCGCCGTGCTGCAACGCGTGGACGAGGCGTACCGCGCGTCCGCCTCGGCGTGGCTGACGCTGGCGCGCGTGACCGGCATGCTCGTCGGCGCAGCGCTCCTGACGTCCACCGGCCTCGGACGCTTCTACGCGCGCGCCGGCTCCGTCGGCTTCGACTCCCCCGACTTCCAGCGCCTCGTCGCCGAAGCCCAGGTGACGACGTTCCGCGAAGTCTTCATCGCCGGCGCGATCGTGATGCTGCTGGCGGC
>JBBDIC010000153.1:0-11598 GCA_040880625.1 Dehalococcoidia bacterium | reverse complement strand
CTCACCGCTCCGGCGCGAACACACGCTCCGTCCACGTCATCGGATCCACGTTCACGCCGTAGATCGTCATCTCCCAGTGGAGGTGCGGGCCCGTCGAGAACCCCGTGGACCCCATGAGCGCGATCGTAGTGTCCGGGTCCACCTCGTCGTCCAGGTCCACCAGGACCTCCTGGAGGTGGTGGTAGCCCGTCATCACGCCGGCGCCGTGGTCGATGAGGACGGTGTTGCCCCGGATGGGCATCGGGCCGGCCCAGGCGACGCGGCCGGGGGCGGCGGCGCGCACGAGCGTCCCGTAGTCGTTGGCGATGTCCGTGCCGCTGTGGAAGGAGCCCACCGGCCCGCCGTTGATCGAGCGGCCCTGGCCGAACTCGGTGGAGATGAAGCCCTCCGCCGGCCGCACCATGACGCCGTCCCACTGAGGGCGCGCGACGAAGGCGTTGAACTGCTCGTAGGAGCGCAGGAACTCCTCCGTCACCCCCGCCTCCGGCGTCAGCACGGACGTCACCGCCGCGCTCGCAATCAGGTAGTCCACCGGCCGGTCCACAGCCACCACGCTGATCGGCGCCTCCACCGTGGAGGGCGTCCCGCCGCCGGGCGCGCGCGTCGTGACGGTCGCCATCGTGGGGCCGAGGGGCGCTGTGAGCGGGGCCGCGAGGACGGCCCAGAAGATGTCGCCGTCGCGCAGCAGGGGATAGTTCTTGCCCAGGAACCGCACGGATGCGAAGGCGGCGCCCGGGTGGCTCACCGTCACCACCGTCGCCTCCCCCTGCCCCACCGACACCGGCGCGAACGTCGCCGAGGGCGTCCCGGCGAGCGTCTGCACCGTGGGCGACGGGAAGGGCGTGGCCGTGGGGACGGGCGTCGGCGCCTCGGTGGGCGTCTCGGTCGGGGCGGGCGTGCCCGGCACGACGAACGCGCCTGCCGGCGGCAGCGGCTCGTCCTCCATGCCGCACGCGCCCAGGACGCACGCGATCGCCAGCAGCGCGACGCCTGCGGCGGCGCTTCGGAAGCCGCGTGTACGGCGGGGTTGGCGCGGGCTGTGTGGGGAGATCACCGTCAGTATCCATCCTATCGCCGGAGGGCCGCCGGGTCTTATGTGACATTGCTATACTCCGGGCGAATCGGGTGCGGCGTACCCCGGTCGACTCCCACCTGAAGCATCGGCAGTGCAGCAGCGCCGGGCGCCTCGCGCGGAGGCCGTCCCGGGCAGCGTTTCCCCGGAGGCACGCATGGAGGATCCCAGGCTCGTCGCTGAGCGCGTTCTGGAGAACGTCGAGCGCGTCATCATCGGCAAGACGGACGAGGCGCGCATGGCGCTCGTCACCCTCCTCTGCCGCGGCCACCTGCTCATCGAGGACGTACCCGGCGTCGGCAAGACCATGCTGGCGCGGGCGCTGGCCACCTCCTCCGGGTGCCGCTTCTCCCGCATCCAGTTCACGCCGGACCTGCTGCCCACGGACGTCACCGGCGTCTCCATCTACCAGCAGAGCACCGGGGAGTTCACCTTTCGCTCCGGCCCGATCATGTCGGAGATCGTCCTCGCGGACGAGGTGAACCGCGCCACGCCCAAGACGCAGTCCGCGCTGCTGGAGGCGATGGAGGAGCACCAGGTCACGGTGGACGGCATCACGCACCGTCTCCCGTCGCCGCACATGGTGATGGCCACCCAGAACCCCATCGAGTACGAGGGCACGTTCCCGCTGCCGGAGGCGCAACTGGACCGTTTCCTGATGCGCATCCACCTCGGCTACCCGTCCGCCACGGACGAGGTGCTGATCATGGACGCCCAGCAGGAGCGCCACCCCATCGAGGGGTTGCAGCAGGTGATCTCGCCGGCGGAACTGGTGGAACTCCAGGGCGCCGTGGGCAAGATCTACGTGGACCCACTCATCAAGCAGTACATCGTGAGCCTGGTCACCGCGACGCGAGAGCACGAGGCGGCCTACCTGGGCGCCTCCCCGCGCGGATCGCTGGGCCTCATGCGCGCCACCCAGGCTCACGCCATGCTGGACGGCCGCGACTTCGTGCAGCCGGACGACGTGAAGCGCCTCGCCTACGCCGTCCTGGGACACCGCATCATCGTCAGCCCCAGCGCCCGCGTCCGTGACATCGACAGCGCCCAGATGATCGACGAGGTCATCGAGCGCGTCCCCGTGCCGGGCGTGCGCGCACGCGGCGGAGCCTAGCCGCCGTGGAGACGGTCGTCGCGCTGCTCGGCTGGGTGAGGCGTCATCCGAACGTCTCCGTCGCCGGCAGCGTGGCGCTGATCTGCGTGCTCGTCGGGTTCGCCACCGGCTTCTGGCTCCTGTTCCGCCTCGCCTACGTCATCCTCGTCGCGATCCCACTCGCGTACTTCTGGACGCGCGACATGGCGCGCGGCCTGGAGGTGGAGGTCCACCGCACGGACCAGCGCGTCACGCAGGGCCAGCCGATCGAGGGCCGCATCTGGGTGCGCTCGCGCTCCTTCCTGCCGAAGGTGTGGCTGGAGGTGGAGGACCCCTCGTCCGTGCCGGGCCACACGGCGCACCGCGTGCTGACGCTGGGCGCGCGCGGCGTCGCGGCATGGGGCTACCGCACGCGCACGCGGCTCCGAGGCGTGTACACGCTGGGGCCGGTGCGCATCACGGCGTCCGACCCGTTCGGCTTCTTCCGCGTCACGCGCACCTTCGGCGAGCCCACCTCGATCCTGGTCTACCCGAACGCCCCCGAACTGCCGAACTTCTACATCCCGCCGGCCAACCTGCCCGGCGAGGGCCGCGTGCGACGGCGCACCCATAACGTCACGCCCAACGTGGCCGGCATCCGCGCCTACCAGCCGGGCGACTCCTACAACCGCATCCACTGGCCGGCCACCGCCCGCACCGGCGAGCCGATGGTGAAACTCTTCGAACTCGACCCCGCCTCCGACATCTGGGTGGTGCTGGACCTCCACGGCGAGCACCATGTGGGGCAGGGCGAAGACTCCACGGAGGAGGCGGCCGTCTCCGTCGCCGCCTCGATCTGCCGGTACTTCATCCAGCAGAACCGCACCGTCGGGCTGATGTCGTTCGGCGCGGACCTGCGGCTGGACGAGCCGGACCGCGGCCAGAACCACTACACGCGCATGCTGGAGTCGCTCGCCCTGGCGCATGCCTCCGGCGACGCCCCGCTATCGAACCTGCTGCTCGAGGAGTCGCGGCGCTTCGGGCGGCACACCACCGTCGTCGTCGTGACGCCGTCCACGGACGACCGCTGGCCGCTGACGTTGATCGCGCTCGCGGCGCGCGGCGTGAAGGTGGCGGCGGTGCTGCTGGAGGCGAACACCTTCGGGAACGCGCCCAGCCCGCTGGACGTCTATGGAACACTGGCCTCGGGCGGCGTCTACACCTTCACGGTGAAGCAGCGCGACGACATCGGCCGCGTGCTCTCCGCCGGCATGGACGCCGAGCAGGCCACCGCCTCCCGCGCCCCGCGCTCTCCGCGCGCGTCACGGGCATCGAGGGCGGCCCCGGACGCCTCGGCCACGCCGGACGCGACGCCCGACGCGACGACGGACGGAGGGACCTAGCCCATGGCGCAGGCAGCCTCCTTCGAGCGGTTCTTCGAGCCGGCCCCCACCAACGACGACCCGCGCGAGGTCCAGGAGATCCCGTCGTGGCGCTCGTGGGAGGCGTGGCTCACGCTCGCGCTGGTCGTGCTCGTCCAGTTGCCGGTGGTCGGTTCGCTGCAGAGTTCTGACTGGGTGTCCGAGATGCCATCGTTGATGGCGCCGGCAGCGGCGGGGCTGGCCGTGGCGTGGGCTCTGGGCCACAGCCGCGTGAGCGGGGTCGTGGCCGCGCTCGCTGGCCTCGCGGCCGGCGTGCTCGTGACGATCGCGCTCGTGCTGCACACCATGCGCCTCGCGGACCCGGAGGCCACCGGCCTGCTCGCGCGCTGGGCGGACTTCCGCCTCCGCCTCCTCGAGTGGGGGCGCGCCCTCCTGAGCGAGGGCATCTCCGTGGACCCGCTCCCGTTCGTGGTGCTGCTCGTAGCCTCGGTGTTCCTCGTGGGGTTCCTGTCCACGTGGGCGGTCGTGCGCTGGCGCAACCCGTGGGTGGCGCTGGTGCCGGGCGGCTTCGTGCTGCTCACCAACATCTCGTACCTGCCGGGACAGCCGTCCTTCTCCTTCATCCTCTTCATCCTGGCCGCCGTCCTGCTGGTGACGCGGCTCACCTTCATGCAGGCCCTCCTGCGCTGGCGCCGCCGCGGCGTCCGCCCCACGGACGGCATGTCCATCGAGGTGCTGGGCGTGGGTGTGGTGGTGGCCCTCGTGCTGATCGCAGCCGCGTGGACAATCCCCACCGCGAACAACTGGGGCCCGGTCTCGGACGCCTGGACGCGCGCGCTCGCGCCCGTCACCACGCGCGTGGACCAACTCGGCCAGTTGTTCGTCGGTGTCGGCTCGAAGAAGCCGATCCCGATCCACTCCTTCGGCGCGGCGCTGCCGCTCCAGGGCAAGGTCGTCCTGGACCGCGAGGTCCTCTACCACGTGGTCGCGGCGGAGGAGATGAACCTCCGCGGCGCCGTCTACGACACCTACACCGGCGCCGGCTGGCGCCTCTCCTCCGCCGCCGCGGCCACCCTCCTCGGCACCACCATCGAGGCGGCCGAACTCGGCACCCCCGCCACCCGCGCCCAACTGCGCGAGACGACGCGCGCGGAGGTGACGGTGGTGAGCGACGGCGCCCCGGTGAACGCGCTGCTCACGGGCGGCGAGCCGCTGGCGACGGACGTCAACGCCCGCCTCCTGCTGGATGCCACGGACCGCCCGATCACGCTCGTGCCGGACGGCAGCCCGGACGCGTACATCACCGTCGGCACGGTCTCCGCCGCGGCGATCGACACGCTGCGCGAGGCCGGCACGGACTACCCGGACGCGCTCTTCGCCCGCTACACCACGCTCCCGGGCGATCTCCCCTCGGACGTCCGAGCGCTCACCGAGACGATCGTGGCCGGCGCGGAGACGCCGTACGACGCCGCCCGCCTCGTGGAGACGCACCTCCGCCAGAACTACGCCTTCGAGTACGAGATCCAGGCAGCGCCCCCGGGCCGCGACGCGGTGGACTACTTCCTCTTCGAGTCGCACCACGGCTACTTCGACCAGTTCGCGACGGCCATGGCGGTCATGCTCCGCAGCGTCGGGATCCCCGCGCGCGTCGCCGCCGGCTTTGCGCTGGACGACCGCGACCTGGACGCCGCCACCAAGGCGTACACCGTCACCGAGGAGCGCGCGTGGGCCTGGCCGGAGGTCTACTTCCCGGACCTCGGCTGGGTGGAGTTCAACCCCACGCCCGCGCGCGGCGTGGTCGCGCGGCCCGGCGACGACAGCGCCGCCCGCGATGCCGCCGCCGGCACGCCGGCCGGCGACCTGCTGGACCTGGCCTTCGAGGACCAACTGCTGGCTGAGATCCTGGAGGGCGAACTCGACGCCATGCTCTCCGGCGAGCGCGGCGCCGTGGCCGAGGAGGGCGGCGGCGTGCAGGAGATGCTGTCGCGCATCGTCGGCTGGCTGCTGGTCGCCTCCACGGCCCTGCTCGTCCTGGTCGTAGCGGTGCGCATCTGGTGGGAACGTCTCTTCCGCGGCCTGCGCCCGGCGGAGAAGCGCTGGGCGAAGGTGCAGCGCTTCGCCTGGTGGGCCGGCATCCTGCCGCTCGACGATCGCACGCCCGCCGAGGCCGCCGACGACCTCGCGTCCCGCATCGACGAGCCGGCGGCGCTGCGCGCGCTGGCGCGTGCCTACACGCGCGCCCGCTACGGCGGCCCGGACGCCGAGGACGAGACCGAGGACGAGGCCACCGCCCTGGACGAGCACTACCGCGTCGTGCGGTCCGCGCTGCAAGGGCTGGCGGCGCGGCGTCTGCTGCGCCTCGGTCGCACTGTAGGCGGGCCGCTACCGCGGCGGCACACCGCCGCCCGCGTCGGTCGGTAGCGGCTCCAGTTCGTTCGCGCGGCGCGCCAGTTCCAGGATGCGGAGCGCCTGTTCGCGCGTGATCTCCGGGCCCAGTTCGCCCAGCGCCTCTGCCAGCGCAGTCTGCACCTCCTGCAGATCCGCCCCCTCCGGTAGCGTTGCACCGCTGCCGGGCGCGCCGCCGCTGCTGTCGCCCGGCGGAGGCGTCTCCCCCGGCTGCGCGCCCTCGCCCGGCTCGCCCTCGCCGGGCTGCTCACCCGGGTCGCCCTCGTCGCCTGGCTCGTCGCCTTCGTCGCCCTCGCCGGCGTCCCCGGTGTCGCCCGCGGGCTCCTCCTCGTCCGGCGGCTCGAGGGTGGCGAGCACCAGTTCCAGGTTGGCCTTCGCGTCGAGGTCCGTCGGGTCGATCCGGAGCGCCGCGACGTACGAGTCGCGCGCCGCCTCGAACTCCTGCCGCCGGAAGGCCGTGTTCCCCAGCGTGTAGTGCGCCAGCGTCACCAGCGCCGCGTCGTCATCCTCGATGGCTGCCAGCACCGCGCCCGCGGCAGCGACGCCCGCCTCCTCGTAGCGACGCAGTTGGTAGAGCGCGTTCGCGATGTTGTAGTCCAGTGCCGGGTCGTCCGGCGCTGCGTCCGCCGCCTGCCGGTACGCCGCCAGCGCGTCCTCGTACGCTCCCGCCTGGTACGCCTCGTTGCCCGTCTCGGCGTGCCGCCACGCCGCCGTCCCGCACCCCGCGAGGACGGCCGCCGCGACCAGCGCCGTGATCGCGCCGCCTCGAAGCCGCGGGAGGCGTCCGCGCCCGCGTTCGCCGGCGACCATGGCCACCAGCAGCAGGGCCAGCGCGGCGCCGGCGAACCACGTGAACCGCTCGATCGGCTGGCGCTCCGTCGCGGAGTCGAACTGCGTCTGCTGCAGGCGGCGGAAGTCCACCGCGAAGCCGGGGATGCGGTCCACCGCGCGCACCGTGCCGCCCGTCGCCTCCGCGATCGCCGCCAGCACCTCCGGCTGCGCCGTGCTCACGTCGTTGCCGCCGCTGGTGGACGGCAGCGCGGTCGGGTTGGCCGTCCCGGCGAAGACCGTGTAGATGCGCACCCCTCGGTCCCGCGCGAGCGCCACCGCGCGCTCAAACGCGGGGTCCAGGTCCTCGCCGTCCGAGACGAGCAGGATCGCCTGCGCGCCGGCGGCGTCGTCCACGTTCAGCACGTGCAGCCCCGCCTCGATGGCGCCCGCCAGGTTGGTGCCCGGGCGCACGAGCGGCGCCTCAGACTGCGAGCGCGCGATCAGCGAGGACAGCACGCCCAGGTCCACGGTGAGCGGTGAGCGCTCGAACGCGCTGCCGGCGAACGTCACGAGGCCGACGCGGTTGCCCGTCAGGTGCGTCAGCATCTCCTCCAGCCCGTCCGACGCGGCACGCGCACGGCTGGGCGTCACGTCCTCCGCCGCCATCGAGCGCGACACATCGAGCGCCACCACCACGTCGATGCCCCGCTGCGCGATCTCGCGGTCGCCCTCGCCCCACTGCGGGCGCGCCCCCGCCACCACCGCGAGCAGCGCCGCCAGCACGACGAGCGCAGCCAACGCCAGGCGCACGCGCTCGTCCGCGCCGTCGCGCAGGCCCGGCGGCCCGCCGAGCAGCGCACGGCCGCGCGCGCGCCGCCCTCGGGCGTGGCGCACGGCCAGCACCAACAGCACCGGGATCAGCAACGCCACGAGGACCAGCGGCTGGCCGAAGCCGAAGCCGAGCACGGTCCCGGCGTCCAGCGCCGGCAGCGGGTTCACGGTTGCCTCCGCAGCCACGTGGAGCGCAGCCCGGTGTCCAGCAGCAGCACGCCCGCCGCCGCCAGCGCCAGCCACGGCCCGAACTCCCGGTACGACACGAACTCGCGCTCACCGATGCGGGAGCGTTCGAGTTGGCCGATCTCGGCGTAGGCCGCCTCCAGGTCCTCGGTCGTGCGCGCATCGAAGTAGGCGCCGCCCGTGACCTCAGCCAGGCGCTCCAACTCCGGAGCGTCCACGCCGCCCAGCCCGCCGATCGGCCCCGACCCGCCAAACCCTACGGTGTACACGCGCACGCCGATCGCCTCCGCGACGCGCGCCGCGTCGAAGGGCTCGATGTCGCCGGCGTTGTTCTGGCCGTCCGTCAGCAGCACGATCACGCGGCTCCGCGCCGGCGAGTCCTCTAGCAGCGCCAGCCCCTCCATGATCCCGAGGCCGATCGCAGTGCCATCCAGCACCAGGCCCGGCTCCAGTTGGTCGATGCGGCGCTGGATCGCCGTCACGTCGCTCGTCAGCGGCGACATCGCGATCGCCCTCGACTGGAACGCCACCAGCCCCAGGCGATCGCCCTGTAGCGTCCCGGCGAACTCGTCCAGCACGCGCCGCGCCGCCACCAGCCGCGACTCGCGCGCGCTCGCCGCCTGTCCCATCGAGGACGACACGTCCACGACCGCGACGATGTCGATCCCCTCCTCCGGCAGCACGGTGACGGCGAGCCCCTCGCGAGGGCGCGCGACGGCAAGCACGAGCAGCACGATCGCGACGGCGAGCAGCACGTCCGGCAGCCGCCGCAGGCGCGTCCGCCATGTCCCCCGCGCCGCCGCCGCCAGCGGCCCCAGGTCCGCCACCGCGTGCGCCGGCCGCCGCTCGCCGAGGCGTGCCAGCAGCAGCCCGGCCGCCGGCACGAGCAGCAGCAGCGCCAGCGGCACCGCGAACGTCACGACGTCACCATCACGATGCCACCGCCGTGTCCTCCTCGACGGCGACGGGGCGCGGCCGGGACAACTCGACGATCTCGTACGCCACCGTCAGGTCGTGGTCCGCGGACGCCGGCTCGGGGTAGCGCCGCGCGTAGACGGCGCGGTCGCAGCGGTCCAGCAGCCCGCCGACGAGGCGCGCCTGCCAGCGGTCCACCCCGTGCGAGGTCATCCGCCGCTCCAGTTCGCTCGTGGTCAGGGCCGCGGCGTTGAACCCGAACCGCGCGCCCAGGTAGCCCCGCACCACCGCGGCGATCGTCCCGTAGTACGCCTGGAACTCCGCCTCGTCGTCCAGCCGCGCGTTCCGCAGCGCATGCAGCCGCTCGCGCGCCGCCGCCTCCGGCACATCGAGCGGCGCCTCCACCTCGACGCGCCGCGGGCGCCGCCGCCACCGCACCACGGCGACGACGAGCGCCGCCACGGCCGCAACGACTGCCACTGCGATCGCGACGGGCGCGATCCACACCGGTGGCGCGCCATCGATGACCGCCTGCGGCTTCAGCGGGCGCAGCGCCTCGTCGCCTTCCGCGCGCGTGGCGATCACGCGCAGCGTGCCGCCCGCCACCTCCAGGACGCCCGACGTGCCGTCGTCGATCAGCCAGCGCACCTCGATGGGGCCGGTCGCGACCTCGCCCAGCGTGAACACCTGGTAGCGGAACGTGGCGGTCGTCATGACGCGCCCGTCGGGCTGCGGCTCGATCGAGGGCCGGCCGTCCGCGAGCAGTTCCGCATCGAACAGCGTCGGACGCTGCACCGTGACCACCACATCCGCATCGTGCCGCGCCCGCACCGTCAGCGTCAGGCGGTCACCCAGCGTCGCCGCCGGCGGCGTGAACGTGACGCCCACCTCGATCTCCGGCGCGCCGTCCGGCGTCTGCGCCCCCGCGCTGCCGAGGGGTACCGCAAACGCCGCCAGCAGTGCGAGGACGGCGAACGCGCGGCGAGCCGTCACGTGAGCACCTGCGCGCGTCGCCGGAAGAACGCGGCTACCGGCTCCGCGACGTCCCGGTCGAGGCGGATCTCCACCTGGTCCACGCCTGCCCTCGACAGCCGCGCATCGCGCGCTGCCGCACGCGCCGCCACCGCCTCGACGTAACGCCGCCGCACGCCGGCGCTGGACGTGTCGACGACGAGGCGGCGCCCCGTCTCCGCATCCACCACGTCCAGCAGCCCCACGTCCGGCAGTTCGAGGTCGAGCGGGTCCACGAGCGTGAGCGCGATCACGTCATGCCGGCGCGCCAGCGTCTGCAACGACTGCGCGTACCCGCTGGTGAAGAAGTCCGACACCACGAACACGACCGCGCGCCGGCGCAGCATGCGCGAGAGGTGGTCCAGCGCCGGCGCCATCGACGTGCCTCGACGCGGCGCGATGTCCGTCTGGAGCACGTCGCGCACCTGCCGCAGGACGTGGCGCGTGCCGCGCCTCGGCTCCACGAAGGCGTCCACGCCGTCGCTGAAGGTCAGCAGCCCGGCGCGGTCGTTGTTGTACGCGGCGCAGAACCCCAGCAGCGCGACGAGTTCCGCGGCCGCCCTCAGCCGCCCCGCGTCCGGCCGCGCCGCCAGCATGGAGGGCGAACGGTCCACGGCGAACATCACCGTCAGGTCGCGCTCCTCCACGTACTCCTTCACCCACGGCACGCCCATGCGCGCCGTCACGTTCCAGTCGATGCGGCGCACGTCGTCGCCCATCACGTACTCGCGCGCGTCCGCGAACTCGATGCCGGAGCCGCGGAAGACGGACCGGTAGTTGCCGGCGATCTGGGAGGAGGCGAAGCGCCGCGTGCGGATCTCGATGCCGCGCACACGCCCGAGCAGGCCCGAGGAGAGGGCGAGCGCGTCGTCGGCGTGCGGTTGCGGCATGGCGGGCGGCCTAGGGGATGCCGACGCCTTCGAGGAGGCGCGTCACGATCTCGTCCGGCGTGACGCCGCGCGCCTCGGCCTCGTAGGTCAGCACCAGGCGGTGTCGCAGCACGTCCGCGGCGATCGCCTTGATGTCCTCCGGCGTCACGTAGTCACGGCCGTGGATGAACGCGAACGCCTGGGCGCCGCGCGCCAGGAACACACCCGCGCGGGGCGACGCGCCGTACTCGATGAGCGGATCGAGGTCGCCCATGCGGTAGCGCTCGGGCTCGCGGCTCGCCTCCACCAGGCGCACCACGTACTCGCGCAGGCGGTCGTTCACGTCCACCTCGCGCACGGCCTCGCGCAGCACGGCGATCTCGGAGATGGAGACGGCGGCCCGCACCTCCTCGTCCTCCCCGTCCAGCGCGCGACCCAGGATCTCGCGCTCCTCGTCGCGCTCGGGGTACTCCACCACGATCTTCATCATGAACCGGTCGAGTTGCGCCTCGGGCAGCGGGTACGTCCCCTCCTGCTCGATCGGGTTCTGCGTGGCCAGCACCAGGAACGGGCTCGGCAGCGGCAGCGACTGCCCGCCGATGGACACCGTGCGCTCCTGCATCGCCTCCAGCAGCGCGGACTGCACCTTCGCCGGCGCGCGGTTGATCTCGTCCGCCAGCACGATGTTGGCGAACACCGGCCCCTGCCGCACGTGGAAGTCGCCGTCCTGCGGGCTGAACACCAGCGTCCCGGTCACGTCCGCCGGCAGCAGGTCCGGCGTGAACTGGATGCGGGAGAACGTGCACTCCAGCGCGCGCGCCAGCGTGGACACCGTCAGCGTCTTCGCCAGCCCCGGCACGCCCTCGATGAGCGCGTGGTTGTTCGTCAGCAGCGCCACGAGCAGCCGGTCGACGAGCGCCTGCTGCCCCACGATGACGCGCGCGATCTCCGCGCGGATCGCGTCCACCTCGCGGTGCTCGCGCAACGCCTGCGGCGGCGTCCCCGAAGGCTCGGCGGCCTGTGCCATGCGGCGCTCCTCGTCAGGTCCGTAACCCATCGAGTGTACGCGAGCCGCGGGAGCGC
>JBBDIC010000152.1:56661-65822 GCA_040880625.1 Dehalococcoidia bacterium | reverse complement strand
GAACGGTGCCGGTGGCTCGCTCCAGCGCTCGATGGCGGCGGGTGCGGGGACATCGGCGGGCGGGCGGGTGCAGCGCGGGATCGAGGGCGACGGGGGGTCCGCGGACGCCTCGGACGACGGGCGCGACGAGGACCGGCAGCGCGAGGCGTGGATGCGGTTCACGGAGTCGGACGACTTCGAGGGGCGCCTGATGGAACTGATCCAGGACCGGCTGCTGGGTGAGATCGAACGGCGCGGCGGGCGCTACGGAGGGTGGTTCGCATGACGGCGCCGGTGAAGGCCTACCTGGAGATCGAGACAGGCGGGAAGATCGACTTCCTGTTCAACCCGGAGACGCTGACGGTGAACCGCTCCGTGAAGTGGGACCCGCAGCGCTCGCCGGGCGAGAACGCGCCCACCATGACGTTCATCAACGGCGAACCCGCCACCATGTCGTTCAAACTGATCCTGGACACCACCGCGACCGGCGAGGACGTGACGGTCTACACCAACAAGTTGCTGGACCTGACCAAGGTGGACAGCACCAAGAAGCGCCCGCCGCTGGTGCGGCTCGGGTGGGGGCGCCTCCAGTCCTTCACGGCGGTGGTGCAGTCCGTGGGGCTGACGTTCTCGTACTTCGCCGGGAACGGCACGCCGCTGCGGGCGAGCGCGCAACTGGCGCTGACGCAGTTCAAGGACGAGAACACGCACCCGCTCCAGAACCCCACGTCCGGCACGCGGAAGCGGGAGCGCCTCCACCAGGTGCAGCCGGGCGAGACGCTGGACCGCATCTCCTACGCCGCCTACGGCGACTCGACGAAGTGGCGCCTGATCGCGGAGCGCAACCGCATCATCGATCCGCTGCGGCTGCGGCCGGGCACGCGCCTGGTGCTGCCGGAGCGAGAGGCGGTGACCCGTGGTGTCTAGCGCTTCGACCGAGACCTCGGTCGCGAACTACGAGGTGAAGGTGAACGGGAGTCCGATCTCCGCGAACCTGGAGTCGCACCTCGCGATGGTGCGCGTGGAGGAGTCGCTGTCGCTGCCCTCGACGTTCTCGGTGCGCTTCTATGACCCCGGCTTCACGCTGCTGGACGAGGAGTTCATCGCCGTGGGCAGCGACGTGGAGATCGCCTTCGGCTGGGGCAACGCGAAGACGACCGTCCTGCGCGGCGAGGTCACGGGCGTCTCCGCCGAGGCGAACTCGCACGGCGGGTTCGAGGTGGAGGTGTTCGGCCTGGACAAGATGCACCGCACCATGCGCGGCACGAAGTCGCGCACCTTCCAGAACCAGTCCGACAGCGACGTGGCCCGCAAGATCGCGCAGGACGCCGGGCTGACGCCGGACATCGACGCGACGGGCGGGCCTCACACGCTGCTCTTCCAGGTGAACGAGACGGACCACCAGTACCTGCGGAAGCGGGCACGCCGCATTGGCTTTGCGTTCTGGGTGAGCGACGGGAAACTGCACTTCAAGCAGGCCAGCAGCGCGAGCCCGGTCACGGCCACGTGGGGCCAGAACCTGTTCCGCTTCAAGGCGCGCATGTCCGCCGCCGGGCAGGTGGACCAGGTGAGCGTGCGCGGGTGGGACGACGCGACGCAGCAGGCCGTGGTCGGCACCGGCAGCGCGAACCCGGCCGAGCCCACGACGGCGACGTTCTACACGGACGCGCTGGCGGACGCGAAGACCAAGTTCGGCACGATGAAGGCCACCGTCTCCGGCGAGGCGATCCAGGACCAGGCCGACGCGAACAACGTGGCGAAGGCGTACCGCCAGCGCCTGTCGACCTCGGGGCTCCTCGTGCGCGGTGAGATGGATGGGGACCCCAGCATCGGCGCGGGGAGCAAGATCACCGTCGCGGGGCTGGGCGCACGCCTCGGCGGGACGTACGTGTTGAGCGGGGTGGAGCACGTGCTGGGCGCGGGGCAGCCGTACGTGACGCGCTTCGTGTCGTCCGGGCCGGAGCCGGTGCAACTGACGGACCTGGTGGCGGGGGCGGTGGACGCCAGCGGGCAGGTGCGCGCGGGCCTGTCACTGACGGTGGGCACCGTGACGAACAACAACGACCCTGACAGCGCGGGGCGCGTGAAGGTGAAGTTGCCCTCCCTGGACGCGGAGCACGAGACCGGCTGGGTGCGCGTTGCCAGTCCCGGCGCCGGCGGCACGCGCGGCTTCCAGATGCTGCCCGCCGTCAACGACGAGGTGCTTGTGGGCTTCGAGCACGGGGACGCCTCGCGGCCGTTCGTGGTGGGCGGGTTGTGGAGCAAGAAGAACAAGCCGCCGGAGGGCACGTTCCAGAACAACGGCGTAGTGGAAACGCAGGCATGGACATCCGGCAAGGGCCATAAGATCGAGATCAAGGACGCCGGTGACGGCGAGGTCAACCTCACCGTGAAGGGGACGAAGTCCGCCCTCAACGTGAAGAAGGCGCTGGTGACGCTGTCCGGCGATCAGAAGGTCAAGATCGAGGCGAGCGACATCGAGGTGGTCGCCACGGGCAAATTGACGCTCAAGGGGCGACAGGTGGAGGTCAACGGCTCGCAGGACGTCACCATCAAGGGTGGCATGATCAAACTCAACTAGCGGCCACTACGGAGAGCGGGGAACCCCGATGGGCCAGCCGGCAGCACGTCAGAACGACCCCGTGATGGGGCTCGACATCCACATCGTCATGATCCCCACGCCGGGGGGCGAGGTCCCCACGCCGCTGCCGCATCCCTTCGCGGGGAAGATCACCAGCGGCTGCTCCACGAACGTGAAGATCGAGGGCCAGCCGGCCGCCCTCGTGGGGTGTGCGGTGAAGAACGACGTGAACCACATCGCCATGGGGCCGCGGTTCCAGAAGGAGCCGAACAACCAGGGCAAGATCAAACTCGGGTCCTTCACCGTGAAGATCAACGGCAAGCAGGCCGCCCGCGCCGGCGACATGGTGGAGACGTGCAACGACCCGATGCCGATGCCCACCACCTCGATCCTGAAGGGCGCGATGAAGGTGCTCATCGGGTGAGCGGCTGATGACCATGGAGGGGCACGACTTCGTCGGACGGGGCTGGACGTTCCCCCCGCGCGTGGACGCGCGCGGGGGCATCGCGCTTGCCTCCGGCACCGAGGAGGTCGAGGGCGCGATGCGCATGATCATCCTCACGGCACCCGGCGAGCGCGTCATGCGCCCGGAGTTCGGCTGCCGCGCGTGGGACTACGTCTTCGAGCCGCTCAACCCCAACACGCTGGGCGCCATCGAACACGCCGTCTCGGAAGCGCTCGCGCGGTGGGAGCCGCGCGTGACGGTGGAGCGCGTGTCCGCGCTGGAGGACCCCGCGCGGCCGGCGACGGTGGCGGTGCAGGTGGAATACACCGTGAAGGACACGAACGACCGCCGGAACCTGGTGGTGCCGTTCTACGAGATCGGGGACGAGCCGTGAGCCTCCCCAGCCCCTCGCTGGACGACCGCACGTTCCAGGAGCTGGTGGACGAGGCGAAGCGCCGCATCCCGGAACTCGTGCCGGAGTGGACGGACCACAACGTCTCCGACCCCGGCGTGGCGATCATCGAGCTCTTCGCGTGGATGACGGAGTCGCTGCTCTACCGGCTGAACCAGGTGCCGGACCGCCTATACCTGAAGTTCCTGGAGATGATGGGCATCACGCTGTACGCGCCCACGCCGGCGCGCGCGCTGCTCACGTTCCGCCTCTCCGCCCCGCTCACGGAGCGCGTCACCGTGCCCGCCGGCACGGAGGTGGCCACGCTCCAGACCGCCGAGACGACCGCGATCGTCTTCCACACGACGCGCGCGCTGGAGGTTGTCCCGCCGGTGCTCGTGTCCGCGCTGACCGGGACGGGCGGGCGCATCTCCTCGTACGTGGACCGGCTGGAGGACCTGCGGTTCGACCAGCGCGGGCTGGCGTGCTTCTCGGACCTGGAGCCGGGCTCTGGCGCGTACTTCGGCTTCGAGGAGTCGCTGCAGGACAACGTGCTGCGGCTGGACATCACCGCCGGCGCGGACGGCATCGGCGTGCGGCCGGAGGACCCTCCGGTGGTGTGGGAGGCGTCCGCGCACGACGAGTGGGTCCCGCTGGAGGTGCTGGCGGACGGGACCGGTGGCCTGAACCGCAGCGGGGCGCTGGAACTGCAGATGCCGGACGACCACGACCCGGTCACCCTGCTCAACCGCCGCGCCCACTGGATCCGCATCCGCCTGCTGGAGCCGCGTCCCGGACAGCCGACCTACACGCGTTCGCCGGAGATCCGAGCGCTGACCGTCACGAGCATGGGCGGCAGCGCGGCGGCCACGCACGGCGAGCGCATCGTGGGAGAGGCGCTGGGGTTCTCGGACGGGCGGCCGGCGCAGATGTTCATCGTGCAGCAGACGCCCGTGCTCCCGCGCGAGGAGGGTCAGGCCGTCATCGTCCGTGCGCAGGGCGAGGCCGACGAGGCGTGGCAGGAGGTGGACGACTTCGGACGCTCCGGGCCGGAGGACCGCCACTACACCTGGGACGGCGCATCCGGCGAGATCCGCTTCGGCCCGCGTATCCGCCAGGCGGACGGCACGGACCGCCAGCACGGCGCGGTGCCGCCCGAACGCGCCGAGGTGCGGGTGTCGTCTTACCTGCACGGCGGCGGCCGCGCCGGCAACGTGAGCGCGAACCAACTGACTGTGCTGCGCTCGACGATCCCGTTCATCGACACCGTCACGAACCGGCGGCCGGCCGCCGGCGGCGTGGACGGTGAGGTGGTGGAGCAGGCGAAGGCGCGCGGGCCCGCCTCGATCCGCTCCGGGCAGCGCGCCGTGACCGCGTCTGACTTCGAACTGCTGGCGCGCGAGGCCTCCCGCGAGGTGGCGCGCGCGCGTGCGCTGCCGCCGGTAGAGCCCGGCGCTCCGGTGCGCGTGCTCGTCGTGCCGGGCACGGCCGTCGGCGGACGGCGGCGGGGCGTCGCGGACCTGGGGCTGGAGGACCACCTGTACGAGGCGGTGCGCGACCACCTGGAGCCGCGGCGGCTGCTGGGCGTCTCGGTCGAGATCGACACGCCTCGATATCTGGGGGTGAGCGTGGTGGCGCGCGTGGACGTGCAGCCGGGACGCGACGCAGACCTCACGCGCCAGCGCGCGACGGAGGCACTGTACCGCGACCTCGACCCGGTGACGGGCGGGCCGGACGGCCTCGGCTGGCCGTGGGACGCACCGCTGACGGTCTCGCACGTGGTGGCGCTGCTCGCCGGGGTGGACGGCGTCTCGCGCGTGCAGGACGTGCTGCTCTTCGAGGCGGACGAGGCCTCCGGCGAGCGCGCTCCGCAGGGCCTCACGCACATCGCGCTGGACCGGGACGCGCTCTGGTTCCCCGTGCGGCACCTGGTGATGTGACGCCACGATGAGCGGATGGCTGGTCGACCAACTCCCGCGCGCCCTGTCCCAGGACAGGTTCACGCAGCGCTTCATCTCGATCTTCGAGGAGATCGCGGACGGCATCCGCTCGCAGGTGGACGCGCTCGAGTACTACGTGGACGTGGACGACGCGCCGGCGGAGTACGTGCGCTGGCTCGGCTCCTGGCTGAACGTCACCGTGGACGCCTCGCAATCCCTTGAGCGGCAGCGCGCGATCGTGCGCGAGGCGGGGCGGATGTACGCGCAGCGCGGGACGGTGGAGGGCCTGCGCGGCCTGCTGGAGGCGATCACGGGCGGGTCGGTGCGCGTGGTGGACGGCGGTGGCACGTGGCGCGCCGGCGAGGCGCCGCCGAACCCCGGCCGCATGCTCGTGCGCCTGACGACCACCGGCGGCGTGCCGGAGGGACAGATCTACCACCTCGTCGCGGCGGAAGCGCCGATCGGGATCTCGTTCGACATCCGCATCGACGACCGTACGATCGAGCCGCCGCGCATGGCGCAGGGCCTGAGCGACATCCTGCTGGAGGAGCCTCGGTGACCACGATGGTCATCTGTCCGCAGTGTGGCCGCCCGGCGGAGATTGCCCCGGGCGAGCATCCGTTCTGCGCGCACTGCGACTACCCGCTGTTCTGGGTCGCGCCGCGCCCGCAGCCGGACGCGCCGGTCATGGCCGAACCGGAGCCGGTCTCCGGCCCGGTCTGCATCGTGTGCGACGCTCAGAACGAGGAGGGCCGCGCGCTGTGCCGGCGCTGCGGCCAGCCGCTGGCGCGCGTGATGGTCCGCCGCCGCCGCACCTGGGAGACCGTGTCGCCGCCCGTCGCCGGCCCTCGACGTGGGAGGCGTATCCTGGCGGTGCTGCTCGTCCTGCTCGTGCTGGCCGCGCTGGTGGCCGCGGTCGCGTGGCTGTTCTGGCCGCGCAGCGCGTGGGAGGTGGTGGTCCTGGACCAGGGCGAGTCCTCCTGGGACGTGAGCGCCACGCTGCGTCGAGGCGCGCCGGTCATCTCCTACGTGGACGCGGGGGACTTCACGGTGCGCGTCGTCTCGTGCGGCCATCCTCGATGCGACGGGGCGATCAGTCCGAACCTGCACACCGTGGTCGCCAGCGTGGGCGAGCGCGGGCAGGGACACGGCACCGCGATCACGATGGGCGCGGACGGACATCCAGTGATCGCGTTCCGCGACGGCGCGCGCCGCGCCCTCAACGTCGCGCACTGCGGCGACCCGCAATGCAGCGACGGCGGCGCGATCACGATCACCGAGGTCGACCCCGGCCCCGACACCGACGACCCGCGCATCGACGTAGGCTCCGACCCCTCGATCGCCCTCGGCGCGGACGGCCTGCCGATCGTGGCGTACCACGACTCGACGCGCGGGGCGCTGAAGATCGCGCACTGCGACAACCGCGAGTGCACGTCCGCGTCGATCGCGATCCTCGACCGCGGGGCGGGGCAGGGCGGCGCGGGGGGCGTGGGCTTCGACACGTCGATCCAGATCGGGCGGGACGGGCTGCCGATCGTGGCATTCCGCGACGCCGACGCGCAGGCGCTGCGCTTCGCGCGGTGCAGTGACGAGCGCTGCACCCAGGCCGTCATCGTCACGATGGTGGCGACGCCGGGCGCGGACCCGGGGCACGAGGCGTCGCTCGCGCTGGCGGCGGACGGCACGCCGATCGTCGCGTACGCCGACTGGTCGGACGACGGCATCTACGTGGCGACCTGCAGCGGCATCACCTGCGAGGAGGTCACCACGCGGCGCGTGGACCGCGCGGAGGACGGCACGTCCGCCGACGCCACGATCGCGCTCGACGCGGCGGGCCTGCCGGTGGTGGCATACCGCCAGAAGGAGCCCGGCGACGAGCGCGCGAGCCGCATCCTGAAGATCGTGCGCTGCCACGACATCCGCTGCGAGCGCTCCTCGACGCCGGAGGTGGTCGACAGCGTGGGCCGCACGGGCTACACGCCGCGCATCCTGGTGCTGGCGGACGGGATGCTGGCGATCGCTCACGGGGACGCGACGCAGGGCGCGCTCGAGTTCTCCTTCCTCGACTAGACCGGCCGCCCCCTCAACGCCCGTAGACGGAGACGTGCAGCGTGCTCGCGGCGTCGAAGGGCTCGCGGCCCCAGCCGCCCCAGCGCTCCACCAGCCGCAGCCCGGCGATGCGCGCCATGAGGTCCAGTTCGCTCGGCCATGCGTAGCGCGTGACGATCGGGTTCAGGCGCACCCCCTCGCGGGAGAGCAGCACGTGGCTCTCGTCCAGCAACTGCCGCACCGGATCGTGCCGCCCCACGTCGAGGCGCACGCGGTCCACCTCGACGGCCTCGGCATCGACGTACTGGTGGTCGCGCAGGCGGTAGAGGCCGGCCGGGACGGACGCCTCGATGACGAACACGCCGCCGTCCGTGAGGTGCGCGGCCACGTTCTGGAAGCAGCGCACCTGGTCGTCCTGGGTCAGCAGGTTGAACAGCGCGTTGAACACGACGTAGACGAGGCGATAGTCGCCCTCGACCGCGACGTCCGCGAAGTCGCCCATCGTCACCTCGATCTGGTCGCCGCCGGGCTTCTCCCGCAGGCGCGCCACCATCGCCGGCGAGATGTCGATGCCGTCGACGCGGACGCCGCGCGCGACGAGGGGCAGCGCGATGCGCCCCGTGCCGATGGCGAGTTCCAGCACCCGACCGCCCTCAGCCAGTGGCGCGAGGAACGCCACGGCGGCGGCCTCGTCGCCGCGCGGGTGGTCGTCGTACACCTCGGAGGTGTCGGCGCCGAAACTCATGGCCGGCTCGTAGTCCTTCATGGGGTGCGCCCCTTCAGACCCGCCGCAGCACGTGCAGCAGGTACTCCTTGCGGTCGGATGGGTTGTGGTCGGTGCGCGGGCGCGTCGGGGGCACTCCGCGGACGGGCTCGTAGCGGTCGAACGCGCACTCCACCACGCCCTCGCCGCGGGTGACGGCGGGGAGCGCCTGCTGGAGCGCGTGCACCTGGCCCGCGGGGACGTCGCCCTCCAGCACGTACGAGGCGCCGAGGACAGCCGGCGTCCGCGGTACGGCGCGCAGCGCGGTCAGCATCGGCAGCACCGAGCCGAGCGTGTCGGCGGGCGCCTCCAGCCGGAAGTGGTGGATCGGCTCGCAGACGACGGTGCCCGCCTGCGTGAGCGCGCTCATGAGGATGAGCGGCGTAAGTTTCCTGAAGTCGGCCGCCTTCGTGCCGGGCGCCCGGTAGCCACAATCGATCACTGTCACGGTGCAGTCGGTGACCGCCCAGCCGAGGAGGCCCTCGCGCAGTGTGTCGCGCACGTACTGTGACATCTGCTCCACGAAGAGATCGGCTGTCTTGTAGATGTAGATCGGCACGAGGCGAACGTCGACATCGAGGAGCAGCCGGATGCCGGACCCGACCGGCGCCGGCTCGACACGCAGCCCGAGCGTCGCAGGAAACGGGTTCGGGCTGGTCGGCGAACTCGCACCGGTGACGTTCGTGTGGACGCGGGCACGGAGGACTTCGCCCGCCTCGCCGGAGCCGCGGAGGCGCTCCACGTGGATCGTGGTCGTCTCGCGGAAGTCCACGGCCAGGCCGAAGTCGGCGGCGAGCGTGGCCTGGATGACCTCCTTCTGCACCTCGCCGTAGAGCGAGACGAATATCTCCTCCCGCACGTCGTCCTGGCGCAGGTTGATCAGCGGGTCCTGCTCCGCCAGTTGCGCGAGCGCGACGTGGAGCGCGCCCCGGTCGCCCGCCTCGCGCGGCACCACGACCGTCTCCAGCGTGGGCGGCGCGAAGTAGTGCGCGTCCGTCCCGTCCCTCGACGCG
>JBBDIC010000152.1:53667-56561 GCA_040880625.1 Dehalococcoidia bacterium | reverse complement strand
GGCCCGCCGCGACCGCGCCGCCAGTGCCCGCCGCAGGCGGCGGTACGTCACCTTCGACGCGTCGTCGACGTAGGCCGCCAGCAGCGCGTCGTCGTCGGTGGCGATGAGGTCGACGAGCCCCGCGGTGAAGGCCTGGTCGGTCGCGCCGTAGGGCGTGCAGCGCACGTCGCGCGTGCCCGCCTCGGCGACGGCGCCCATCGAGATGACGGCGGGCGTCAGCGCCTCCGCGATGTTCGCGAGCACGCGCGCGCAGTCCGCGCCGCGGCGGTCCACCTTGTTGACGAAGATCAGCGTGGGGATGCGCAGGCGTTGCAACGTGCGCATCAGCACGCGCGTCTGGGACTGCACGCCCTCCACGGCGGAGATCACGAGCACCGCGCCGTCGAGGACGCTCAGCACCCGCTCCACCTCTGCGATGAAGTCCGGGTGCCCGGGCGTGTCGATCAGGTTGACCGTGACGTCATCGATGGCGAACGAGACGACGGCGGACTTGATGGTGATGCCGCGCTGGCGTTCCAGCGCCAGGGTGTCGGTCTGGGTGCTTCCGTCATCGACGCTGCCGACCTCGTCGATGATGCCGGCTGCGTGGAGCAGCCGCTCGGTCAGGCTGGTCTTACCGGCGTCTACATGCGCCAGGATCCCCAAGTTCAACGTACTCACGACGCGTCATGTCCTCACGATAGGTAGCGATGACCTGCTGAGTGGACAGTGACGTTCCGCGCATTGCTGATCTCCTTGATGGACCGCCTGTTGCCGGAAGTGAAGCAAATGCCCGCGCGCGCGGCAACCGAGGCGCGGCTAGCCGGCGGCGTCCGCGGCGCGCAGGTCATCGATGGAGCCCGGGCACGTCGCGCCCTCCGGGAGGTCCTCCACCGCAGGGGAGCGGTTGCCGGCCGGGGGCGTGAAGACGCGGCCGTCCGTGCGCTGCACGACCACCACCGGCGAGTCCGGGTCCACCTCGGCGCCGGCGCTCACCAGCACCTCGTCGACGATGATGTCCGCCGGCGCGCGCAGCACCGTGCGGCCCACGTCCTGGAGCGCGGCGCGGCAGGCGAGTTGCGCCTCCGCGATGAGCGACTGGCGCTCCAGCAGGCTCAACTCGTAGTCCGTCTGATCCTGCGCGGCCTGCGCCTCCAGCGCGGCGAGCACCGCCGGGTCCGGCGCCGGCGTCGCCTCGGGCTCCTCGTCGCCCTCCGAGGGCACGCCACCGGCAGCGGCCAGCGCCGCCTCGGTCGCCTGCGAGAGGCGTTCGACGGCGTTGAGCGTCGAGGCCGCGGAGCGGTAGGTGGTGTTGGAGTCCAGGACCTCCTTCGCCAGCGGGTCGGACGCCGCCTCCAGGGCCAGCGTCTCGACGAACTCCGACGGGACCGGCACCGGCTGGCTGGCACACAAGTCCTCGTGCGTCTCGCTGGCGGCGCAGTACCGCGCCAGCGCGTCCGTGAGGCCGATGAGCGACGTGGAGGAGACGATGCGCGCGCTGGAGACGGTGGCCTGCAACTGGTCCAGCAGCGTCTGGAGGAAGTCCGGCGACGCCGTGTCGGCCTCCTCCTCCAGCACGGAGCCGGCGTTGTCCACCTGGTGCTGCGTCTTGAGGCCCTCCAGGTCCACGATCGCGCGGCGCAGTGCGAGGCGGGCCGCCTCGAACGCGACCCCCGCCTCCGTGCCGCGCATGGAGGCGATGCGATGGTTCGCCAGCACGAACTCGCCGGGGCGGACCTCCACGCGCTCCACGACGCCGGCCACGCCGAACGTGAGCGGGCCGCTGAGGAGCACCGCCTCCGGCTGCGGCCGCAGGATGAACGCCGCCGCGAGGATCGCCACAACCGGCAGCAGGAAGCCCAGCACCGTCAGCACGCGCCCGTTGATCCGCGCGCGCTGCGCGAACGTCCCCTCCGTGCGGATCGCCTCCACGTACGGCGTTGCCTCTGCGCCTACGTCGCCGGCGCGATCCTCGATGTCCGCCTGCACGGTGTAGATGCGCACGATGCCGGCGCCCAGCAGGGGCCGGCGGCCGCGCAGGTGCAGGGGGATGCGCGCCTCCTCGTCGGGCGGGAGGAGGACCTCGGTCTCTCCGGCGCCATACTCGATGGTGTTCGCCGGGTCGGTCATCGAGAGCCACAGGTTGACCGGCACGTTGCCGAGGTTGCGCGCCACGATGTGCGTGCTGGCGGTGGAGCCGCCGCCCGCGGCCTGCGGATCCAAGTGCAGGGCGACCGACGGCTGGGAGTTCACCGTCACCGGCAGTTCGGCGACATAAGAGTGCATCTCGTTCGTCATCGAGCGGATGCGCACGCCCAGGACGTGCCGTCCCGCGAGCAGTTGGCTGGCGGCCGGCACATCGAGCGTGAGCACGACCACGCCCGAGGTGTTCGGGAACAGGGCGAGCGTGCTCGGCCGCGCCGTGACCCACTCGCCACGGATCGGGTCCACCCACGGCCCCACCAGGTCCACGCGGAACTCGTCCACGATGGGGGAGCCGTTGAACACCTCGACCTCGATCGACGTGCGCTCACCCAGGGTGAGCGACAGGTGGTCGGGTTCAAGGTGGACCTGGATGCTGGCGGTGGTCACTGGACGTGGGTCCCTCGCGGTCGGGACGGCTGGGGAGGCCGTGGTGGGCGCAGGAGGCGCATGATAGCAGCGCCTCCGGTGGGGTTCTGTGTGCGCTATTCTGCGCGCGGCGCCGCAGCCGCGCCGGGAGGTCGTCTCATGAACCAGCGTGTCCACGCATCTCGTCCCGCCCCGTCGACGAAGGCCCGCCGCCGGCCGGCGCCGGCCCCCGCGTCGCCCTCGAGGAAAGCGCTGCGCGCGTCCGACGTGCTGGCGTTGCAGGCGTCCGCCGGCAACCGCGCGGCGCGCTCCGTGGCCGGAGCGCAGCGCACGATGAACGTGGG
>JBBDIC010000152.1:48940-53567 GCA_040880625.1 Dehalococcoidia bacterium | reverse complement strand
AGGCGACCGACCTCAACCAGCGTCTCTCGGCGCGCGCCTTCACCACCGGCAACGACATCTTCCTCGGCCGTGAGGGGCTGAACCCGGGTTCGCGCGGCGGCAAGGAACTGCTGGCGCACGAACTGACGCACGTGGTGCAGCAGGGCGGGGCCGCCCGCAAGACACGGCGGCGCTCCTAGCGGTCGCCTCGCCTCGGCGTCACGGGGTCGGCAACCAGTCGGCGCAACGTTGCGGCGTTGTCGCGGCGACGCGCGGGTGGTGTCACGTCCTCGATAGAGGCGCGCTCCTACGGTGGGGACACCCGAGGAGGTGCGACATGCCCGAGAAGACGCAGAAGAACCAGCAGCAGGACGCTCAGCCGATCCAGGACCAGGCGGAAGAGAAGCGCCAGTTCACGGACCCGGAGCGCCTGATCGAGGAAGAGGAGCGCCGCGACCGCGAGCGCACTGCGGCCGACGGCTAGCCTCGGCGCGCGTCCTCGCACGCGCCGGTAAGAGTCCGACCAACGGGCCGCTGTGCGACGCGCAGCGGCCCGTTCGACCGTTCGAGGAGCCGCCGAGGCTCCACCAGCACCCCTCCGACGACATGTTCGCTCCATCGAGAACGCACCCGCTGCTGCCTGCCTCGAAAATTTCTTCGAGATTTCCCCTCGATGATGTCGATCTGGGCCGTAGACGTTCGTCTAAGAGGTACAGAGACTCGGCAGAGGGCCGGGGCCACAGGCGATGGAGGATGCAATGAAGCAGTACTTGCTATCGGTTCACATGGTCGAGGGGGAGGACGCCCCGGCGCCCGAGGTGATCGAGCGGATGTACGCCGACGTGGACGCGTTCAACCAGAAGGTGCAGGCGGCGGGTGTGTGGGTGTTCGGCGGCGGCCTGGAGCCCGCGGATACCGCCACCGTCGTGAACGCCCAGGGCGGCGAGGTGCTCACCACCGACGGCCCGTTCGCGGAGGCGAAGGAGCACCTGGGCGGGTTCTGGATCATCAACGCCCCGGACCTGGACGCGGCGCTCAAGTGGGCCGCCGAGGGCAGCGAGGCGTGCGGTGGCCCGGTGGAAGTGCGGCCCTTCCAGGATGAACCGGAAGCCTGAGCCCGTGACGGCGCGCCCGGACGGCTCGGCCATTGAGCGGGTGTTCCGCGCCGAGTCCGGGCGCGCCGTGGCGACCCTGGTCCGCTCCTTCGGCGACATCGACCTCGCCGAGGAGGCGGTCCAGGAGGCGTTCGAGGTCGCGCTGCGTCGATGGCCGTCGACGGGCGTCCCGCCCAGCCCGGCGGGCTGGATCATCACCACGGCGCGCAACCGCGCGATCGACTGGGTGCGACGCGAGGGCGTCCGCGGCGAGCGCCATCGGCAGGCGGCGCTGCTGGAGTCGACGCAGGGATCAGAGCCGGCGCACGAACCAGAGGCGGCAGGCCCCGTGGAAGACGACCGTCTGCGCCTGATCTTCACGTGCTGCCACCCGGCACTGGCGCCCCATGCGAGGGTGGCGCTCACGTTGCGGCTCATCGCCGGCTTGCAGACCTCGGAGATCGCGCGCGCGTTCCTCACGTCCGAGACGACGATGGCGCAGCGGCTGGTGCGCGCGAAGCACAAGATCCGCGCGGCCGGCATCCCGTACCGCGTCCCGGACGACGCCGACCTCCCGGACCGGCTCCGCTCCGTGCTGGCCGTCGTCTACCTCGTCTTCAACGAGGGCTACCTGCGCTCCGAGGGCGACGACCTGGTGCGCGCGGACCTGCTGGACGAGGCCGTGCGCCTCGCGCGGCTGCTGGTGGAACTGATGCCGGACGAGCCGGAGGCCCGAGGGCTGCTCGCGCTGCTGCTGCTGACGGAGGCGCGCCGGCCGGCACGCTCGGCGGCGGACGGGACGCTCGTGCGCCTGGGCGACCAGGACCGGTCGCTCTGGGACCGCGCGCTCATCGAGGAGGGGCATGCCCTCGTGCGCGCGTGCCTGCGGCTGAACCGGCCCGGGCCGTACCAGGTCCAGGCGGCCATCGCCGCCGTCCACGCCGACGCCCCGACCGCCGCCGGCACCGACTGGTCGCAGGTCGTCCAGTTGTACGACCGCCTCCTCACCCTCACCCCGACGCCGATCGTCGCGCTCAACCGCGCGATCGCCGTCGCCGAACTCGACGGCCCCGAGGTCGCCCTGGGCCTCCTCGACGCCCTCGACCTGGAGGACTACCACCTCTACCACGCCACGCGCGGCGACCTCCTCGAACACCTCGGCCGCGGCGAGGACGCTGCTGCCGCCTACGACCGTGCCATCGCGCTCACCTCGAACGCCACGGAACGCCGCTACCTCGAGGGTCGGCGCGCGGGGGTGGGTGGTGCGGCAGAGGTGGAGGGGTAGCGCGGGGCGACGACCGATCGCTTGTCGCCAGCCAGGAGAGGAGGCTGCCTGACATTACGGGTTCCCTGCGATAAGATTCAGCGACCTGACCGTGGGTCATTGTCCTGGCCCGAGTGTCGTCATGTGGGGTCCCTGATGATTCAGCGTCTCGACTGGGAACACATGCCGGAGGTCAGCGACATCCGTCGCCGACAGATCCTGATCGCCGGGCGGCGCGTGATCGAGCGGCAGGGGCTCGACGGGTTCACCATCGAGGACATCACCAAAGAGGTGCGCGTCGCGAAGGGGACGTTCTACACGTACTTCGCCTCGCGCGAAGTGTTCCTCGACGCGTTGCGCGCGGCGCTGATCACGGACGTCGTCGACGTAGTGCGCACGGCCGCCGAGGGCCCCTGGGACGACATCTTCGCGCGCATCATGCGGGCCGTAGCGGCGTGGCTGGCGGCAAACCCGGCGCTCGCAGGGTTGTTCGGGTCCTCGTACCTGGCGCGCGCGGACCGCCCGACGCGTGAGTCGCTGTTCGCGGTAGCGGCGCGCGTGATCGCGGACGGGATCGCGGCGGGCGTCTTCCAGCCGCTCGTGGAGAACGCCGACGAGGGCGGCAGCGCGTCGGCGCAACTGGTGTACGACGCGCTGAGCGCGGGCGTGAACCGCGCTTCCTCCGCCTCCCCCGGCGCCGCGCCGATCGAGGCGACCAACGAGTTCCTGCTACACGCACTCCGATTCGACGCGGACGCCGCGCGTGGGCGGCGCTGGACGCCGCCGCCGGGCTGACCTACCTCTCAGGCCCTGTCCGGGAAACCTACACATTGCTTGACTTCCGTCTGTTTACAGAACGCATCGTCATCGTCGATGATTCGGGTCATTCCGTGAGCGCCAGGAGGAGCAGCATGGGCGGCCGACGAGCGAGAGAAATGACGCGCGTGGCGGAAGTGCTCGCCGCCGGTGCGCTCGCGCTCGGGCTGCTTCTCGGAGCGCCCGGGACGGCCCACGCCGCGGTGATCGTGGTGGACTCGCTGGCCGATGACGGCAGCGGCGGCTGCACGCTCCGCGAGGCGATCACGAACGCCAACGACGACGCGGCGACGAACGCCGACTGCGCCGCCGGGACGGGCGCGGACACCATCACCTTCTCCGAGAGCGGCACGATCACGCTCGGTTCGACCTTGCCGACGATCACCGACACCGACCTCCTGATCATCGATGGCGCGGGGCAGATCACGATCAGCGGCAACAATGCGTCGGGGATCTTCTTCGTCAACGGCGGCGCCGCGCTCCCACCGCTGGAGCTACGCGCGCTGACGCTCACGAACGGCCGGGAATCCTTCGGTGGGGCCATCCAGGTGGGGAACGCCAACGTCACTGTGATCGACAGCACACTCCGCGACAACAGCGCAGAAGAAGGTGGTGCGATCTTCGTCGGTGGTGTGATGGCGAGCCTCACGATCCGTGGCAGCACGTTCAGCGGAAACGACGCGGACGACGACTTCGGGTTAGGATTCGGAGGGGCAATCGGTATCGAGGATGCTGGCAGTCCGGTCGTCATCTCGAACAGCACGTTCACCGGGAATACCGCGGGGCGTGGCGGTGCCGTCTACGTCCGTCCTGGCGAAACGGCCGAACTGACGAACGTCACGATTACCGGAAATTCGGCGGCGGGTCAGGGCGGCGGCATCCGGGTCGATGCTGGGGGCGCCGTGAACCTCACCAACACGATCATCGCGAACAACACCGCCCCGACAGGACCCGACTGCGTCGGCACCGTGACATCGGTCAATAACAACATCATCGAGGATCCCTCGGACTGCACTGTCGCTGGCGCGGGCGCGGTCATCAACGCCGATCCCTTCCTCGGATTGCTCGCCTCGAACGGCGGGCCTACTCAGGCGCACGCGCTGCTCACCGGCAGCCCGGCGATCGATGCGGGCGACAACGCTGCGTGCGCCGCCGCGCCGGTGAACGGCGTCGACCAGCGCGGCATCACCCGCCCGCAGGGGGCGACGTGCGACATCGGGGCCTACGAGGCGCTTCAGATATCGATCGCCGACATCGCGCAGGCCGAGGGCCACGCCGGCGCCGTGGCATTCAACGCCCTCGTGACACTCTCGGCCGGGGTCCCTGCCGGCTTCCCGGACGTGACCGTGGACTACGGGACGGCGGACGGGACCGCGGTCGCGGCCAGCGACTACACCGCGGTGGCCGGCACGACGCTCACGTTCGCCGCTGGCGGCGCGGCCACGCAGGACGCCGCCGTGGACGTCGCGGGCGA
>JBBDIC010000152.1:47276-48840 GCA_040880625.1 Dehalococcoidia bacterium | reverse complement strand
ACCCCCGGCGGCGACACGGCGCGCGTCACGCTGCCGCCCGGCGCGCTCCCACCGGGGACGCCGACAGGCGTCACGCTCGAACTCGGCGTGGTCGCCGACCTCGGCGCCCTCGCGGGACAGGCGCCGCTGTCGCCGGAGGGGCTGGCGCTCGCCTCGTTCCTGACGCGGCTGACGGACCCCGACGGCGAACCCGTCGGCGGGACGCTGACGCCGCCCGGCTCGGTCACGCTCACCGTCACCCCGGAGACCCTCGGCGACACGCCACCCGAGACGCTCGTGCTGGTCCGCCTGACACCGGTGGGCTGGGTGGAGGCGCCCTCCGCGGTCGAGGTGGGCGCGGACGGCTCGGTCACGCTCGTCGCGCCGCTCACGGAGATGCCGGCGGTGCTGGCCGTGGTCGCCGCTCCCGACTGGGGGACGTTTACCGCGCCGGTGTTCCCCTCGGGTCTGTCGCTCACGATCTGGGCGGGCGGCGGTTACGACCGCCTGGATGCAGTGCTCGGCGCGGACCGCGCGGCGTGGGTGACCGTCGGTGGGCAGTGGTTCGGCTACATCCCGGGCGCGCCGCCGTTCGTGAACGCCCCGTTCATCGCGCGCTTCCCGGACGGACTGCCCGCGATGATACCTGTGAGCGTCGTGAACTAGCGGCCACGGACACACCACGCCCAGGAACAGGGCCAACTCGCGGGCCGAGTGAACCTTTTTGCGCGATGCCGCTACTAACGTAGTGGAGGGCATTGAGCATGCAGGTTGCCCACAGTCTGGGAGTGAGCCTCTTGAGCGAGTCCGGCAGCCGGCCTGGACACGAGGTCGATGCCGCGCTCCTCCGGCGGGTCGCCGCGAGGGACCGGCACGCCGTCGGCGAACTCTATGCGCGGCACCAGCGGTCGCTGTACCGCTACCTCTGCCAGGTGACGGCCGACGACGGCCTCGCCGAGGAGGTCCTCCAGGACACCATCGTCGCGGCATGGCAGGGCGCCGGCTCGTTCGAGGGCCGCTCGACGGTACACACCTGGCTCTTCGCGATCGCACGCCGGCAGGCGCACAACGCCATGCGGCGGCGCGGCCTGCTCCTGGCCGACGACGACGCCCTCGATGCCGTCGTCGACCCCGGGCCGGGGCCGGAGGAGCGCCTGCTGCGGCAGGACGACATCGAGGCGCTCACGCTCGCCCTGTCGAGACTGTCGCTCATCCACCGCGAGGTGCTCGTCCTGAACTTCCTGAACGGCCTGACCTACCAGGAGATCGCGGCCGTGCTCGATGTCCCGATCGGCACGGTGCGTAGCCGCCTGAGCAACGCGAAGCGCGCGCTGCGCGCCGTGCTGCTCGATGCCCGGGCCTACGGCGCCGCGCCGTCTCCCAGTGCGCCCACGAAAGGACCATCGCGATGATCGATCAGCGAGAGCATCCCATCGACATGCTGCCGGCGTTCGCGGCCGGCTCGCTGGACGCTGCGCGCACGCCGGCGGTCGAGTCGCACCTCCTCGAGTGCGACGAGTGCCGCACGGTCGTCTCGGAGTGGGACGTGGTGCGGAGCGCCGTCCACGCGGCGGCTGCGCGCACG
>JBBDIC010000152.1:9238-47176 GCA_040880625.1 Dehalococcoidia bacterium | reverse complement strand
CGCCATGGGCATGTCCGTGCTCACGCCGGGGGATCTGCCGGCATCCGTGTCGGCGGCGCCCGCGTACATCACGTTGCCGAGCCAGTCGGCCACGTTCACCTTCAGCGCCGCGCGGGCGCAGGCGGCCGCCGACGCGCAGGGCGAGGCCCTGCCACCGATGCCGGCTGACATCGACGGCGCGTCCGTGCAGATGACCACGGGCGCCGCGGTCGTCGCGATGTACGGTGCCTCGGGCTTCCTCGGTGGTGCGTCCTCGCCGCCGGACGCCGGCGAGGGCGGACCACTGGCCGGCTTCGCCGACGCCATCCCGCAACTGCTGGTGGTGCAGACCGAGGCGCCGTTCGCGACGACGACCGGGACATCCGTGGGCGAACTCCGCGACTACCTGCTGAGCCAGCCCGGCATCTCCGATGAGTTGGCCAACGCCATCCGCGCGATCGGCGACCCGACGACGACGTGGCCGATCCCCGTGCCGGCGGGCGAGATCGACACGCGCGAGGTGACCGTGCACGGTGTGACCGGAACGGCGCTCTCGGAACGGAGCGGCTTCGCCGCCGCGGTGGTGTGGGCGAAGGACGGCATCGTCTACATCGTGGCCGCACCGCTCGGCGAGGGAGAGGTCCTCGACATCGCGGACTCGCTGCGCTGATGGCCGAGGACACGACCGGATCACACGCCTCCTCGGGCGTCGTCGGAGCGCACGCAGCGTCCGAGGGCGCCCCGACCATCGAGGTCGCGGACCTCGTGAAGCAGTACGGAAAGACGACGGCGCTGGCCGGCCTCACGCTCACCGTCCGGCGCGGCGAGGTGCTCGGGTTCCTCGGCCCGAACGGCGCGGGCAAGACGACGGCCGTGAAACTGCTGCTCGGCCTGAGCCGGCCGACCTCGGGCGGTGGCGCCGTCCTCGGCGCGCCGCTGGGAGACCGAGCGGCCCGCGCGCGCATCGGCTACCTGCCGGAACTGTTTCGGTACCAGGCATGGCTCTCGGCGCGCGAGGTGCTGCGCCTGCACTGCGACCTCGCCGGGATCCCCTCGACGCGCCACGCCGCCGAGATCGACGGCGCCCTCGACCACGTGGGGCTGGTCTCGCGCGCGGACGACCGCGTCGGCACGTTCTCGAAGGGCATGCAGCAGCGGCTGGGCCTCGGCGTGGCGCTGCTCGGCAGCCCCGACCTGGTCTTCCTCGACGAACCGACCTCGGCACTCGACCCCGTCGGCCGCCACGACGTACGCGAGATCATCCGCGACCTGAAACGTCGAGGCGCCACGGTCTTCCTCAACTCGCACCTCCTGTCCGAGGTCGAGCAGGTCTGCGACCGCGTGGCCGTGGTCGACCACGGACGCGTCATCGCGAGCGGCGCCCTCGACGAACTACTGCGCGGCGGGCAGACGGTCCGCATCCACATGACCGGCCTCACCGCCGCTGCCGAGTCGCAACTCCGGGCGCAGTTCGGTGACTTCGACACCGAGGGTGGCTGGTACGCCTTCCAGGCCATCGCCGCGGAGAGCGTCCCGGAACTCGTCGCGGCAGCGGTCCACCTCGGGGGTCGCGTGTACCGCGTGGAGACCCGCCTCGAATCGCTCGAGGACCGGTTCCTGCAACTCCTCGGCGAGAGGGGCGGCGAGTGAACCCGTCCGCCGTGCTCACGATCGCACGCCTCACGCTGCGCGAGGCGTCGCGTCGACGGCTGCTCATCGCCGTCGTGGTATTGACGCTGGTCCTCGTGGGCATGAGCGCGTGGGGGTTCCAGCGCATCACGTCGTTGCCCTGCGCCAACGGCGAGCCGTGTTCGCCGCTGGAGCAGAAGACGCTGGCCGCGGTCCTCGTGACGCTGATCACCTTCATGTACAGTTTCGTCTTCGCCGTAGGCGCGGTGTTCGTCGCGGCCCCCGTCATCTCCGACGAGGCCGACTCCGGCGTGCTCCTCGCCGTGCTGCCGCGCCCGATCCGGCGCAGCGACATCGTGATCGGGAAGTGGCTCGGGGTCGCCGTCCTGATCGGCGGCTACGCGGCAGCCACCGCGGGCGCGGAGTTCCTCGCCGTGCGCGCGCTGGTGGGCTACACGCCGCCGCACCCGCTCGCCGCCATCGCGTTCCTCGTCGGCGAGGCCGTCGTGATGCTCACGCTGACGCTGCTGTTCAGCACGCGCCTTGCGCCAATGACCGGCGGCATCATCGCCCTCGTCCTGTTCGGGCTCGCGTGGATCGGCGGCATCGCACACGGCATCGGCGAGGCGTTCGGCAGCGAGGTCGTCCGAAACGCCGGCCTCGCGACGAAGTTCGTGCTGCCGGCGAACGGCCTCTGGGAGGGGGCGCTGTACAGCGTCCAGCCCGCGTTGGTGGCGCAGACCACCAGCGCCGCCGAGTTGGCCGCCAACCCCTTCGTCGCGACCGCCCCCCCGTCCGAGGCGTACCTGGCGTGGGTAGCCGTCTGGGTGCTCGGCATCCTCGCATTGGCGATCTTCAGTTTTCAGCGCCGGGATCTGTGAGGGATTGACGCGGCCAGTCCGGGGATTAGTTCGAGAGGTGGACGGACTGCCTTGTCCATCAGCGCATGGAGGCCGGCGGTGAGGAGTACGCCATCAAGATCGAGCAGCGCCCGAAGACTCGCGGCCGCAGCACGGCCTGGATGGGGCAAGGCGGACGGTAGGAAGTCTCGCTGTCACGCCGTCGTGATGAGGGACGGCCGGACCACGCCTTCAGGCGCCGTTGGATTCAGGTGCGGCGGCGGGCTTGCGGAGGCCACGACGACTATCTGACTCGCAAGAGTCCTGAGCCCGCCTGAGTGCCCCTAAGCTGCGCGGCGTGGACGCAACCGAGTCAGAACGGACCCTTGCTGATGTTGCCGAGGCCGCGACCTACTTGCGGCGGTTGCTCGAAGTAATCGATCGACTTTGGGCGCAGCATGCTGTCGCGGGTGAGGAGCTGTTCACGTCTCGGTCCCCAGCGGCCCGCGAGGCCGCATTGACAGGGTATCGGCAGCCCGTCCGAGACACGCTCGGATACGTGGATCTGCTAGTCGCTGCTGCTCTCGATCACGGCGATGCGCTTTGTACATGGGGAGCTGAAGCCGCGGAAGGTGAGCCGACGCCAGTCTGGGCACCTTGGAGCGTGGCGCGGTCGCTAGTGGAGGTCTGCGCAGTATCGGCATGGCTCACCGAAGCGAACATTCCACCGCGGACGCGGCTGAGCAGGATGCTGACCCTCCACCGCAGTGAGGCCCTGAGCCGCGAGCGACTAGATGAGGAGTCCCGCGCCGAAGAGATCGTCGCCATCGAGGCTGACGTGGCGCGGTTTCACATCCCAACGGTACGTGACCGTCGCGGGCGATGGCTCGGGTATGAGGCAGCGATGCCATCGCGCTCGGAACTCGTCCGAGTGGTTCTGCACGTCGGTGAAGAGCCAACCTTCAACCGTCTCTACTCAATGCTGTCAGCGGCCTCGCATGGGGAGACGTGGGCGATTTTCAACCTCGGTTACACGGCGGGGGAGCGAGATGCAGCGACTGGGATCGTCATGACTGCGAAGCGCCCGTCAGCGTTTTGGCTGTGGGCAGCTCTTGGTCTCGCGGCACTGGCGCTTCAGCACTCACCGCGCTCGGCTGCCGTCTACCGCGGATGGGTATGATGCGACCGGCTGCTAGAGTCCGCGGGGTGCCTGATGACTTTCGAACCGACGCACCATCGGAAGACTCAGGCGTCACCCCGGCCCAATCCATATTTCACTTCACGCTTGCGAATGCGGAAAGCCACATCGGGCAACAAAGAACCCGCCTTGCGGCGGGCCCTGCTAGTAGCCTTGGTGGAGACGGGGGAGGCTCCATCCCTCCGTTCCCTACACGCCGACCTCTATGTCCCGTGTGGCCCAATGGTGCTCGGGGTCAGTCGCTGGATCGGGTGGCGAGCCGCAGCTTAGGACGGAACGTACGTGGGCGTGTGCCCTCGCGTTTGATAACGATGCCGACGGGCCGCGCTTTCGATGCGTCTTCTCGCTCCTCGGCTATCGTCGTCGATGGGGGATGCGTACAACGCTTCCCAGCGTGCGCTCTGGCGCTATGCCCATTCACTACCGATCCGCTCTTTGCTGCCCTTCCCCATCACCTTGAGCCAGCCGCCCTCGAGCGGGCCGGACGTGTATTTCTTCCTGACCCTGGACGGTCGGCGTACCCGGTCTCAGTCATTCGTAGCGGCGGAAGACCACACACGCATTCTGTCCGCCGAGCCCGAAGGAGTTCGACATCACCACGTTCACGTCCGCCGCCTGGGCGACGTTGGGAGTCACATCCAGGTCGCACTCCGGGTCGGGTGTCAGATAGTTGATCGTCGGAGGGATGATGCCATGGTGGAGGGTCAGTACTGAGGCAACCGCCTCGACTCCCCCTGCTGCGGCAGCGAGGTGCCCTGTCATCGACTTCGTCGAGGAGAGGCGCAGCCGCCTCGTCTCATCACCGAATGCGATCTTGGTCGCCTGAGTCTCGGTCCGGTCGTTATAGGGCGTGCTCGTGCCGTGGGCGTTGATGTAGTCCACGTCGCCAGGTCCAAGCCCGGCATCGTCCAGTGCCCGGGTCATCGCAAGCGCCTGACCTTGGGGGTCGGGCGCAGTGTCGTCGGTCGCGTCGAATGACCAGCCGATGCCAGCCAGTTCGCAGTAGATATCAGCGCCTCGTTCGAGCGCGGACATCTCGGACTCGAGCAACAGCACGCCGGCGCCTTCGCCGAGGATGAACCCGTCGCGGTCCGCGTCGAACGGCCGTGAGGCGTGTTCTGGATCGTCGTTGTTCTTGGAGAACGCGCCCAACCGTCCCATCGACGAGAGTGAGAGAGGCGTGATCATCGCCTCCGCACCCCCTGCGAGCAGTGCGCGGGCGTGTCCGAGGCGGACCAGGCTCAAGGCGTGTCCGATCGCGTCCGTACCGGAGGCGCACGCCGTGTTGACCGTACCCCGCGGCGACGGCTCGAGGGGAGCGCGAAGGCCCACGCGGAGAGAGAGAGTCTCTACCAAGGCGGCGCCGCCTCCCATGGATCGGTTGCTCGGGTCCTGTGCAACCTCTAAAGTCCCGCTGACGGTTTGATTCGCGAAGTCCGGTGAGAACCCGGCGCTGTCCCGCAACTGTGATCCGTCCCTGAGACGGTCAGCCAGGTCGCCGAACCAGGCCGGTGTCGAGCCCGCGGGAGACGGGTGACAGACACGCGGGCTGTCCGGCCCCGCGCGTTCGAGTCACACCCCTTCCGTGAGGAAGGGGTTTCTTTGTGTCCCTCACCGATCGCGCGCTCTTTGCTGCCTCGCGGTTTACGTCCCACTGGGCCGGTGTGCTTTCCGATCGGGCGGACGCGAAGTGCCGCGTTGGTTCCGGCACATCGGGCCCTGGCTCCACGCCGGAGGCTGAGGCGTACCGCCAGCAGGTGCGACAAGGGAACCGCCGCAAAGGCCTCGTGATCGTCAACACCGGCATGGGGAAGGGCAAGTCCACCGCCGCTATGGGAATCGCGTTTCGCGCGAAGGGGCGCCGGCTTCGGGTCGGGATCATCCAGTTCATCAAGCCCGGGACAGCTCGCTTCGGTGAGCTGCGCATGGCCCGCGACGCCGGCATCCACGTCGAGGGCTGGGGCGACGGGTGGACCTGGGAGAGCTCCGACCTCGGCGAGTCGGCGGCGCGCTCGCTCGCCGGTTGGGAGCGGGCGAAGGGCTACATCAGCGAGCATGCCTTCGACGTCCTGATCCTCGACGAGTTCACCTACCTGCTGCACTACAACTGGCTGGACACGGCCGAGTGCATCGACTGGCTGCGTGAACATCGCCCCCCGCGGATGCACGTCGTGATCACGGGCCGCCACGCCCCCGATGCGCTGATCGAGTTCGCCGACCTCGCCACCGAGATGCGCGTCCTCAAGCACCCGTTCAGGGAGCAGGGCATCAAGGCGCAGCCGGGGATCGAGTTCTAACGTGACGCCACTCGCCGAAGTCGCCGCACCGGTCCACGTGGGTCGCGAGGCGATCCGGCCGGAACGAGGCGTGGTCGCTCGGCTGGTGGCCAGTCTCATGGTGCTCGTCGCGCTCCTCCTGCTGGCCGGGACACTCTCCGTCTCCGTGGGAGCCTTCAGCATTCCATTCCAGAACGCTGCCAGCGTGCTCCTTGGTCTCGTGAACATCGAATTCGCCTCCGCCACCCGGACGGAGCAGCTCGTCATTGAGCAACTCCGCCTCCCGCGGCTGCTCGTGGGGATCGTCGTTGGCATGGGCCTTGGGGTCGCGGGTGCGACGATGCAGGCCCTCTTCCGCAATCCGATGGCCGACCCGGGCATCATCGGCGTCTCAGCGGGGGCCGCCACCGGCGCCGTGGTGGCGCTCGCCTTCAAGCTCACCGGCTGGTTTCCGTTCGCCTTGCAGGCCTTCGCGTTCGCAGGTGCCATCGGCGCGGCATTTCTCGTCTACGGCATCGCACTCGTCGGCGGCCGGTTCTCGATGGCGACGTTGTTGCTGGCAGGGATCGCGATCAGCGCGTTCCTCAGCGCCGTGATGTCGACGATCATCCTGATGGTCCCCGACGAGGAGAACCTGCGGGGCATCGTGTACTGGCTGGCCGGCGGCCTGTCCGGCTCCGGCTGGCAGCACGTCCGCGTCGCGGCCGTCCCGATCCTGCTCGGCGCGACGGTCATCATCGCGTTCGCGCGCGATCTGAACCTGCTCCTGCTGGGTGACGAGCTCGCCCGTTCGACCGGCGTGTCGGTAGACCGGCTGCGTCCGGTGCTGCTCACGATCGCCGCCATCATGACCGGCGCGGCCGTCGCGGTGAGCGGCACGATCGCCTTCGTCGGCCTCGTGGTCCCTCACGTCGTGCGGCTGATCGTGGGCCCTGACCATCGCGTCCTGATGCCATCGAGCGCCCTAGCGGGAGCGCTGTTCATCGTGCTCGCGGACACCGTCGCCCGCATGGCCGTCCGCCCGGCGGAACTCCAAGTCGGGATGGTGACGGCGTTCATCGGGGCGCCCTTCTTTTTGCTCGTGCTGCTGCGGAACAAGAGCCGAGCAGGCGTGATCTAGCCCGGAACCTGGAAGGATCAAACATGACTCGACAATTTGCACGTCCGCTGAGGGCAGTGTTGTCCGTCACCGTCCTCATGATGGCTGTCCTGCTGCTTGCCGCTTGCGGCGGTGGCGCAGCCGAGCCCGCCGCCACTCCGACGGGACCAGCGGAATCGACCGCGGAACCGACTGCCGGAGCGGATGAAGCCGGCGGTAGTACACCCACGGCGGAGCCCGGCCCCGATCCGTTCGCTGACGTGCCGGGGATCGTCGATTCGACCAATCGAGGTTGGCCCCGCGTGGTGCAAGGCCTCAACGGCCGCATCACGATCGAGTCGAAGCCGGCGCGTATCCACACCACTTCCGTGGGCTTCGACGAGATCACTGTCGGTCTGGTGCCGATCGCCCGTCTGGCGGCAGTGGGCACGAGCACGCAGAACCCGGACTACTCGAACGTCGCCTCGGTCGTGGCCGATGTCCGCGCAGTCGGACGTGATCCCGAGCAGATTGCGAGCGTGGAGGCCGACCTCGTGGTCGCCTCGCCGAACCGTGACGCGGACTTCATTCGCGCACTCGAGAACGTGGACATCACCGTCGTCCAGCTGGAACTGCGGGAGGGCGCCGAGGGACGGATCGAGACCATCCTGCTCCTCGGCTACCTGTACGGCGAGGAGGAGCGGGCGTTGCAACTCGTGCGGGAGGTCCAGGAGCGACATGAGACGCTGGTGGCTGCCACCAGGAGCAGCGCATCCGGGTCATCTCCCCGCGTCATGTACACGACGAAGTACGCCGAGAACATGACCACGTCGGCGGCCGGCTCGACGCCGGAAAGTATCACTCTCGCCGCCGGAGGCTCCTGCGCTCCGTGCGACGCAGGCCTGAAGGGTTACCCCCGTATCAGTCTGGAAACCCTGATCTCGGTTAACCCCGACGTCATCGTCATCCCGATGACCGCTACCGAGGGCGAAGCCTTCCGCGACGAACTCTTCGCGGCGCCGGTACTGGCGGAGGTGCCCGCGATCCGGGACAAACGCGTCTATGTGGTGCCGGGGAAGTTCCACACCACCCTGTCCTACGAGAACATCCGCGGCGCCGAACAACTCGCGGCGATCCTCTGGCCGGGCGACTTCCCGGCCGAGTACCTCGAGAGCCCACCGCCGTTCAGTCTCCCGGCGTTCGGACTGAGATGACCGGGGGCAAAGCGACCCAGCTGCCGCTGGTATCAGCGCGTGCGCTCGATGTTGGTATCGGGGGCACGCGTCTGCTGCATGCGATCGACTTCGAGGTCGGCAGCGGGAGTATCGTCGGACTGATCGGTCCGAACGGTGCGGGTAAGTCCACATTCCTGGGGGCCATCGCCGGGGTACTCAAGCACGAGCGAGGAACCGTGACCCTCGGCGAGAGTGACCTGCGGGATCTCTCAGCACGCGAGGTGGCGCGCCGGCTCGCCTTGATCTCGCAGCACCCACCGGAGACGCACGGCTTCACGAGCCTGGAGCTCGTCCTCACCGGGCGGTATCCACACCTCGGCCGGCTGGAGATCGAAGGGCAGCGCGACCGCGAGATCGCCCATGAGGCGATGCGCCTCACGCACACGGACACGTTCGCGCCGCGCTCCGCCTCGACGCTCTCCGGGGGAGAGCGGCAGCGCGTCTTCATCGCGCGTGGCCTCGCCCAGCAGACGCCGGTCTTGCTGCTCGACGAGCCGACGGCGAGCCTCGACGTGCAGCACCAGCTCGGGATGTTCGGACTGTTCCGCCGGCTGGCGGATGAAGGCCTCACCGTGATCGTCGCGGTACACGACCTCGACCTCGCCGCTCGCTACTGCGACCGCCTCGTCATGTTGGAGCACGGCCGCGTTGCTGCGGATGGGACACCCGAGCAGGTGCTGACGCCGGAACGTCTCTCTCGCGTCTTCGGCGTCGCCGCTGCCGTCTACCGCAGTCCGTTCACGCAGGCACTGACGGTGAGCTTCGATGAGCAACGCGCCGAGGTGGGTGAAGGACACGCGCGTCCGAGTGTCCACGTCATCTGCGGCGGCGGGTCCGGGGCGGGACTGCTTCAGGCATTGGTCGCGGCCGGGGCGCGGGTCACGGTCGGCCCGCTGAACGAAGGCGATCTCGACGCGCTGGCCGCCGACGCGCTCCGCGTCACCGGCCCGCGGCTCCCGAGCTTCTCCGCGGTCGATCCGCGATCGCATCTCGACCACCTCGACCTGATCGCGGCGGCAGACTGGGTGATCCTCGCGGACACATCGTTCTCGTCCGCGAATCTTGCCAACCTCCAGGCGGCGAGCAGAGCCTCGCGGCTGGTATCGATCGAACGGCGCTCGTTCGAGGCGCGGGACCACACTGGCGGTGAAGCGAGCCGAGTATTTGCGATGCTGACTCCAGCGGTCCGCTGCTGCTCCTCTGATGAGGCACTCGAAGCCACGCGTACAGTTCCTTTGCCGGGGAAGAGCTTCGCGCCGTCGTTCTTAGGGGGCGTGAGGGCGGACACACGTGCCAGTATTTGAGCCACTCGAGCGCCAGGATGAATGGCCGCGTCGTGCTGCGGACTTGCTGGGTGGCATCCTGATCGATGCGGCGTTCGGGGATCCACCGAACAGCCGCCACCCGGTCGTGCTCATCGGACGCGCGGCGAACCTCGCAAGGCGGTTTGCCCCGTCCGGCGCGAGGCGACGGCGCGTGTACGGGGTCGGGATGGCGGTAGCGATCCCACTCGCTCTCGCCGCGCTCGCGCGCCAAACCGAGCGACGATGGCCACGAGTGCTCGGCGGACGGAGCGTGGCCGCGGTGGCACTGATCGGCTTCGCGTCGTCCCGCCGTACGCTCCTCGCGCGGGCACGAGAGGTGGCCGACGCGCTCGACGCCGACGATCTCGCCGGGGCTCGGCACCTGCTCGGCTACCACCTCGTGAGCAGAGACACCTCGGCCCTCGACGCATCCGAGATAGCAGCCGCTGCCATCGAGTCGGTCGCAGAGAACCTGCACGACGGAGTGCTCGCCCCCTGGTGCGCGGCCGCGGTCGCTGGAGCACCGGGGGCATGGGCATACCGGGCGATGAACACCCTCGACTCACTGTGGGGCTATCACGAACCGTTCCTCGAAGAGCTGGGGATGGGCGCCGCGCGGCTCGACGACGCCCTAAACCTCGTTCCGGCGCGTCTCGGTGCGGCGGCGATTTGCATCACCGCTCCGATCTCGGGTGGAGACGCCGGGAACGCGTGGCGCGTCTGGCGTCGCGATGCTTGGCAGACCTTGAGCCCGAATGCCGGCCACCCAATGGCGGCGATGGCCGGTGCTCTGGGCGTGGTGCTCAGCAAGCGTGACGCCTACATCCTGTGTGGTGATGGACGGGCCGCCACCTCCGCCGACATCCGGCGAGCGTGTCGGATCGCGGACACCGCGGCGGGCGCCGTCGCGACGTTCCTGCTCCTGGCGGTCTCGGCAGGGAGACGAAGATGAGCGGCGGGAGCGGCGTCGTACATGGCGGCATGCAGGAGGAGGAACTGCGCGTGCTTGGGTTTGATCCCGTGAAGGTGATCGACCTGTCCGCCAACCTCCATCCGGACGGACCGGATCCAGCCGTCGTGGCGGCTGCACGCTCGATCCGCTTCGACCGCTATCCACCTCCGCACGCCCTGCCCCTGCGCGATGCGATCGCTCGCGCTTCGAAGGTTGACCCCGGGATGGTGCTCGTGACTCCGGGCGCGACGGCCGCCATCCACCTCGTGGCGCGAGCGTTCCTCGGACCGTCGGACGCCGCCGTCATCCTCGGGCCCACCTTTGGTGAGTATCGGCCAGCGATTGAAGCGGCCGGTGCCCGCGCCATAGAGGCCACTGCTCGCCCGCCCGCGTTCCAGCCACGGCTCGACGCACCGGAAGTCGACACCGCGGCGATGGTGTTCCTGTGCCAGCCGAACAATCCGACGGGGGCATACGCAGCCCGACCGGAGGTGGAGCGCCTGACCGAGACTCACGAAGGAGAGCGCTTGACCGTCGTCGACGCCGCCTACAACGACTTTGTCGAGGACGCATGGGATCCGGACGACCTCGTGCGGGAGGGGCGGCCGATCGTGGTGATCCATTCCCTGACCAAACTCCACGCCATACCCGGCCTGCGTCTGGGCTACGTCGTCGGAGCCCCGGAGCTCGTCGCACGTCTCGCGGCGCTGCAGCCGTCGTGGTCGGTGGACGCAGCCTCGCTCGCTGCGGGGCTTGTCGCGACCGAGCAGCGGCAGGCCCGCATCGCGGCCCTTGCCAAGACGTGGAGGCTGCGCGAACGGCTCAGGCGGGCGTGTAAGGCACGCGGATTCGAGGTAGCCCCGGGGCGGGCGAACTTCCTGCTGATCCGTACGGGCGAGGCGGCGTCCACACGCCGGACGCTGCTCGACCACGGTTTCCTGGCACGAGACTGCGCGTCGTTCGGGCTGCCGGAGTGGGTACGTGTCGCCATACCGCCCATCGAGCACGGCGACGCCCTCGAGGCGGCACTCGCGGCGCTGCCAACTCCCGCGCGGCGAGGCCGGCGATGACCGCCCCGGTACTGATGGTCGTCGGCACGGCGTCCTCCGTGGGGAAGTCCGTGCTGGTGACGGCGCTCTGTCGCATCTTCGCCCAGGACGGGGTGCAGGTGGCGCCGTTCAAGGCGCAGAACATGTCGAACAACGCGGCGGTGACCGCCGATGGCCTCGAGATCGGTCGGGCGCAGGCGGAGCAGGCCGCCGCCGCTGGCCTCGAACCCGAGGTGGCGATGAACCCCGTGCTGCTGAAGCCGCAGGGCGATCGCACATCGCAGGTGGTGCTCGACGGCCGGCCCGCGGGTGTGCTGCGCAGCAGCGAGTTCATCGAGCGGAAGCGAGACTTCTGGCCACATGTGGAGCGCGCCCTCGGTTCACTACGGGAGCGATACGACCTCGTGGTCGTGGAGGGCGCCGGGAGCGCTGCGGAGCCGAACCTGCAGGCGAGCGACATCGTGAACATGCGCGTCGCACGCCATGCGGGTGCGCTCACGCTGCTCGTCGGCGACATCGACCGCGGCGGGGTCTTCGCGCACTTCCTCGGCACGCTCGACCTGCTCCTCCCGGAGGACCGTCCTCTGGTTCGCGGACTCGTGATTAATCGCTTCCGCGGCGACCCATCGCTGCTGCAGCCCGCAATCGAGCTGGTCGAGGCGCGCGGCGGCGTCCCCGTGCTGGGCGTCATCCCGTGGATCGACCGCCTGGGTGTCGCCGATGAAGACGCTGTCGCCCTGGAGCGGCTCCCGCGCGCCGGCACCGCGGCGCCAGGCGAGGTCGAGGTCGCAGCGATCCGCCTTCCTCGTATCGCGAACTTCGACGACTTCGACCCCCTGCTCCGTGAGCCCGGGGTGCGCGTCCGCTGGGTGGAAAGTGGGCGCGCGCTGGGGATGCCCGATCTCATCTTGATTCCCGGCACAAAGGCGACCGTAGCCGATCTCGGTTGGCTGCGTGCCGAGGGTCTTGACGAGGCGATCTCCGCACGCGTCGCGACGGGCGCGCACGTCCTCGGTATCTGTGGTGGCTACCAGATGCTGGGGGAGCGGCTCCTCGACCGCGACGGGGTGGAGGCCGCGCCGGGTACGGAAGTCAACGGACTCGGACTGCTGCCGCTGACGACGGAGTTTACGGCGGTGAAGGCGACGCAGCGCGTTGGGGGAACCATGTGCAGCGTCCCGGGCGCCTGGTCAGCCGCTTCCGGGCTCGATGTCCGCGGCTATGAGATCCATATGGGACGAACGATGGGGAGCATCTCCCCACTTCTCGATCTCGATGGAAGGCCTGACGGCGCCGTTTCTGCCGACGGGCGTGTCGCGGGTACGTACCTGCACGGCCTGCTCCACAACGACGGCGTCCGCCACGCGCTCCTCGCCGGTCTCGGGCGCAGATCAGACCGCACATCGCCTTCGGAGAGCGGTGTCGCGCGCCAGCAAGCGTTCGACCGACTCGCCTCGACCGTCCGCACGCACCTGGACGTGGATGCCATCCGCGCGATGTTGCGGCAGAAGACGTGACGATCCACCACTTGGTCGCGCGGATCGGGTTGGACGCGTGACGTCATTTCGTACACGGAGACACGGGCTGAATCATCGAGGAGTCCAATGAGTAGAGATGGTGACTGGGCCGCGCTGATTACAACGACGGTCGCGAGCATCCTCTGGGTTCCCTTGGGCGCCTCGAACACTAGGCTGTATCGCAGGGATGACCGGGACCGATCGTCCCAGGCTTGCTGAGCGCCTGATCGTCATCGCGGCCGCCGACCACGGTGTGGCGCGTCACGGTGTGTCGGCATACCCGCGCGAGGTCACCAGGCAGATGGTCAGTAACTTCCTCGCCGGCGGGGCAGCGATCAACGTGCTCGCTCATCATGCTGGCGCGCGAGTTCGTATCGTCGACGCCGGCGTCGACGGCGAGACGCCAGACGATGAGGCGCTTTATCGGTTGCGCCTCGACCCCGGGACGAACGGCATCACTATCGGACCGGCGATGTCGCACGCGGTAGCCGAGCGCGCCGTCGGCGAGGGCATCGCGCTTCTCGCTCAGGAGCGTTCGTTCCGCGGCGCCAGCATCGTGGCGTGCGGCGACATGGGTATCGGGAACACTACGGCCGCTGCGGCGATCATTGCCGCTGTCACCGGCGGAGCCGCGCGTACCGTGACTGCCCGCGGCACAGGTGTCGATGACGATCGCTTCGAGGCCAAGGTTCGCGCCGTTCAGCGGGCGCTGGATGTGAACCAGGCTGATCCCGATGACGGCATCAGCCTGCTCGCGAAGGTAGGCGGTTTCGAAATCGGGTGTCCTCGCTGGTGTCTACCTCGCCGCCGCCGCCGCACGCATTCCCGTCGTCATCGACGGCGTGATCTCCGGGGCCGCGGCGCTGATCGCGGAGGCAATCGCGCCAGAGCTGCGCACCTACCTGGTCGCCGCTCATCGTTCTATGGAGCCGGGGCACACTGCGACGCTTGAGTATCTGCAACTGGAGCCGCTGCTTGACCTCGGGATGCGGCTGGGCGAAGGCAGCGGTGCCGCACTCGGCATCTCGCTCTGTGTCGCCGCGTGCCGCGTCCTCGACGAGATGGCGACGTTCGGGGAAGCGGGCGTCGAGAGTTCTGACAGTGTGGTCCGGCCAGAGTCATAGCTTCGGAGGCCGGTTCGTCGACCGATCGGTGAAGAGGGCAGTCAAGGGGGCCGTCTGCGATCGCTGATCTATGGCGCATTCTCGTTGCTCCGGGAAGTCGTGCCTGATCTGCATGAGCCGCAAGCCGGCCCGCGCACTGGCGACTCAGCGATCAGAAGGGACGAACAAACAGGGCGGCCCGTGGGTAGCTGGTGAGACCCACGGGCCGCCCTGTATCCCCTGGGAGGGGAGCGTTACTGCCCGATCGCGAGCCCGATGCCGAGCGTGCCAGAACCGTGCGCCGATCCACCAGCGGCTACGCCCGAGGGGCTGGAGGCGTCCAGATCCCCGTCGGCCGCTGCATTCGCGCCGACCGCGACCGACAGGCCGTCGACCTGAGCCTGCACGCCCGTCGGTGCATCACCGATGGCGTCGAGGGCGGTCGAGATTCCCGCCTCGGCCTGCTCGCTGACATCCGCGCTGACCACAGCCTCGATGGCCGCCTCAAGACCCGGCGTCGACTTGACGTCCGCGTCCGTGTCGATGGCGGCCGTCGCGTCTGCGCTCGTGTCGCTGCGTGCATCGACGTTGATCCCGAGCAGATCGAGGACGAACTCCGCCATGGCGCCCACCCGGCTGCGCGCCTCGGCGCTGACCTGCTCACCGGTGGACGCGGAGCCGTCCACATCGGCTGCCACGTGTGTCTGAGCGTTAGCGTCCGTATTCGCGTGGGCGTCCATGATCGCGCTGACCGCTGTCTGAAGACCGGCGTCGGCGTGCGCGTCAGCGTTGAGCGTTGCCAGCGTTTCCAGTGCCGTATCCGTCTGGGCGTCAGCTGCCACGTGCGAGTCGGCCGTGAGGTGTCCCGACACGGTCGACGTCAGGCCCGACGCTTCGGCGGCCACACCGCCGCCAACGATGACCGCGGCTGCGAGGCCTGCAGCCACCGTCTTCTTCGCCGCAATCACCGCACTAATCGTATTCAGCATGTGCTTCCTCCCTGATTTCGGACTGGTTGCCCGAATGCCGTCCTAGTAGGGGAACGAAGGTTGTTGGCGAACGTTCGGTAGATCGGGTGAAGCGAGGCCCGCGGTGCCGAGGTTGTATCCGCCGAGCGGAACTTGTCCGCTGACTGTGGGGGTGTGCGTACAACGCTGGAGTGTGCGCCTGCCGGCGTTGAGGATTGCTGTACCCTGCTCCTGTACACGGGGTGGTCGGACATGGTCCGGCCTGAGATGACACCCGCACACCTGATCCGGGCAATACCGGCGGAGGGATGTCCAATGACGCCGCCGCGATCTCCTCAGAGGCGGCCTGGTCGGTCTAGAACAGCAGTGCCGACTACACCGATGTCGGGGCCGACGCCGGTGGCAGGTATCGAGGCGCTCGGGCGCATCGGTGCAGCCTCCGGCATCGCGGCCGTGGCACGAGGGACCTGATGGAACGGTCAGACACCGTCGTCATCGGCGGTGGCATTGTCGGCCTCGCCGTCGCCCACGCGCTCGCGCATCGCGGGCAGCGCGTCACCGTCGCCGAAGGTGCACGGATCGGCGAGCGCACGGCGGCGGGCGTGGCGGCAGGGATGCTCGCACCGTCCTCGGAGGTCGACCTCACCGACCCTCGCCTGACGCATCTCGCCCTCGCGAGCCACGAGGCGTACCCCGCGTGGGCTGCGACGCTTACGCGTGAGAGCGGGATCGAGACGGGATACGACGCGACGGGGACGCTGCTCGTCGCACTGGACCGCGACCACCTCGCGCTGATCGAACACCTGCACGCGTTCCAGCGGGACCGCGGCCTCGCCGCAGAGCGCCTGACGGGGCGACAGGCCCGTGAGGAAGAGCCGTATCTGGCGCCAGGGATCGTGGGCGCGCTGCGGATGCCTGACGCGCAGGTCGACCCTCGACGCCTGTTACGTGCGCTCTTCGTCGCGCTGGAACGTGCAGGCGTCAGGCTCCTCGAAGGCGCGCGCGTCACCGCTGTAGCGCTGGATGTCGACGGTGCGGAGTACGAGGTGACGGTCGATCGCGAGGGCAGGGCCGAGACGCTGCGTGCGCCCCAGGTCGTGGTCGCCGCGGGGGCGTGGTCGCGACAGATCGCGTCGCCGATCGCAGGGCTGCCACTGGTGCCGCTGCCGCTGCGCCCCGTGAAGGGACAGATCCTCCGTCTGCGCGGCGAGCGCCTGGTGCGGCACGTCATCCGCACACCGGATGTCTACATCGTTCCGCGCGCAGACGGTGAACTCGTGGTCGGCGCGTCGATGGAGGATCAGGGGTTCGACGGACGCTCCACCGCGGGCGCCGTGTATGACCTGCTGCGCGAGGCGCGACGGGCGCTGCCGGGCATCGTCGAACTGGAACTCGCGGAGTGCGGCGTGGGGTTCCGGCCGGTGCTCCGCGACCATCTGCCCGCGATCGGGAACGTCGACGGTGCGGGCCTGTTCGTCGCCACCGGGCACTTCCGTAACGGCGTGGAACTCGCCCCGGTCACAGCACGGCTGCTCGCCGACCTGATGTGCGATGGGCACCTCGACGCGCTCCTGGAACCGTTCGCACCGGGCCGTTTCGCGACCGCCGCTGCCACCTCGTAAGCGACACGACGAGCCACCCGTGGGCGACCGTGATGGTCGCGGGCGAGGGAACGGGGCGTGCACGTTGCGCGCCACGCGTGCCCCGATCTGGTAGTGGGTCAGTTTGCATCCAGGAGGCGGGCGATTGCTTCAAGCGTCCTCGCGCAATCGGCCAGGCTGGGACCGACGCCCGGGGCGGTACCATTCCCGGGGAGGATTCGAAGTAGATGGCCGAAAAAGTACCCGGGACAGCGAGAAGCTTCTCCGCGGGCTTGCATCCCGGGCCGCATCGAGCCGTCCCACGCGAGTTCACGTTCGTCGGGGGCTCCACAGGTCCCTGGCAAATCACCAGGCTGTCTGCCGTGCGCGGTGAGGGCTTGCTGGCCGCGCCGCATCTCGTCGTGTTCGAGGGGGCTGCGCCCGTGCCTCGGTCCGCGGAGGCCGTCTGGGTGCTCCGAGGGGTGACGAGCAACGAGCGGTACACGACCTCGGCGGAGCACGAGGCACTGACTGCCCGCCAGCCCGAACTCGGACGACCGGAGGCGACCGAGGCGGCACTCATCCCTATCCGCAAGGTAGATACCTGGTGGGCGCTGTCCCAGGACGAACGGCGCGCGATCTTCGAAGAGCGCTCGAAGCACGTCGCCACAAGCCTCGCGTACCTTCCCGCCGTCGCCCGCCGTCTGCACCACGGTCGGGATCTTGGGGAGCCGTTCGACTTCCTCACCTGGTTCGAATACGCGCCGCGAGACGCCGCAGCGTTCGAGGAGTTGGTAGGCCGCCTACGGACGACAGAGGAATGGTCCTACGTCGAGCGGGAGGTCGACATCCGATTGACAAGGGCGGACACCGAGCTTGCTCCTCGCCCAAACTGACCCACTGCTCGCGATCTGCTATACATGCAGTTAGCACACGGGGTGGTCGGACGTGGTCCGGCCTGAGATGACACCCGTACACCTGATCCGGGTAATGCCGGCGGAGGGATGTGCACTGCGGCGAGACTCCGCCCAGATTCACACCATCCCCCATCGGATTGAGCCCGACTAAGGACGTTGGCCATCGGCCTCGTGTGCTCGCATCAGGTGCGGGACCGTGGGGGCATCATGGCTTCGACCCTACCGGTTGTACTGACCGTCGCCGGCTCCGACAGTAGCGCGGGCGCGGGGATACAGGCTGACCTCAAGACCATCTCCGCCAACGGCGGGTACGGCCTGTCCGTCCTCACCTCGGTCACCGCGCAGAACACGCAGGCGGTCACCGCGGCGCTCGCGCTGCCCCGGGAGATCATCGAGGCGCAGTTCGCGGCGCTCTTTGACGACTTCAAGGTCGACGCGATGAAGAGCGGCATGCTTGCTGACCGCGAGCGCGTCGAGGTCGTGGCAGACTGCCTGGAACGTCACGGCGCTCCACGTTACGTCCTTGACCCCGTCATGATCTCGAAGTCCAGCTTCACGCTCCTCACCGATGACGCGATCGAGGCCCTCCGCAGGCGGCTCCTGCCCCTGGCCCTGCTCGTCACCCCGAACATCCACGAGGCTCAGCTGCTGGCAGGCATGCAGATCAAGACCCTGGCTGATGCTGCGGAGGCCGGGCGTCGGATCCTGGAGTGCGGCCCCCGCGCTGTCATCGTGAAGGGAGGGCATCTCAAGGAGCGTCCGGGGACGGACGTGCTGGTGACCGCGGATGGTGCCGAGGTGATCGACGGCGAGTGGATCGAGAGCCGCAACACGCACGGTACCGGTTGCACCTTCTCCGCGGCGATCGCCACCCAACTTGCCTCAGGCGACGACCTCCCGGAGGCGGTCCGCGCCGCGAAGCGCTACCTGACCGAGGCGATCCGGCACGGCCTGCCACTCGGGGCCGGTGCTGGTCCGACCGACCATTTCTTCGCATTCCGAGGGGGCGCCCGATGAGCGCACGACGGTTGATTCCCCGCCTGCAGGTCATCACCGACGAAGAGATCCAGGATCGCCACTCGCACCTCGAGATCGCGCGACTGGCGTTCCGCGGTGGCGCCGACGCCGTGCAGTTCCGCGAGAAGCGCCCGTGGACCACGCGGCAATGGATCGACGTGGCCGCCCAGATCCTCGAAGAAGCCGAGAAACACGACGCCCTGTTGATCGTCGACGACCGCGTCGACGTGGCGCGCAGCGTCGGCGCAGGGGCCGTCCATCTCGGACGTCACGACCTCGACGTCGCCACGGCTCGCGCGATCCTCGGCCCCGACGCGACGATCGGTGGCACGGCCAACTCGTTCGAGGAGGCGGAGCGCGTGTGGCAGTCGGACATCGACTACCTGGGCGTCGGCCCGATCTACGGCACCCGGACGAAGCGGAACCCCGCTCCTGACATGGGGCTGGAGACGCTCGCCCGCATCTGCGCCGCATGTCCGGTGCCGGTCGTCGCCATCGGCAGCATCACGGCCGAGCGTATCCCGGAGGTGCTGGCGGCCGGCGCCCACGGCATCGCCGTCGTGTCGGCCGTCGTCGCCGCTGACGACATCGAGGCCGCGGCCCGCGAATGCATGGATGCGATCGAGTCTTTGTTGGCCGGGCGGGCTCGATGAGAACGCTACAGGGGGCCGGCGTCTGTGTGGTGGCCGGAGGCATCATCGTTGTTGCGACGACGAGAGGGCCGGAGGCCCCCGTGTGACTGGCGACAGGATCCAGGCAACGGTCAGAGTGACCGTGAACGGCGAGCCGCGTGAACTCGGGTCCGGCACGAGCGTCGACGACCTCGTGAGCCCCGCCCTCGGACGCGGTGTTGCGGTGGCAAGGAACGGCGAGGTGGTCCATCGCTCAGACTGGGCGACGACTCACGTGGAGCCGGGCGACGAGGTCGAGATCGTCCGTCCCATCCAAGGAGGCTGACATGACGAACCCGGGGAACGAGCCCGACACGCCTGCCACGACGACTGGCGCACCTCCCTCCGCGCCCGATGACGACACCTGGAAGCTCGGTGAGGTTGAGTTCAGCTCTCGGGTCATCCTCGGCTCCGCACGCTACCCGAGCACTCAGACGATGCTCGACGCGCTGGCCGCCTCAGGGACGGAGCTGGTCACGATGGCGGTCCGTCGCGTCGACCTGCGCTCCCGCGATGGGGAGAACCTATACGAGTTGCTCACTGACCACGGGTACCAGGTGCTTCCCAACACCGCCGGTTGCTTCACCGCACAGGAAGCGGTTCTGACGGCGGAGCTCGCCCGCGAGGCGTTGGGCACGAGCCTGCTGAAGCTCGAAGTCATCGCCGACGAAGAGACGCTCCTCCCCGATCCGATCGAGACGGTGACCGCTGCCGCCGCACTCGTCCAGCGGGGCTTCCACGTGCTTCCCTACACGAACGACGACCCCGTCATCGCGCGCCGGCTTCAGGATGTCGGATGCGTCGCGGTGATGCCGCTGGCGGCACCCATCGGTTCCGGACTCGGCATCCGCAACCCCCACAACTTCGAGCTGATCCGCTCCCTGGTATCCATCCCCGTGATCGTGGACGCCGGGATCGGTACGGCGTCGGACATCACGCAGGCCTTCGAGCTGGGCTGCGACGCGGTGTTGCTGAACACGGCCGTGGCGCAGGCGCGAGACCCCGTGCGCATGGCGCGCGCGGTCCGGCACGCGGCGGTCGCAGGCCGCGAGGCCTTCCTCGCGGGGCGCATGCCGAAGCGCTTCTATGCCGACCCCTCGTCACCGATGGAGGGGCGTATCGGGGCCCGGAATGCGGCGTGGCCGTGATCGGCGCACCTCGGCTCATCGTCGTCGCTGACCTCGGCTACGCGGGTACCGAGGTGCAGTTGCTGGACGCCCTTGAGGCGCTCGCGCCGGTCGCGACGGATCCGAGAGTGGCCGTCCAGCTCCGGGCGAAGACGCTGGACGAGGGCCAGTTAGAGGCCCTGGCGCGGACGGTGCGGGCGCGTCTCCCTCGAAGCGTCCTCATCCTGAACGGCTCGGCGGACGTTGCTGCGGGCCTGGGCTATCAGGGCGTGCACTGGCCCGAAGCCGCCCTTCCAGACCACCTTCCGCCCGAACCCCGCTGGCAGTCCTCCGCCGTACACGACGTGGACGCCTTGCATCGAGCCGAGCAGGCGGGCGTCAATGCTGCCGTCTTCGGGTCCGTCTTCGTGCCTGGCTCCAAGGCAGGCACGAAGACGGGTACGGAGGCCCTCCGTGCCGTCTGTGAAGCGGCCCGGGTCCCGGTGATCGCGATCGGAGGTATCACCCCTCAGCGCGTTGCTCGCTGCCTCGAGGCGGGGGCGACCGGGGTTGCGGTGGTCTCGGGTGTCCTCGGTGCTCGGGACCCGGCCGGCGCGGTGGTTGCCTACCTGGCGGCGATCGAGCAGGGCTCACACGAAGAGGTGGAGCCGTGAGTCTCTCGGCGATGCTCTGGAGCGAGGCGGATGAGGTGGCGTCGCGCTGCCTTGCACACCCGTTCCTCCGAGGCATTGCCGATGGGACACTGCCGGCGGACCGATACCGTGACTTCATCGCGCAGGATGCGTTCTTCCTCGAAGTCTTCGCGCGCAGCTACGCCTACTGCCTCGCGATGGCGCCCGACCGGGATGGCCTCTACGCCTTCTATCGCTTGCTCCGTGGGGTCTTCGAGGAGATCGAGCTCCACCGACGTGTCGCCGGCGAACTCGAGATCGACCTCGACCACGTCGAGCCTGCCGCCGCCACCCTTGCCTATACGGACTTCCTCGAGGACCGCGTCCGAAATGGTGCCACCATCGGCGAGACCCTCGCGGCCATGACCCCGTGCATGCGCCTGTATGCGTACCTCGGGCGCCGCCTCGCCGTGGGCGAGGTGGCGGAGCCGTACCGCGACTGGGTACAGACGTACGCCGCCGAGGAGTTTGAGGAGCTGGCGTCACTCATTGAAGCGCTGCTGGATCGGTACGCAGACGCAGACCCTGCCGGCGGTGCCGAGCGTGAGTCCTACCACCGCGCGATGGAGTTGGAGTACTGGTTCTTTGATGCGGCGTGGAAGGGGCAGGCCGTTGGCGACTGACATGGAACGTCTGGCTGACGTCGAGCAGCTCGTCGAGCACCATCGGGCCGAGTGGGACGAGGCGACCTCCAACGCCTCGTTCATCACGGGCGCGCGCGACGGCACGCTCCCCGAGAGGTCGTTCCAGCGCTGGCTCGTGCAGGACCGGCACTTCATCGACGGCCTGTATCAGGCGCAGTCGCGGGTGATCCCGCTGGTCACGGGCGAGGCGCGGCGCACGCTCCTGAACGGTGTCGTTGCACTCCAGGAGGAGCTGGACTGGCTCGCTCACCGCGCCACCCACCTCGGACTCGACCTTGCTGACGAACCGGTCGATGACTGCCTGGCGTTCACTGACTATCTGCAGACGCTTGCCTTCGTTGCTCCCTCCGTGGCGCTGACGGCCGTCTGGGCCGTCGAGCGCAGTTACCTCGACGCGTGGAGCGCGGCGCGCCCAGGTGCCGCACCGTATCGCGAGTTTGTCGAGCACTGGTCCAACGATGGTTTCCGCGGGTACGTCAGCGCGCTCCACCGTGCTGCAAACGAAGCGCTCCGGGGAGCGGCGGTCGTCGAGCACACCGACGCACAACGGGCCTTTCGGCGTGTCATGACGTTCGAACGACGGTTCTGGGTAATGACCAGCGCCGGATAGAGGCGGTCCGCGTGGACGCGTCACACAGTGCAGTGAGGGAGACAGCCATGCTTGGGTGGGAGATCACGCTGGTCGCCATGGTGGCGGTGCTGGCGCTGTTCGCGTGGGTCGGCATCCGGGCACGTCGTGCGGACGGCGACCTCGAAGACTTCGTCATCGCGCGCAACAGTCAGGGCACGACGGCGGTGGGGCTCTCGTTCGTCGCCTCCGGCCTCGGAGCCTGGATCCTGTTCGCGCCACCGGAGGTCGGGGCGTTTATTGGGCTCGTCGGGGTCGTCGGCTACGCCCTCGGCGTCGCGGCGCCGATCCTCGCGTTCATCCTGCTGGGACGGCGCATGCGCCGCATCGTCCCCGAAGGGCACACGCTCACGGAGTTTGTCGGGGCTCGCTTCGGGCGGCCGTTCCAGGCGTACGTGATCGGCATCTCGATCATGTACATGTTCTTCTTCGTCACCGCCGAACTGACAGCCGTGGGCGGCGTCACTGCCATCCTCTCCGGGCTTGATCCACGTATCGCTGTCGTCGCGGTGGCAGCGGCCACCCTTGCCTACACGGCTGCGGGAGGACTCCGCGCAAGCATGCGGACGGACAGCTGGCAGGCCTGGCTCACGATCGCGCTACTCGTGATCGTCACGGCTGCGGTGATCGGAGAGGTGAGCGACCCGGTCGCGGCATTCAGCGATTCTGGCCTCGTCCGGGTCGACCGCGTTGGTATCGAGGTGGCGGTCACGCTGATCATCGCCGTCACCGCGGCGAACCTCTTTCACCAGGGCTACTGGCAGCGTGTGTGGGCCTCCAGGGACACCCGCAGCCTCGCGCGGGCGGGTCTGCTCGGAGCCCTTGTCTCGATACCGGTCGTGCTCGTCCTGGGGGTCCTTGGCCTCATCGCTGCGGGAGCCGCAATCGACCTGGGGACTCCGCCGGTGCCCTTCTTCGCCGTCGTTGCCGCAGCGCCGGCCTGGGTGGTCGCCACGGTCATCGTGCTTGGCGTGGCGCTGGTGGCGTCTTCGGTGGACACGCTGGTCAACGGGATGACGGCACTGGTCGCCGCGGAGCATCGTCGGCTGACGCTGCCACAGGCGCGCATTGTGACGGTGCTGCTCCTCGTCCCGGCGGTGGTGATCGCCTGGCAGAGCTACTCCGTGCTCCGCCTCTTCCTCATCGCCGACCTACTCTGCGCGGCCACCGTGGTCCCCACGCTGCTCGGCCTCTGGAGTCGCGCTACGACCAGCGCCGCCTTCGCAGGGTCGGTGGCGGGCCTGGCCGGCTGCGTCGTGCCCAACATGGTGGCCACCGGCTCACTCGGCGAGGCCGTTCGCCTGGCGACTTTCCCCGGTGCGGTGCCGACGCTGCTGCCGTTCCTCGGCGCACTCGTCGCGTCCACCGTGGTCGCGCTCGCCGTGTCCGTCCTCCAGCAACGAGTGGCTGACCTGGACGGCATCAGAGGTCGCGTCCGGTCGTTGCGCGACCCGGTCGGCTAGGGGTGAGGCTTCGGCGGATCTTGGAGTGAGGCCCCTCGTGCCGGCGTTTGTAGCTGGGCCAGTGCGTAGCAGGAAGGGTGGCGATGGAGATGCAGCGAGTACAGGGCGCGTGGTGCACGGAGAGCGCGTGTATGGGCTCGACGTCGATGAGGAGACACGCTGTGTCCACTGGCATGGGCCTACCGATATCGTTGCGCTACGCATGCACTGTTGCAGGAGGTGGTTCCCGTGTTACGAGTGCCACCAGGCGGTCGCTGACCACTGCTGCGAAGTGATCCGGCTACTCGCCGCGACCATCAAGAAGGAGGTCGACGTCCGGCGGGATCTGGGCACCGCTGCCGCCCTCGACGAAGCCGACCATCTCGACCACGACCTCCACCGCCTGGCGACGACTCTGGCCGCGTGCGAGGAGATGCGGCCCACCGTCCTCGCGCTGCAGCGGTCGCTGATCAAGGCGCACAGGCGGACCTGGCGCCAGAACATCGGCCAGCACCGGCCACGCTGCGGACGCTGGCGCCGCCGGCAGGGGGCGCTGCCATGAAGTCATGCACCGTCGAGGAGATGGAGCGGGACCGCGACCTGATCCGGGCCGTGCTGTGGCCGGACACCCCGACGCCCGAGCTGGAGCGGTGTCGGGGTGATCCGTTGCCGATGCCCGGATGAGCCATCCGTGCCGGCTTGTCTGCTCGAATGCGAGCGGCGGAACCGGCGTACGCCCTGCTTATGCCGCGGACGATACGCGCGAGTGGTCGAAGGCCACTCGAACCGAGGGGTCGGTTTCAGTCGAAGACGGAACGATCTGGTCGGAATCCCTCGTGGGTACGGAGCGCGCGCGGTAGCATGCCCCATGTCGAGGGGGAATCGGATGGCCGCACACGGGGAGAATCTGACCCGCGCCCGGGGGGCCTACGCGTCTCAGGACTGGCCGACGGCCGCGGCGTCCTTCGCGGCGATCGCCACCGACGAACTGGCCGCGGACGACCTCGCCGCCTACGCCGACACGCTGTTCTGGATGGGCCGGGCCGAGGACAACCTACGGCTCGGCGCGGTCGCGTACAACGCCTTCCTGGCGGACTCCCGGCCGGCGGACGCCGCCATGTCCGCGGTGCTCCTCGGGATCTTCCATCTGAGCCTGGGCGACGAGCCGCAGGGCATGGGCTGGCTCGGCCGCGCCGGACGCCTCACGGAGGGGCTGCCGGAGTGCACCGCGCACGGCTACCTGCTGTTCCTCACTGCGGTGGAGGCGAACCTGCACGCTGGGAGGCCGGCAGACGCGGTGAAGGCTGCTCGCCAGCTGCAGGACCTCGGGCGCCGGTTGGACCAGCCCGACCTGGTGGCCGTGGGTATCCATGCCGAGGGTCGGGCGCTACTGAAGTCGGGCCACACGGCGGACGGGTTGGCGCTGGTCGACGAGGCGATGGTCGCGGTCCTCGACGGCCGGCTCGCGCCGTTCACCCTGGGCACCCTCTACTGCCACACGATCGCGGCCTGCCACGAGGTGGCCGAGCTCCGGCGGATGACCCGCTGGACGGACCTCACCGAGGCGTGGCTGCGCACGCTCCCCGCGGCGCTGCCGCTCGGGGGTCCGTTCGGCGGCCTGTGTGCCGTGCACCGGGCCCAACTCCATCTGCTCCGCGGAGCTTGGGCCGAGGCCGAGCGGGCGGCCCTGCAGGTCATGGAGTTCCTCGACTCCTCACGGATCGACTACGCCGCAGAGGCCTGGTACGTCGTTGCCGAGTCACGCCGGCTGCGCGGCGACCCGGGCGCCACCGATGCGTACGACGAGGCGCACGCTCGCGGACGCAACCCGCAGCCGGGACGGGCGCTGCTGCGGCTCGCCGATGGTGACGCCGAGGGGGCCTACCGCTCGATGCGCTCGGCCGTCGCCGCAGTGGGAGCCGACTCGTTGGTCCGGGCGCCGTTGTGCGCCGCATACGTCGAGATCGCTCTCGCCGCGGGACGGACAGACGAGGCTGCGTCCGCCGCGGCCGAGCTCGAGAAAACGGCTTCGACGTACCCCACGTCGGGGCTGGAGGCGATGGCGGCCACCGCGCGGGGCGCCGTGCTGCTGGCCGAAGGCCGTGCCGAGGAGGCATTGCCTGTACTCCGGGATGCCTGCCGGCGCTGGCAGGACGTCGGTGCGGCGTACGACGCTGCTTGCACCTCGATCCGACTCGCGGAGGCCTACCGGGCACTGGACGACGAGGTGTCTGCGGCCTCGGAGGTCTCGCTGGCGGTGGCTACGTTCGAGCGCCTGGGCGTATCCCGGCCCACACAGGAAGCGCCGGACGGGCTGACCAGTCGCGAATGTGAGGTGTTGGCGGTGGTGGCCGCTGGCCGCTCCAACCGGCAGATTGGCGAGGAGCTGTTCATCAGCGAGCGCACGGTCGCGCGGCACCTGACCAACATCTTCAGCAAGATCGATGTGACCTCCCGGACCCAGGCCGCGCGCTATGCCATCGACCACGGCATCGCGACCGCCCGGTAGCGCCGCCCCCTCCCTACGCACAAGCGCGTAGTGGCCTGACCGCAGAATGGTCAGTCGCGCCGATGTGCCGCAGCGGCGCGATGCCTAGCGTGTGCGCAGACGCGCCGAACCGCGGCGCCACACACCAGGAGGCACGAATCATGAGGGAAGCAAGGATCCAGCGAGCCACATCCGCAGACGGCACTGAGATCGTCGGACGAGTCATCGGGCAGGGGCCACGGCTGGTACTGGTCCACGGCGCGATCGGGGACGGCGAGTTCGCCTGGGACGAATTGCTGCCCCATCTCACGGACCGATTCACCTGCTACCTGCCCAGCACGCGTGGCCGCGGACTGTCCGCCGACCATCCAGACCATTCGCTGCCACGCCTCCAGGAGGACGTCATCGCATTCGTGGAGAGCATTGGCGAGCCGGTCAGCCTGATTGGGTGGTCGGGCGGCGGTCCGTTCGTGCTCGGAGCGGCGGCCCGAAGCGACGCGGTGGCCGCCGTGGCCGTCTGGGAGTCGGGCGCGTCGGCGGACGCCCTCGGACCGAATGGACAGGCCTGCCTCGGTCAACTCGCTGCTGCGATCGAGCAGGTGGGGATCGCGGCTCGCGACGGTCGCCTGATTGATGCCGTTCATGCGTTCCTCGCGGGCATCTGCAACGACGACGAAGTCGCTGCCCTCGAGGGCACGGACTTCCACGAGCGGTGGTCCGCAGGTGTTCCGGAGCTGCTGTCGTTCTTCCAGCAGCTCATGACCACCGAGGGGCCCGGGCCGGACCACCCCGAGGTCCTCGCGCAGGTCACGGTGCCGGTCCTGCTCCTGACGGGCGAGGAGACGCTGCTCGGCGCGGCGTTCGACGACGCGGCACGGCACATCGCTCAGCACGTCGCCGATCCTTACGTTCGGGAGGTGCCGGGCGTCGGACATTTCGCCCCGGTGGTCGCACCCGAAGCGGTTGCGAAGGAACTGACCATCTTCTTCGAGACCGCTCTGCAACCGGCCTGATCCCGACGAGATGTGTTCGGAGTGCCCGAAGCCCGCGGCCTGTCACCTCACGGCGAAGGTCACCGCGATCGGCTGGCAGGTGCCGTGTCCGGCGTTGGCCGTGCTGGGCCAAGCGACTCCGCGAAGCGCGCGAGGCCATGGCGGTCGGGCATCGAGACGAGACGGGCCGAAGGTGGGGCGGCTCCGACCGAGCCGCTCGCGGTCATCCCCTCGGGGCTGACCACAGCCGAGGTGGCCGCCCGCCTCACCGAGCTGCAGGCGCAGCACCCCGACGCCGAGGTCCGTCGCACTTCTTGTCCATCATCTGGAGCGACCCGACGACGCGAGGCAGATCAACTGATGTCCAGGACAGCGCCAACTTCTCTCAGTCGCTCTCGCCGCATGCGGTAGTCCGGAATCGCCTGAGCAACGACGGCCCAGTACTCGGCGCTATGGGCACGGATCCGCAAATGGGCGAGTTCATGTGCCACGACGTAGTCAATAAGTGCTGGCGGGGCCATCACAGCGCGCCAGTTGAAACGAAGTGTCCCATCGGCAGAACAACTAGCCCAGCGGATGCGCTGATCACGGATGAGGACGGCTTTGGGCTGTACACCGAGGAGGCCGGCGATGCGGTCGACGCGCGCCGGGAGCTTCAGTGCTGCGCGCTCCCGGTACCACGCCGCCACGGCGGCGCGCACCTTCATCTGGCGTTCGTCGCCATGCAGGCGCCGCGGGACGTCGAGGTCGAACTGCCAGTGGTGGAACCGGATGGAGACGTCCTGATCGTCGGTGGGGCGCACGGTAAGACGCACGGAACGCCCGAGATACGGGAACGACTCGCCGCTCACAAATCGCCGCGTCGGCGCGCTCGGTGATGCCGCGCCGTCGTGTAACACAATCCACTTCGCTCGCCGGCGCACGGTTTCTTCGAGACGGTCCGATGTGGTGCCCATCGGGGCGGCGATGGTGACCAGGCCCAGTTCATCAACGGTGATCTCGATCGTCTTGTGGCGCTTCGGACTGCGGACGACGCGGTACTGGATGCGCGCATCGCCGAGCTGCACCTCACCGCACTCGGTCATGTGAGGCGCCTCCGGGCGACCTCCACGACCTGCCGCACGAGCTCGTCGAGTTCTTCTTCGGCATAGCGGCCTGTGTCGCGGAGGAGGCGTTTGATGTCGCGCCGCATCTCGCGCTGCACGTCGAGGTTCTCGCGCCAGTCGATGATGGCGCGGTGCTCCTGGAGGACTGCATCGATATCGCGCGCGACCTCCTTCAGCCGCTCGTCGAACTCGGGGACGTAGCCGTCGCTTTCGTCACGCACCTGTCGCGCGCCGGCATTGGCTTCACCGCCGACCGTGTCCCCAGAGAGGAGGCCGTAGACGGCGAACGAAACCGGCGTGAGGCCGTGCTCCGCTGCGATCGCCTCCTCACGGCTGATCTGAGAACGCAGCACAGCCAGGCGCTTGCAGCCCTCGGCGGCATCGATGAGGCGTGCACGGAGTTCGCGGATGATCCGTTCGAGGGCTTCCGAAAGGCGTTCGTAGAACACCGGGTTCTCATCGACGCGCTCCTTGATCTGGGCTCGGATGGCATGCTCCATCACCGAGGCGCGTGCTTCGTCGTGAGGGAGACGCGCGATTTTCTGCTCAAAGTCCTGGTCGAGGATAGACACCGGCGCCATCAGTTCGCGCACCGTCGCGTCGATCCGTGAATCGAGGAGCTGCTTTACTTTCGCGCCGACGGCGGTCCAGTCGATGTCGGCGCGCTCTCGGAGGAACAGGGCGCGCGCGTAGGACCGGATGACGGTGAGGCGTCGCAGGCGATCGAGGTAGGCGATCGCGGCCGGCTCCGGCAGGAACCGATCCATCAGCGTTGAGAAGTCGCGGTAGTCGCGGTCGAACAGCTCATAGAGGTCGGCTTTGTAGTCGCCCTCGGTACCGGTGTCTGCGTCGAAGCGATGGACGCACGCCCAAGCGTCGTCGAGGTTGAGCCCGCGGAAGTGCGCCTCCGCACGATCGGCGGTCGCCTGGATAACGGGGCCGGGATCCTCGGGTAGCTCGGTGAGTGCATCAGCGATATCGCCGCGGTCGAAGATGGCGAGGGCGCTCTCCAGTTCGCGCGAAACGCCGTGGTAGTCGACGACGAGGCCGTAGGTCTTCTCCGTCGTGACGCCGTCCTTCGTGCGCGAGTAACGGCGGTTCACGCGGGCAATCGCTTGAAGCAACGTGTGTTCGCGGATCGAACGGTCGAGGTAGAGCACTTGCTCCACGGGCGCATCGAAGCCGGTAATGAGCTTGTCGACGACCACGAGGATCTGCGGCTCGCCGTCAGGATCGATGAACGCGTTGACGATCTGGTTCTCGTCCAGTTCGCGCGCCCACCGGAACTCGGGGCCATCGTTGTTCGTCGTCGTGATCACTGGGTACGCGGAGAGCCCGAACGTCACGAGGTGCTCCGCGTACCGCACAGCGGCCGCGCGGCTCGGCGCCACGACCTGTGCCTTGAAGCCGTTGGGCTGCACCTTCGTCCGGTAGTGCTCCGCGATGTCCAGCGCTACGGCTTCGATGCGCTTTGCCGCCTCCGCGATCGTCTCCTTGTTCGCGTAGCGGCGACGGATTTCGGCGCGGGTCTCCTCCGGTTCATCTCGGAAGAGCGTGTCGAAGAGGCGGTCGAGAGTCTCCGGGCCTTCGACGTGCAGCTCCGGGAGGCGCGCTTCGTAGTAGATGGGGACGGTGGCGCCGTCCTCCACGGATTGCGGGATCGTGTACGAGTCGATGAGCTCGCCGAACGTACCGAGCGTGGTGCGCTTGAAGCCCTGGTCGATCGGCGTGCCGGTGAAGCCGATGAAGGTTGCCTTCGGCAGTGCGGCACGCATCTTGGCAGCGAGGCGGCCGTACTGGGTGCGGTGCGCCTCGTCGATCATCACTACGACGTTGTCGGCGTCATTGAGATGATCGCGGTCACCTGCAGGGCCGCCAAGCGCGTCCTCGAACTTCTGGATCGTGGTCATGACCGTGCGGCCGTTGTTCGTGCTGAGCAGCGCACGAAGGTCACGTGTGCTGTCGGCGCGCTCCGGGTTCGGGAAGCCGGTGCGCTCGAAGGTCTTCGAGATCTGTTCGTCGAGCTGCGTGCGGTCTGTGACCACAACGATCGTGGGATTTTGCAGCGCCGGTGAGCGCCGCAGCTTCGTCGCGAGATAGAGCATTGTCAGCGACTTCCCGGAGCCCTGCGTATGCCAGACCACGCCGCCACGCTCCGAGGGCGTGCGACCGTCGAGGACACGCGCGATGGCATGGCGGACGGCGCGGTACTGCTGGTAGCGCGGGATCTTCTTCACCAGCCGCCCACGTTCCGGCTCGAAGACGACGAAGTCGCGCAGGACGTCGAGGAGCACCGACGGGTTGAGCAGACCGACGATGAGGCGCGCCTGGCCCTCGGGCGGGACGCCGAAGCGGCGCTCGAAGTCCGCCGTGGTGAATGGCTCGATCGACTTCCACTGCGCGTAGGCGTTCTCCGGCGCGCCGATGGCTCCGTAAGCGGCATCCGCACCGCAAAGGGCAACGCACATCAGGTTGGTATCGAAGAGATCCGGCGCGCCGGTGCCGTGCCATTCCGGCCCCGCCTCCTGGTAGCGGAGCAGCTGGCGCACCGCCTTCGCCTTCCACACTTCGAGGAGGGACGGCGACTTGGCCTCCAGCACGACGAGCGGGATGCCGTTCACGAAGAGCACGAGGTCGGGCATCACCACACGCTCGTCGTCCTCGCTGGTCCGGTCGCTACCGCGCTCGTTGCCACGGCGGACGCGGAACTGCGTGGTCACGACGTACTCATTGAGGCCAACACCCGGCTCCGGATGGTCGAAGTCGAAGAAGCGGACCGTGGGCGTCTCCTGCCGGCCGCCACGGTCGATCGTGAGCGGCATGCCGTAGACCAGGTACTCGTGGATGCGCTGGTTGCGAGCGAGGCCGGTGGCGTCGATGTGCTGGAGGTTGAAGATGACGCGCTGCGCCTGGTCCTCGGTCATCCACTCGTTGAGGCGCATCAGAGCCGCCGTCAGCCGGCCCGTGAGCAGCACGCCGCGCTCGTCCTCGCGTTCCGCTGCCAACACTTCGCGAGGCACGTAGGCGTATCCCAGCCGCTCGAGAAGTTCGCGCGCGGGGGTCTCTGCGTGGTTCAGTTCGTTGAGGCGGTCGGAGATGGTCATGCACTAAGCCCCAAATCAGGAAGTGCGGCGAACCGTTCTGGGTGCTCCCGGCACTCGCGCCTGACACGCTCAAGCCAGCGCTCATACCAGAACCACTGCCCTGACACGTCCACCCCATAACCGTTGGTAGGATTCTTGGCATCAAGCTGCTTCCAGAGCTCGGTGTGCTCATGTACGCGGAAGCGCGAGAAGCCTTCCTCGGTCATCGCCTGGACCACGTCCTTCGGTCGGAATTTCGGGCGCTCGGTCTCTTTGAGAACCACGTACTCCGCGTTGATGACTTGAGCTAACTCGGAGTCCGCAGGCACGAACTCGATAACACGATCGGCCTGACCACGTCGGTTGGCGAGTTTGGGTGTGAAGAGGATTCGGTACGAGAAGCGCGGGGATTCAAACTCTTCGTCACCAACCGCCGCATCGAACTCCTCGATGTAACGCGAAACGTTGGCGGGGAGTGGGTTCAGGGCATCCGTAGGTTCAGGATTCGCAGTTAAGTCGCGGAACTGCAGCGCCAGAGCAAGCGAGGCACCCAAACTATGCTCCATGCCGAACAACTGGGTGACCCACGTTTCGTAGTTCAAACAGCAGGCGAGATAGCGCCCTCCTAGGTGGTCATCCAACTGTGTCGACATGTGATGCTCGACCTCGTGCCTGAGGCCGATCAGGAACCGTAGATTCGCTTGGGTAGCCGCGTCCAGCGGGCATTTCTTCTCGTTGAGGCATCGCTCCAACTCCCAGTGCTTGAAGGCACCCGACTTCGTCCGATCGAAGCGGCGTCGGTTCTTCCCCTGCGTGAAGTAGCGATACTCGATACCTTTTCGTCGATAGTGCGCGTGGAGCAGATACGTCCATGCGACCACCATGAGCACGATGAAGGTCTCCGTCTTGAAGGTCGTCAATGGATTGTTGAACGTCTGAACAGCATTGAGGGCTGCCTCCTTCGACTTTTGGAGCAGCTCGGCTTGAACTGAGTAGATCCGTCGGCCTGCCATTCGAGTCTCCTAGATGGCCACGCGGACGCGACCGCTCAGCAACCCCTCGGCCAGCGTTGCCTTCAGCATCTTGGCCTCCGCGATCTCGTCTTCTTTGGCGCCTTGTGCCGCAGCGACTGCTTGGAGTGCTTCCGCGATACAGCGCTGTTCATCTAGAGATGGGAGTGCGAAACGCACTAGTCGCAGAGCCTCTTGCGAGACGTTGAACATCGACCGGCTGCTGCCGGATGCGGCGCCGGAAATCTGGGTTCGGGCCGACGGCGTACCGAGGGCCAGCAAGAGGAACTCCGTGTTAGTCCGGGCAGACTTCGGGAGGAGCCGCAGGGTCTTGTCGCTCAACAGAAGTCTGGAGGGCGTGTTCCGGACCAGAACAGCCCTCCCGACCAAGTCTGGGGTGTTCGCACGGCTCAGCAGGAGGTCGCCTGGCTTGACCTCGTAGCGAGAATCCGGTTTGGCTTCGGGCAGAAGCGCCTTGTTTTCGTTCGGGCGGAACTCACCCCAGCTGACACTGCTGACTTTGAGGACTCCCCATTCGTCGCCGCGTGCGGGACGACTCTCACACAGCGGGCTTCTGCCCGCCTCGATCCTTTCGAGGCACTCCCCCAGAGTCGTCACCTCCCAGCACGCCGGTACGGTGCCGAGGCCAGGGACGTGCTTCCACTCCGAATGCATGCCGGGGACGCCGCGTGTGAGCAGCTCGTGGAGGAGGGAGCGACGCAGATCCTCGGTCGCCGCGATCACCGCCTCGGTGCGCTCGATGGTGTCGTCGACGGCGTCGAGGACGGCGGCGATGGCGCGCTGTTCGGGGAGGGATGGACACGACACTGAAAGGTCGGCCAGCCGCTCCCATGACGTGCGTGGCATCTTGGTGCCGGTGATGTCTCCCATCACATGCCGATGAGCAACGTCGCTGGCCAGGAGCTGGTAGAGGAACGCGGCGTCCGTGCCATTCTTGGCTGCGACCGCAAGGATGTCGGTGGAACAAACGCCATCGAACTGCGCTCGAACGACCTTCCGAAGGTTCGGTCGCAACTTCCCGAATAGCGTGTCGCCTGCCGAGAAGCGCGTCTTGTGGCTCATCGCAGAGCCCGCAATGTCCATGCCGAGTAGCCGGCCTCCGCCGTTCGGGATGTGTTCAAGGGCTACATATGGCGTCTGATCATCGCGAGCCGGGCGAACCTTCTCCGTCCGCTGACACGCCATCTCTTCGATGGCTAGACGCCGCCATCCCTCGGGCACGCTAGCGGGCATAACCGAGCTCCACGAGCAGCGCGTCCATGCGCGCTGCTGCGTCGTCGCGTCGTGCCTCCGCCTCGCGCAGGCGGGCGAGGGCGTCCTCGACGCTCGGGACCTCCTCGTGCTGCGTCGTGTCGACGTAGCGCGAGATGTTCAAGTTGAAGTCATTGGCCCGGATCTCATCGATGTCGGCGACGTGGGCGAACTGCTCGATCTCCTCGAAGGCGCGGAACGCCTCCACGATCTTCGTCACGTGCTCGCGGTCCAGGTGGTTCTGCGCCTTGCCGGCGCGGAAGTAGCCCGGCTGCGCCGCGTCGATGAACAACACCTTGCCACGCCGTTCCGGCCGCTTCTTCTTGTTCAGGATGCAGATCGCCACTGGAATGCTCGCCCCATAGAACAGGTTGGGCGTCAGGCCGATCACCGCCTCGAACAGGTCGGCCTCCACGATCCCCTTGCGGATCGTCCCCTCTGCGCCTCCGCGGAAGAGAATCCCGTGCGGCATCACTACGCCCACCATCCCGTCCGGGTTGGTGACGGCGAGCATGTGCTGCAGGAAGGCCAGGTCGCCCTTCGTCTTCGGCGGGATCGCGCCGTAGCGGTCAAAGCGGTGGTGCGGGTCGTTCGGCGCGAAGTCGTGTCCCCATTCCTTCAGGCTGAACGGCGGATTCGCGACCACACGGTCGTAGGACATCAGCCGCCCGCGCTCGTCCATCAAACGGGGTTCCTCGATCACGTCGCCACCCTCGTAGCGTGCGGCGCGCAGGCCGTGCAGCAGCAGGTTCAGTTTGCCGATGGCGAGCGTGCCGAGGTTCCGCTCCTGCCCGTGCAGCACGAGGTTGCGCGGGTTGCCGCCGTGCTCCGCGACGTACTGCGCCGTGTAGATCAGCATACCCGCGGACCCCGCGGTCGGGTCGCAGATGCGCATCCCCTCGCGCGGCTCGAGCAACTCCACGATCAGCCGGACGACGGAGCGCGGCGTGTAGAACTCGCCGCCCTTCTTGCCGGCGTCGTCGGCGAACTCACGGATCAGGTACTCGTACGAGTCGCCCAGGACGTTCACCGCGCCCTGCTCGCCATCGCGCGTCAGGTTCTCGTCGCGCAGGTCCACTGCGTCGAAGTGCCGCAGCAGGCTGCCGATGATGCGGTCGCGGCTGACCGGGCTGCCGAGCTTCGACTCGTCGTTCCAGTTCGTGTTCCGCAGCACGCCGTCGAGCCGAGGCGCATTCGCCTCCTCGATCTCGGCGCTCGCACGATTCAGCACCTCGCCAAGGTTCATTGCCTCGCGGACGATCGCACTCCAACGCGCGTCAGGGGGTACGAAGAATTCATGCTCATCGGGCTCGCGCTCGGCGACTTCACGAGGCACGCCGGCGGCCACCGCGCGGTCGACCTCCTCAGCGAAGCGATCGGAGAGCCGCTTCAGGAAGAGCATCGAAAAGATGTAGTTCTTGTAGTCACTCGAATCGATCTGCCCGCGCAGGATGTCCGCCGCGCGCCAGAGCTTCGACTCAAGTTCCTCGGTCGTGAGCGGCATCGCTAGTTCCTTTCGCCGGCCTGTGCCGCGACCGCGGCGATGATGGCGTCCCGAAGGACATGGTGTCGAATGCGCGCGGCCTCAAACGCCGCCGCGTGGGTCGCTTCGGACGTCTCTATTACGTCCACGAGCCGCCGGAGCTCGGCAAGCGGGGGGATCGCGGTCGGCACGTCGCCGAGCGCCTTCGCGGAGAGCGTCGGCAGTGCCGTAGCGGTCAGCCTCGAAGCCATCTCTGCACGCCCGCGCGTCGAAGTGAGGTAGTACCACAGGTAGTGCGACAGGCCGCTGCCTGGATCCGGGGTGCGGACGACGAGCAGTGTTGATGACGCGACGGTGCGACTGACCTCGGGCGGCACGAGTGCCACCTTTATCGCCTGCGATCGCGCCGTCACCAGGATGTCGAACGGGCGCAGCAGGTGCGCCTCGCTGCGTCCGTCCCGTAGGACTTCGATCTCCCGTAACCCCTGGAGGCTGACGCGATCGTCGACGACGTCCGAGCTCTCGACGACGCGGAGCGGCCAGTCGCCGGGCCGGGCTCCGGCCGCGCGGCCAGCCAGGGCCATGCCTTGACGAATCTCTGCGACGTCCGCAATATTCATACGCAGATATTAACCGTGCTGACGCAATAAGTCAACACGTACCCGTGCTACTATCTGGGCCACAAAGAAACGGAGGACTCGACCTCCAGAAAGGAATCGGACGATGGCATCAAAGGAAACAGGCAAGGTGGTCCGCGATGCTCGCACTGGGCAGTTCGTCCCAGCACGCGAGGCTGGCCGCCGCCCGGCGACAACGGTCACCGAGACGGTACGCCGCGGCGGCAAGAAGTAAGAGGGCGGAGTCGGGCGGCCCGGACATTTGACCAGGCACCCGACTCCGAACTGCCTCTACAACAGTCGCATTTGCCCTCCCTCGCGGACCTCCTCGGCCCGGATCAGCACCCCGACGGGATCGACCACGGGTGTGAGGTCTAGCTCGATTACGGCAGCGTCCACTGACATCCCGATGGGCGCAGGCACCTCGGTCTCCTCGCGGTCGAGCGCGTCCTCCGCTGCATCGGCGACCGCCCGTACCTCCGCGAACAGCCCTTCGAGCGACTCCTCGTTCACTTCGTCCTGAGCCGAGAGGCTGCGGGCGAGCGTGAGCAACAAGTCATCGCCATCGGTCCCATGGGCGGCGAGGCCCTCTTCGACGAGGTCGCCTTCCACCGCGAGCGACGCCTGCAGCTTCTTCGCGGTCAGTTGCAAAGCCTGCGCCTGAAGCGTGGCGCGGTATGCGAAGTAGATCACCCGTACCGGATGTCGTTGGCCGATGCGCCACGAGCGACGGCTCGCCTGCCGCATCGTGTACACGGAGTACTCGACCTCGTACCAAACGATCGTCGGAAAGTCGATCAGGTCGAGCCCGGTCTGGACGAGCCGGGGATGTACAAGCAGCACATCGATGCCCTCGCGCACTTTCCGATTCACCCAGTCCTCGCGGGCGTCGGTGGCAACCGTGTCCGCTTTGAGCGTGGCGACGCGGATCCCCACCGCACCGAGCACGCGTTCGAGTCGCGGCGCAATGTCGCGGCTCTGCGTGTGCGTGATGTAGAGGAGCACACGTCGCCCGCGACTGCGCTCCTCCTGCACGAGGTCGAGCAGCGCTTGTTCCTTCGGGTAGAGACGGTCGCTGGGCAGCGGTGGCGCCGAGGCGATCACCTCGCCGCTCCCCGGGTCGATCACCGTCTCGCCGTTGGTGCACGCGTCCGGGTAAGCCAGCAGCGTCTGCAGATATGCGGCTAGCAGTCGCCGCGTGCCCGCAGCCAATGCGGCCATGACGGCCGCGTGCAACGCATCCGACAGTTGCCGGTAGGACGATGCCTGCGACGGCCCCTGACCGTCGCCGCGGTCCATCGCGATCAGCCGCACTTCTTCGCGGTACTCCGGCAGATCGGAGGCGACGTCCGCCAGGCGTAGGAACACCGTGTTCCCGATGAGGTGGAACAGCACCGCGGGGGAGACGCCCGGCTTCTCAACGGTGCGCGTGCGATAGCCACGCCGGCGGCTGGACCGCCCGTCCTCAATGGCCTCGTCGTCTCCGCGACGCGTGATGCGCTCGACGATCCCGTAGCGCGAGATCCAGCGACCTTCGTCACCGTAGCCGAACTCCTCCCGCACCTCGGGCGAGAACCGCCACAGCAGATAGAAGAGCGTCGAGGCGTAACCGCCCATCAGCGTGCCGGTGAGCGTTAGCGTCCGTCCGCAGGCCTCAGCGAGCGCCCCCGCCGCGATCCCCTGCGCCGAGCCGCGCGCCTTGTACTCGTGCTGCTCGTCCACGATCAGCAGATCGAAAGCGCCCGGCATGCGCCGAGCGACGTAGTCGGCGAGCGGGAATCGCCGCGGCCCGGCGCGGTCCGCCTGCCAGAGCGGCGACCCGCACGCGTCGCACGCGTGCTTTTTCCGCGAGAGCGCCTGCAAGTCGAGCGGCAGTCCCTCACCGTCGAAGAGCGCCGCGTAACACGCGGGACAGCAGAGCCGCCGCAGCGGTTCTCCATCGTCGTCGAGGGCGACGCGCCCGCCGCCGATCGCGAGCCGTGACACCACAGCGGGCTTCCAACGGTAGGAGAGCTTCGCGCGCTCGCGTGACAGGATCACGAACTGCGGGCGATCACCAGCGG
>JBBDIC010000152.1:0-9138 GCA_040880625.1 Dehalococcoidia bacterium | reverse complement strand
GAGAGCTTCGCGCGCTCGCGTGACAGGATCACGAACTGCGGGCGATCACCAGCGGAAGGTAATCGCGTGAAGTCCGCAGTCGTCGATGCGATCACCGCCGAGACGAGCGGGATGGTTGCCTCCACCTCGCGCTTCCACTTGCGCACGAGGTGCGGCGGGCACAGCACGAGCACCCGCCGGAACCCGGCGAGGTACGCCGAGGCCGTCGCTATCATCGTCTTGCCCGTCCCCATCTCGCCGACGAGGTTCGTGCCACGATGCTGCTGCATCGACACAGCCAATGCGCGGATCGCGTCGGCCTGGCCGCCCAGCGGACGGCGTCGCAGCCGCCTGAGGTCGAAGCCCCAGTCGGCCCGGTTCCGTGCCGAGTAGATCGGCGGGTAGGCGCGGAGCACCGTACGGGTGATTGCCTCGCGGTGCTCTTCGATAAATGCGGTGAGTGACGTCACGCAGCCACCGCTTCGTCTGCGGACCCGCCGCCGGCGATCACCTCGACCTGTCCGCTCTTCAGGTCGAGCGCGACGACCGAGGTGCGCATCACCTCGCGTTCCACCTCGACCTCGGGGTCAGGCGAGTACACCGGGACGGAGACCTTGTAGGTCCGCCCCTTCACCAGCAACCGTCGGTCGCCCGAGCGGAGCTGGATGTTGTCGAGGAAGCCGGCCGCGATCAGCACGGCGAGGTGTCCCCGGCGCAGCGGCATCAACGGCCGCGTCCGTCGCTCCTCCGGCGGCCAGATCCGCTCGGCGAGCGAAGCGTTCGCCCACAGGCCAGCGTGACGTGCTTCGCGCGCCGCCTCTTCCGGGTCGAAGAACTGGGAGGTGAAGAGCACAGCACCTGGATCGAGCGCCGGGAGGCTGTACCCGCCGCGCTCGTCGCCGGCGAGTGGCAACTCCGGTAGTGCTGCCTCCGCCCAAGCGGTCACGGTCGCCTGCAAGTCGGCGTCGATGACCGGATCGTGACGCTTCACTCCGAACAGCACGACCTGGTGGAAGGCCTCGTACTGATCGTCGGGGAAGCGGTAGCAGGCCAGCTCGCGATAGTGTCCCGTGAGGTACCGTGCCGACGTGACGAGCCGCCGCTGCGGGATGATGAAGACGAGCAGCCCGTCGGGGCAGAGCGCTCGTGTGATCGTCGTGAGGAACGCGTGCTCTAGGCGTCTCGCCTCATCGTCGTAGTCATACGGCGGATTGAGGAAGAGGCACGAGAACGAGCCGTTCGCGATGCGGACGCCAAGTGCGCTCGAGTGAAGCGCGTGGTCGAGGAGCGGATGCGCCTCGGAATAGCGGTCGTCGGCGATCTCGATCCCGTAGCTCTCACCGCCGACCGTCTGCGCGAGCTGACGGAGGGCCGCGCCCGTCCCGCAGCATGGGTCGAGCAAGCGGACGATTGTGCGTCCACTGTGATTCGCCGGGCGGATCAGAGCGGCGACGCGTGCGACCACCTCGGGTGGCGTGGGGAAGTAGTGAGCCTTCGCCTGGCTTTCCAATCGACTCATATCTTTTTCTCCTTCGATGTAAGTTGAACGTGAAGAGGGCCTCCGCGATGAGGAGGCCCCGTTGCCGGCGAACCGGAAGTGCTGCTGTCGGAATTCCGACGCGCGTTGAGTTCAGCGATCCGGATCGTGTTCGACGGCGCGCATCATCTCGATGATGTCGTCGCCGAGCCGAAACCCATCGGCGCGCAATTGCTCAAGGAGCGGTGTCACGCGGTCGATCCGTCCGGACTCACGCGCGAACTCGAGGATCCGCACCGTCCCGATCACCGCTGGCCCGAGACCAGTCGCGTACCGGCGGGCGGCTCGGTCGTCGAGCACCACCCATTCCGCACCGACGGCGAGCGCCAGCGCAATGGCCTCGCGCTCGCCGGGACCCAGCCGGTCCGGCATGGGACCGGCACGCAGTCCGGATGCGGCCTCCTCAACTTGCAGGATGCCTGCCTCGATCGCCCGCCGGATTGCGCGCGCTCCGGGAGCGTCCGGCCTGCGCTGCGTCGCCTCGGCGAGCACCGCGGGCGGGATGAGCGTCCGCTCAAAGAGGTCGGGGAGCAGATGCAGAAGATCGAGGTTGGCGAGCGCGAGCAGCGGGCTCGTGTCAGCGACTGCCGTCACGATCCACCCGTGTACGCAGCCGGTCGACCGCCTCCTGATCCCGCTCGTACTCCTCGCGGTCGTAGATGACCGTCGGGATCTCAAGCTCGCGGAGGAGATCGTGGAATTCGATCAGGGGGTAGCCGGCGAGCTCGGCAGCACGCCCGATCGAGATACGCTCGGTGGTGAACAGATGGATGGCCAGCGCGACGCGAACCCGTTGGGGCTCATCGACGCGTTGGAGCCCCGATCGTTCGAGTTGGTCGAGGAGTTCTTGGGGAACTTCAACGGCGACATCGCCCATGGTGCGCCTCCTTCGTTCAAGATACCTCAGTCAGCGTGTCAGGCGGCACCGGCAGCCGGTGTCCGCGTAGCGCGCGCCCGAGGGCCTCGGCGAGACCCGCCGGATCGGGTGTGCAGCGATAGGCGAGGATGCCCATCGCGTCGAGTTGCTGCGCCTCGCCGGTGTGCAAGGCACGCTCCCACAGCCAGCCGCTCCATGTGGGGTGGAGCGGAAGGTCGAGCCGGCGGTTGAGGAAGCGATAGTGCAGGACCGGCGCCTCCTCCGCCGTCCGGGCGAGCAGCAGGAACTCCGGCTGCTCCGCGGCGTAGAGCGCGGCGTCGGGGACGAGCAACGCGTGATGCGCGCCGGTGGCCGACAGCCGCGTGACGTGGAACCGGCACTGATGCCGGACACTCGTCGCGAGCCAGAACGCAGCACCTCCTGCGAACTGGTCATCTGCGAGATAGGCCATCTCGCCTTTGACGAGGCGCGCCCAGAGCGCGCGAATCGATTGCTGGTTGCCCAGCAGTGACAGAAACCAGATTTCGCTGCGCTCAGTCACGCAGGCATCGACCGCGGCGCCGAACCCTGCGGCGCGGATGTGCTTCGTCTGCAACGGGGGCCGTGCATCGGTCTCCGGCTGGTGCTCAGGCTGCATGACGCTCATCGCCGCGCAGGTGTACGACCGTACCGCTGCGCGCCTCCGTCACCACCTCTGCGAGCCATCCTTCGTCTTCGAGATAGCGCTCGACTGCCTCGGCGACGAGGTGCGTCATCGGCCGGTGGCGTTCGCGGCCGAGCCGGTACAGGATCGGGATCAACCGTTCGGGGATCTTCGGGCTATACATTCCAGGGCTCCTTCATTGAGTAGGCGGTTGCGCCGTAAGGCCAGCGGCCCATCCAGCGCGTGAGGGCGACCACAGATGCGCGCGTCGCGAAAGGGGACGTTCGGTTGTCGCCCATACGCGACGACGCATCCGGAGAGCGTGCAGGCGAGATGACCCGGCAGGTCATCCCCGCGGGTGTAGATGACGCGCCGGTAACCAGGTATCAGTCGACCGTGACGTCACGCGTTCGTTCGTCGTCGGTCGTGGTTCCCCGTGCCGGTGCCGTGCCGATGCCTCAGCAGACCTCCGAGGTCACATCACTCCGGACGCGGAGGTGGGTTCCCGACCTTCGCCGTAATCATCAAGCGGCTTCGGCGTAGGACTCCCCCGCATCCGCGTCGCCCGCTTTTGGTGTCCGCAGCGGAGCCGGCAGCCAGCCCGTCCCAGCCAGCAGTTGCTCCGCGGCCTCGGCCATCGGCAGCTTCTTCATGCTGGAGATCCGCTCCGCGTCCTTCTCGGAAACGCCCTCACGCACGGCCTGCGCGATCTGCGCCTTCGTGACTCGGCCGAGAAACGCCTGCACCGTCGGCGCCCAATGGGTGGTCATGTCGAGCGAGACGGCGTCGGCCAGGCGATCCGCCGCCGCCAGCGCCCGCGATTTGCGATCCCACCGCTGCCTGACCGCGAATGCCGTCCGCGCTGCGCAGTGCGCGAACAGACTCATGCGTCGATCGTCGTCGAGCGCGGCGACGAACGCCCACAGGTCCGCCGCTTCGGGCGGCATTTGCGACGCCCACGCCTCGTGCCGCTCTGCGAACGCCTTCGCCGCGGGCGTCTCCGCGATCCCGTCCGCGTGGCCAACCAATGACGTCACGGTCGAGCGGATCTCGAGACACGTCACCTCGTCATAGAGGTAGAAGGTCTGCGCGGTCAGCGCGTGCGTGACGGCGAGCAGCGCCACGTCCGGACGCTCTCCCAGCGCGAGACGGAGGCCCAGCGTGCGATGCGCGGTGAGGTCGCGAACCACAGCGTCCGACATCGGCTTGTCCGAATCGGTGTCCTCGTCGTCTGCGGCGGTCGACGGGCCGGCGCCACCGTAATCGTTGGGAGACGCGTCGCCATCGTTGTCGCCCCGATCGCCAGTGGCACGCGGCTCCGCTTGCGCCTCGTCCTCCGGACGGACGAAGCCAGGCTCGATCCGCGCCGTCCCATCCTGGTCCAACGTGACGAGTACCCCGCCACGCGCCATCACCTCCGGGTCGAACACGCGCTTGCGCTCGGAGATCCGGTCGATCTCGGATTCCAACGCCTCGAGCCGGGCGTCCAGGTCGGCCGGAACGTCCTCTTCTTCGTCGCCCTCGTATTGCTCGTTCAACTCGTCGTACTCGGTGCGCAGCGCGTCGAGTCGTTCGCGGTCGGCCGCGGGAAGTTCCACTTGCCGCGGATACGTGCGCCGCAGGCCGTGGTCGTGTGGGTAGTCGAGGTACGCCTGGGCCCATTTCCAGCCGCTCGCCTGGACCTCGGCGGCGACGCGGAGCAGTTGCTCCAGCGCGAGCCGGTCGAGCAGCGCGGCGTCCTCGATGTAGCCATCGCCATCCTCGGAAAACAGGTCGCGCACGATCACACCGCCCGCGTTGGCATAGACATCCATGCCGACGAAGATCACGCGCCGATCGCTTGCCGGCACATGGCTTTCCATCATTCTGTGCCGAATGTTGCGTGGCTCCCGATTCCACGCGAGGTTGTCGTACACCTGCTCCTGCCGGGCATGGTCCTCGCTGATTGCGAAGGCCATCAGCTGATCGAGCGTCAGTTCGTCCTCGCGATAGAGCTGCATCAGCCGGGGACTAATCGCACCGAGACGCAGCCGCTGACGCACGATATTCGCCGTCACGCCAAACCGCGCGGCGACCTCTTCCGCGCTCCATCCCCGCTCCTGGCTGAGGCGCAGGAAGGCTTCGAACTGGTCGGCGGGGTGCATCGAGGAACGGGTGACGTTCTCATCGAGGCTGACCTCGAAGGGGTCGTTCGTCGCGTCCACGACACAGCGGATCGGCTCGGTCTTCTTGATCTGCCTGCGCTTGGCACGAAGCAATTGCGCGAGCCGACGGCCCTCGCCTGCGGTGACGAAGTAGCAGCCCGTCTCCGCACCGTCGGCGGTCCGTTCGGCTTCCACCACGAGGTTTTGCAGCATCCCTTTGGCGTGGATGCTTGCGGCCAGCGCCCCGATCGCCGCATCCGTGTGCGACGTGATGCGGGCGTTACGGGGCGACTTCTTGAGCTTGTCGAGCGGAATGAGCGTCTCAACGGCGCGTTCGGTCACCGGTTGGGTCTCGGTTGTCATGGTTGATTCTCCTTGTTGAGTCACGGTTGGGAGCGCACGACGCGCGTGGGTTCAGACAGCAAGCGCGGGATCTTCATCGGCAGCCGCGACCTCAGCGACCTCGGGACCGCGCCCGAGGATGTGGTCGGCCGCACGTTGTGCCTGGCCCGCAGCGATCACGACGAGCCGCCGGTCATCTCGCAGCGCCTTCAGCCACGACGCGATGTAGGCGACGGACTGTTCGACGCGTGACGGATCGGTCCCGGCCTCCTGGCCGAGGAACGCCGCCGTGAACTCCGCTACGAGTTCCTCGCGCGAGTACATCTCCGACCCGAAGCGGGCGGCTGACTGGTAGCCCTCGCGGTTGAGGCGGCTCTGATGGCCGGTGGAATGGGCGAGCTCGTGGAAGAGCGTCGCGTAGTAGCCCTGCACGTCGCGGAAGGACTCGCGCGGCGGCAGATGCACCTCGTCTCGCGACGGGATGTAGTAGGCGCTGTCGGCGTCATGCACGACCGGCGGCCCACCCGCGTAGCCCGCGACGATCGCATCGGCCTCGGCCAGCGGATCCTGCGACCCACCTTCGTCGTACGCGGGCAATGCGACGTCATCGCATTGCGTAATGTTGAAGACGGTGAAGAGGCGCAGCAGCGGGTAGTGCTGCTGCGTTTCGCCGGTGTCCGCATCGCTGCGGTCGATCCACTTCCAGAGCACGATCTGCGTACCCCGCTCGCCGCGCCGGACGTGTCCGCCCTTCGCCTGCGCCTGGCGGTACGTGAGCCAGCGGGGATCGTCGAAGCCGCCTTCGAGGGCGGTGAGGCCGAGCAGCAGCAGGTTGATGCCGCGATACGAGCGTCCGGAGATCGCGTTGCGGAGTCCGCGCGATCGCCAGGGCTGTCGCCAGGGCACCGTGCCCTGGTCGAGTGCCGCGATGATGCGGTCCGTGATGGCCGCGTACGTATCCGGCCGCGCGGTGGTCGCCTTACGCGGCATCGAGGCCATCCGGCACGGGGATTGGCATGTCGCGTTCGTAGAGCGTGAGCCGGATCGCGCGGCCTGGCTCGTCTGAGCGCACGGCCTGCACGACGGAGGCGCGGAACCCCGGGATCGCGCTGACCGTCAGCGGCACCAGAGCGACGCGGTAACAGCCGAAGCGTGTCTCGATGAGATGCACGCCGACGCCACGTGAAGAGTGGACCATGGCTATGCGGCCTGGGCCTGCTCGTGCCGGCGGTGGAGCCCCTGCGAGAGCGCTCGCACGGCGTGTTGCAGTGGCTGCCCGTCGAGCTCCTCGAGTGGGCAACCATAGCGCTGCGCAACCCACTCGCGGGTGCGCGTCTCATCCGACCCTGCGCTGGCGGCGATCGTCAGCACCTGTCGGCGGAGTTCCTCAGGCGGCGAGACTTCGGGCAGGTCGCACTCGCCCGGGCCCGCCGACAGCCGGTTTCCGAACTGATCCCCGAAGTGACGTAACGCGCGCTTGAGCGCGTCGGTCACCGCGGTCTTGTAGGCGGTGCCGTGGCCTTCGGCACTGTGCTCGACGACCGTGCCGACGCCGACATCGCTGTGCGGGAGGCAGCCGTCGACCGTCACCCGCACCGTCGCCGTGTAGACGCCGTTCGTCGCGCCGCGGCTGCGACCGCCGCCCGGGAGCGGACGATAGGTGACCTCACCGATCACCTCGGCACCCCAGCGGTCCACGCCAAAGAGCGCGTTCGCCTGTTCGATCGCTCGCCAGCCTTCGAGGTAGCGGACGACCGCACCGGCATCTGTGGTGCGCTCGGCGACCAGGACGTCGTCGAGCGGTTGTCGCAACCGGCGCTTGGCCTCGCGGCTCAGGCTGCTCGGTCGTGGCGATCTCGGTCCGTTGGCATCGGCCATGACTCCTCCATTCGTGTGCGTGACTCGTGAAGCGAGCGCAGGAACACCGCGCGACCGTCGCGCCGTTGTCCGAGCTCGTTGAGGTCGTGGATCCCCCGAGGGAGCGTCATCAGCGCGGCTCGCGGTCCGAGGTCGGTGACGAGCGCGGCAGCAGCGCGACGACCGGGGTCGTCGGCGTCGAGAGCGACATAACATCGCGCGAACAAGCGCAACGCCTGGATCGCAGGCTGTGACACGTGCGTGCCGAGCAGCGCCACTGCCGGGATCGCCCAGCTGCACGCCGTCAGCCAGTCGAACGGTCCTTCCGTCACGACCACGGCCTCGCTCCCGACAAGCCGCGCCCGTGCGAGGCCGAGTAGCGGAGACGGAGCGCGGAGGTTGAGGTAGCGCGGGTCGTGGCCGCAGAGGGTGCGACCGGTCAGCCAGCGAGCGCGCCCGCTGGCGTCGAGCTCCGGGATCACGATCCTCCCGTTGAATGCCTCGCGATCGCCCGACAGCAGCCCGAGCTGCTGTGCAGCGTCGAGACGGTGTCCGCGATTGCGGAGATGGCGTGCCAGTCCGCCAGCGGCATAGCCGAGCCGGAGTTGCCGGGCGGTATCGAGATCAATGCCGCGTCGGGCCAGGTACGAGCGCACGTCCGGGTACGTCCCGAGCGAACGTTCATAGTGTTCGACCGCGGCCTCGACGACCGCAGCCTCGTCCGGTGCGAGCGGCCGCGCCGTGCGAGCCGGCGGGAGCCTCACGACGTTGGATGGGAGCGGCATCACGCCACTCGACAGCCACGCCGCCGTCTCCTTGAAGGCAGTCCCTCGGATGCGGCCGACGAAGTCGATCACGTCGCCGCCCGCGCTGCATCCGAAGCAGAAGTAGCTCGCCGTGTCCGGGTAGACCACGAGGCTCGGGTCACGGTCCTCATGGAACGGACAGCGGCCCGAGAGCCGCCGTCCGGTGGGCCTGAGGGCGACGCCCGCGTCGCGCACCGTCTCGGTGATCGGGTGCGCGGCGCGGATCGCCTCAACGTCGTAGCGGTCAGCCATCCTGCCGGTGCTCCGAACGGAGTTCGAGCAGGCGGAGCTGGAAGCACGCCTCCTCCAGCACCAACAGGTCGTCCGCATCGAATGCGTCGGACAGGTGCTTGCGCAGCACCCCGCCCGGTGCGTCTCCCGCCTCCCAGTAGCGCGGGATCAGCTCGGCTTCGTCCGTGCATCCCCGCAGCCAGGTGAGCAGGGCGTCGGTCGCCGGCTGCGCCGCCTGGCGCCTCTCGCCGGGCCACTCCTGGTACTCGGCGAGGCTGCGTACCCAGACGGCGTGGACCGCCCGGTGGTAACTGCTCTCTTCGTTCACGATCGGTCTCCTTGGTGTATCGGTGCCATGACTCCTCCTCCTTCACTGCTTCTGGCGGGCGCCCGGCGGGCGCGCGCATGTCTCCCGCGAACACGGGCACGACGAAATCGGGGCCGCCCGAAGGCGGCCCCGAAAGGAGGGGGCAGCGCGGGCGGATTTTGTGAGGCGAGCGGGCGGGCGCCCCGAAAGGAGGAGGAAGCGAGGCCGGATTAGGTCAGGCGAGCGGGCGTGCGCCCCGCAACGACTGTGGCGCGAAGCGACGTCCACGCTCCCACCGACGGAGGCCGATCGCCGAGATCACCTCCCAGCAACCGTCCGCCGTCGGGATCAACACGGCACCGTGTCCGAAGCCGCTGCGGTAGTGGATCGCGGCGAGCAGCCCGATCCGCCGGCA
>JBBDIC010000151.1:0-11681 GCA_040880625.1 Dehalococcoidia bacterium | reverse complement strand
TCGAAGCGCGCCCCTCCTACCTCGATGGCCCGCAGCAGCGGATCGCAGGCGGGGCACAGTCGCCCCCGCTCGTCCTTCGACAGACTCAGGATGAGCGGGAACAAGCGCCCCGGCGTCCTTCCTCAGGCCCCTTCCCCCCTCGATGGGGTAAGCCTGGGATGGGGGTGATCCGCGGGCGATCCGTGCCGTCACGCCACCCCGGTAGCGCACACAAGGGTGAAGCCCCGCTTTCGCGGGGCTTCACTAGCCACGGCGCCGAAGCGTCCGGGCACGGTCTCGACCGCAAGCGGCCGGACCACAGTCACGGCCGCAAGCGGCCAAACTACACGCGGTGGCAGGCCACCCAGTGCCGAGGCGCCATCTCGCGCCACTCCGGGACGCGCTCGCGGCACTCGTCCACGGCGATGGGGCAGCGGGTGTTGAACACGCAGCCCGGGGGCGGGCGCAACGGCGAGGGCACGTCACCGGTCAGGATGATGCGCTCGCGCTGGCGTTCCACCTCGGGATCCGTGATCGGCACGGCGGAGAGGAGGGCCTTGGTGTAGGGGTGCAGCGGGTTCTCGTACAACTCGTTGCGGTCGGCCAGTTCCATCATCTTGCCCAGGTACATCACCGCCACGCGGTCGGAGATGTGCCGGACGACCGCCAGGTCGTGGGCGATGAAGAGGTACGTGAGGCCGAACTGGCCCTGGAGGTCTTCCAGCAGGTTGATCACCTGCGCCTGGATGGACACGTCCAGCGCCGACACCGGCTCGTCGCAGACGATGAACTCCGGCTCCACCGCCAACGCCCGGCCGATGCCGATGCGCTGCCGCTGCCCGCCCGAGAACTCGTGCGGGTAGCGCCGGGCGAACGTGGGGTTCAGGCCCACCGCCTCCAGGATGTACTGGATGCGCTCGCGGCGCTCCGAGCCCTTGTAGAGGCCGTGGATCGCCAGCGGCTCGCCGATGATCTGGCCCACGCTCATGCGCGGGTTCAGCGAGGAGAACGGGTCCTGGAAGATCATCTGCATCCGGCGGCGGAAGCGGCGCAGGTCGCCGCCTTTCAACTTCGTCAGTTCCGTACCGCCGAAGTTCACCGTGCCGGCGGTGGGGCGGTACAACTGGAGGACGGCGCGGCCGGTGGTGGACTTGCCACAGCCGGACTCGCCCACGAGGCCCAGGGTCTCGCCCTTCAGCACCTCGAAACTGAGGCCGTCCACGGCGCGGACATCCGCGACCTTCTTCTGGATGAACAGCCCGGCAGTGACCGGGAAGTACATCCGCAGGTCCTGCACGTCGACGAGGGTCTCGCCCTCTTTGACCGTGGACTCGTATGCGCGCTTGGTGCCGGCGCTTCCGGCGACTGGCGTCTGTGTCGTCATCGTCCGTCCTCCGCGCTAGTTGCCCGCGGCGGCGGAACCGGCCGCCTCGCGGGTGCGCTCGTCCACCTGGGGGTTACGGATGCAGCGGGCGAAGTGCCCCGGCACCTTCTCTTCGAGTTCCGGGTGCACCTCGGCGCACTTGTCGATCGCCCAGTCACAACGAGGGCGGAACGGACATCCGACGATCTCCTGCATGAGGAGCGGCGGCTGGCCCTCGATGGTCATGAGGCGGACCTTCTCCGTGGCGTCCAGGCGCGGCACGGAGGCCATGAGGCCCACCGTGTACGGCATCCGCGGCCGCTTGAAGACGTCCATGGCGGAGCCGCTCTCCACGATCTCGCCGGCGTACATGACGTTGACGCGGTCCGCGTAGCGGGCGACCACGCCCAGGTTGTGCGTGATGACCAGGACGGCCGTGCCCAGGTCCGTGGCCAGGCGGGCCATGATCTCCAGGACCTGCGCCTGGATGGTCACGTCCAGCGCGGTGGTGGGCTCGTCTGCGATCAGGAGTTTCGGGTTGCAGGACAGCGCCATGGCGATCATCACGCGCTGGCGCATGCCGCCGGAGAACTGGTGCGGATAGTCCTTCACCCGCTGGTCAGCCTCCGGGATGCCGACCAACTCCAGCAGTTCCACCGCGCGGGCGGTGGACTCCGTGTCGCCGAGGCCCAGGTGCAACTGGATCGCCTCGCGGATCTGCTGGCCGATGGTGAGCACCGGGTTGAGCGACGTCATGGGCTCCTGGAAGACCATGGCGATGCGGTTGCCGCGGATGGACCGCATCTCCGCATCGTTCATCTTCAGCAGGTCTTTGCCCTCGAAGAGGATGGTCCCGTCCACGATGCGCCCGGGCGGGTTGGGGATGAGGCGGAGGATGGACATGGCCGTGACGGACTTGCCGCAACCGGACTCGCCCACCAGCGCCAGTGTCTCCCCTTCATCCAGGTGCCAGGACACGCCGTTGACGGCGCGCACCACACCTTCGTCGGTGAAGAAGTATGTCTTGAGGTTCGTGACCTCGAGCAGTCTCGCCATGGACCCCTCCGCGCAGCCGCCTGGACGTGCGCACTCCACGTGATACCTGTTCGCTGGCTCACCACTGAGCCGTGGTGGGGAAGAGGAGACTCGAACTCCTACGCCTTGCGGCACGTGATCCTAAATCACGCTCGTCTGCCAGTTCCGACACTTCCCCGCGCCGGACTGCCCAACCGCGTTGTTTCCCCGCCGCGGCCTGACCGAGTGGTGAGCCCCCTGGGATTCGAACCCAGAACCGGCTGATTAAGAGTCAGCTGCTCTGCCATTGAGCTAGAGGCCCCGGACTCGGCAGGAACGTAGCAGCGCATTTTTAGCGTGTCAACGAATTTGCAATGCCCCCGCCGTCCGGCAACAACCGGTTGGGAGCCCTGCCGCTCGTCTGACCGCTCACGCTGCTGTCACTCGGTGTCGTCACTGGGTGCCGTAACGAGAGGTCCATGGCGTTACACCCAGTGCCGTCCGATGCCGACCAGTGTACCGCACGACACGCCTCCAATCACCGAGGGGCGCGCGAGTGTTGGCGGTTGGGCCGCCCGGCGCGGTACCATGTGCGTCACGCCTCGGTCGCCCGCCCGTCGAGGGCCGCGCGCACCGTCGGAGGGCGTGCATGCGGGTGGTTAGCTCAGTTGGTTAGAGCGCAGCGTTGACATCGCTGAGGTCACTGGTTCGAATCCAGTACCGCCCACCACTCCTCTTCCGTGGCCCCCAGCCGATCAGCGCGGCGGCGCCTCGCCCAGCGTGACCTCCACGGTCAGCGTCTCCTCGCCACGCCGCACCTCGAACTCGACTTGGTCGTCGACCTCGCGCGCGTCGAGCGCTTCCGGCAGGTCTGACTCGCCGACGAGCGGTTCGCCGTCGATGGCGACGATCACGTCGTCCGCCTGGAGGCCGGCCGCCTCTGCCGGCGATCCGGGCTGCACGCCGCCGATGAGGGCGCCCTGCGTCGTCTGGATGCCGAGTTGCGAGGCGACGGCGCTGTTGAGCGGGACGTAGTTGATCCCGACGAACGGATGCACCACTCGGCCTGTCTCGATCATCTCCTCCGCCAGCGGGATCGCGGTGTCGATCGCGATCGCGAAGCCGATGCCCTGCGCCGGGATGCCCGCGCCCGCACTGCCGGCCACCAGTGTGTTGATGCCGATCACCTCGCCCTGCAGGTTCACCAGCGGGCCGCCCGAGTTGCCGGGATTGATCGGCGCGTCCGTCTGGATCACGTCGAACAGGAACGGCCCCGGCGCTCCGCCCACGCCCGGCTCCTGCACCGTCCGCCCGAGAGCACTCACGACGCCGGTCGTCACGGTCGGCCCGCCCTCCAGCCCGAGCGCGTGCCCGATGGCCACCACCCACGAGCCGACGCGCAGGTCGCCGGACGATCCGATGGCCGCGACCGGCAGGTCCTCTCCCTCGATCTCCAGCAGGCGCAGGACGGCGAGGTCGGTCTGCGGGTCCTGCCCCACGATCTCCGCATCGAACTGGCGGCCGTCCGTGAGCGACACGATCACGTTCGAGGCGCCCGTGATCACGTGGTCGTTGGTCAGGACGTGCCCCTGGTCATCGATGATGACCCCGGACCCGACGCCCGAGGGCACGACGGTCTCCGTCCCTGCGTTGTTCACCACCTGCTCCGTGGTCACCTGCACCGCCGAGGGCCGCGCGAGCTCCACGACGCGCGTCACCGCGTCCTCGAACCCCCCGCTGCCCTCGGATGCGCCGTCCGTGGAGGGCGTCCCGGTCGCCGTGGCCGTCGACGTCGGTGTGGCAGCGTCCTCGGTGGCCGTCGCCTGCGGGGACGCCGCAACGGTGCCGGTCGCGTCCTCGGCGCCCGGGTCGTCATCGGTACACCCGGCCGCGACCAGCGCGAACAGCGGCAGCAGCACCAGCGCCAGCCGCGCGATACGCCCCCGGCTCCGACTCCCCCTCTGCCTCCGGCCCCCTCCCCGTTGAGGGGGGAGGGTCGGGGTGGGGGTGATCCGCGGCAGCGTGAAGGGCATGGCTTCCTCCGGGCGGAACAGTCGAGGGCGGCCGCGGCCTCCCGGCCACGCCTCCTGAGCGTGCGGACACGGCGGTCGTCTTCGCGTAACCCCATGACGCTCCGCTATGGCAGAGTCCTCACATCTCGCCGTTAACCGCAGCGCCCGCACGCTCGTTGTCCTACGATGACACCTTCCAGCCGCGCTCCCTCGTAGGGGCGCGACAGATCCGAGCGCTGACGGGGACACGCCCCGCACCGGCGGCTTGCAGAGAACGGGGCCCGCGCCTCCTCGACACGGTCGAGGTCGGACGCGGCGCTGAGAGCCCCGGAGGCCGCGACGCGGACGGCACCACCCCTGAGCCCGCGGGCGAACCCGCGGCGGCCTGCCCTCGTTACCGGGCCCACGAGCCTCGCGCTCGCACGCCTCGATGGGCCGCTAGCCCCCGAGTGCAGGCGCGGCGGGGGAAGTCGGGTGGAACCACGTGAGCGCGCTCGCGTCCCGGTTGGGACGAGCGCGCTTTGTCGTTTCGTGTGCCGCAGACCCGAGGAGTACCCCCCCATGAGCGATGTCCCCTTCGACGACCTGCCGCCCGAGGAGCGCCTGTTCCGCCAGCGTCACTCCGCCGCGCACGTGCTGGCGGAGGCCGTGCTGGAGATGTTCCCGGAGGCGAAGTACGCCATTGGCCCGCCCGTGGACAACGGCTTCTACTACGACTTCGACCTCCCACGCCCGCTCACCCCGGACGACCTGGGCGTGCTTGAGGCGCGCATGCGGCAGTCCGTGGAACGCGACCTGCCGATCACGGGCGAGCAGATCTCGAAGGACCGGGCGCGCGAGGTCTTCCGCGACCAGCCGTACAAACTCGAACTGATCGACGGCATCGAGGAGGATACCGTCGGGCACTTCCGGCACGGGGAGTTCCAGGACCTCTGCCGCGGCGGGCACACAGAGACCACGGGCCAGTTGGGCGCGTTCAAACTGGACCGCGTCGCCGGCGCCTACTGGCGGGGCGACGAGAAGAACCCGATGCTCCAGCGCGTCTACGGCCTGCTGTTCCCCACGCCGGAGGACCTGGCGGCGTATGAACACCAGCGCGAAGAGGCGGAGAAGCGCGACCACCGCCGCCTGGGGCGCGAACTGGACCTGTTCCACCTCGATCCCATCGCGCCCGGATCGCCGTTCTGGCACCCGCGCGGGACGGTGCTCTACAACGGCCTGGTGGAGTACATCCGCGAGTTGTACGAGGAGTACGGCTACCGCGAGGTGATCACGCCGCAGGTCTTCGGTGTGGACCTCTGGAAGACCTCCGGGCACTACCAGAACTTCTCGGAGGACATGTACCTGTTCGAGTCGGGCGAGGAGGAGATGGGCCTGAAGCCCATGAACTGCCCAGGCCACTGCCATTACTTCGCTAGCGGCCACCACTCCTACCGCGAACTGCCGCTGCGCCTCGCGGAGTTCACGCGCCTGCACCGCAACGAGCGCTCGGGCGTCCTCCACGGGCTCACGCGCGTGCGGTCCTTCGCGCAGGACGACGCGCACATCTACTGCACGCCGGAGCAGTTCGAGGGCGAGGTGGTCTCCAACTTTGCCATGCTGGATCGCGTCTACAGCGAACTCGCGCTCGGCGAGCCAGAGATCCGGCTGGGCACGCGTCCCACGAAGTTCGCCGGCAACCCGGAGGACTGGGAGCCCATGGAGAACCTGCTGGGCGAGACCGTGGTCAACGCCGGCAAGGAGTACACCGTCTCACCCGGAGAGGGTGCGTTTTACGGGCCGAAACTGGAGTTCCACTTCAAGGACGCCATCGGCCGCTCCTGGCAACTGGGCACGCTGCAGATCGACATGGCCATGCCGCAGTCCTTCGGCCTCACCTACATCGGCGAGGACGGCGCGGAACACCGGCCGATGATGCTCCACCGCGCGGTCCTCGGCTCGCTGGAGCGCTTCCTCGGCGTCTACATCGAGCACACGGGCGGGCACTTCCCGCTCTGGCTGTCGCCGGTGCAGGCGGTGGTCATCCCCATCGCGGACCGGCACGTGGACTACGCGCGCACGGTGCAGTCGCAACTGCGCGCGCGCGGACTGCGCATCGAGGTGGACGACGGGCCGGACCGCATGGGCGCCAAGATCCGCAAGGCGCAGTTGCAGAAGACCCCCTACATGCTGGTGGTGGGCGACCGCGAGGCGGAGGCGGACGCCGCCGCCGTCCGGGACCGCACCGGCGACGACCTGGGCGCGATCCCCATCTTCCAGATCGGCGACCGCATGGTGGACGAACGCGACACCCGCACGATCCAGGTGCGCCCCTGAGCCACGCCGCCGGTGCATCGACGCGCGTCGAGGACGGCTCGACGCCTTACGCGCGCGTGATGGTGCTAAGCGCACACTGACGCGCTAGAGTCCGCGCACGCCGGAACCGGATCCGGACGACGGAGGGGATAAATGCGAAACGTTCGAGTGTGGGGAATCGGTCTGCTGGCTGTGATGGCGCTCGGCTTCCTGGCCGCCTGCGGGGGCGAGGAAGAGGGCGGGGTGAACGAATTCCGCCGCGGGGGCGCGGAAGTGGAAGAGGCCGTGGACGGCTTCATCAGCGGATGGAGGCGGGGCTCCGGGCCGGCTCGCGACACCATCGCGGCGTCCCAGACGCGCCGCTATCTCAACCTCGAAGGGCCGGACGGCGACCGCATTCGGAGCGCCGTGGTGGGCGGCAGTTCCTCGCAGCCACCGCTGGAGGGCGTCTTCAACGAGGTGATGGGCGTCCCCTTCCCGCCGGACGGCGACCCCCTCTACGAGATCACAGAGAGCGTCCAGGACAGCGACACCGAGGCGACGATCACCGTCAGCCTGAACTACACCGAGAACGCGGCCTCCGCGCTGGCCGCGCAGGGTGTGCTGGACTTCAGCGAGGTGCAGTCCGCACAGGAGCAGGTGAACGGCGGCGTCACCCGCACCTTCCGCCTGGCCGAAGACCCCGAACTCGGCTGGCAGATCACGAACATCGAGGGCGCGGAGGAGTCTGCCGGCTAGCACCGGCCGCGCCCCACTCGGACCACGCACGCCAGACGGGGATCCCTCGGGATCCCCGTCTGCGCGTCCCTGCTCGCCGCCCGAGCGCGCTTGCCGCCATCGCTGCCCCGTGACAGTCTGACCACCGTCCGCGGAGCCTCGCCCGAACGCCCTCCGCGCACGACGCAGCCGCACGACTGACGGGGGACCGATGTTCAAGCGCGTGCTCATTGCGAACCGCGGAGAGATCGCCCTCCGCGTCCAGCGCACCTGCCGCGAGATGGGCATCGAGACCGTCGCGGTCTACTCGGACCCGGACCGCAACGCCCTCCACGTCCGCCAGGCAGACCGCGCCGTCCACATCGGCCCCGGCTCTGCGTTGGAGTCCTACCTGTCGATCGACAAGATCATCGATGCCGCGAAGCGCACGGGCGCGGACGCCATCCACCCCGGGTACGGCTTCCTGTCCGAGAACCCGGAGTTCGTGGAGGCCTGCGTGGCCGCGGGGATCACCTTCATCGGCCCGCCGGCAGACGCCATGCGCGCACTCGGCGGCAAGATCTCCGGCCGCCGCCTGATGGAGGCGGCCGGCGTCCCCATCGTCCCCGGCGCCAACGACATCGCCCTGGACGACATGGACACGGCCCGCCGCGAGGCGGAGCGCATCGGCTTCCCGTTGCTGGTGAAGGCGTCCTCCGGCGGCGGCGGGCGCGGCATCCGCCTCGTCGAGCAGGCCGCCGACCTCGAGAACGCCATGCGCGCGTCGGCCTCGGAGGCGGCGACGTCCTTCAAGGACGCGACAATCTTCCTGGAGAAGTACGTCTCCCCCGCGCGCCACATCGAGGTGCAGATCATCGCGGACGCCCACGGCAACGTGCGCGCCTTCGGCGAGCGCGAGTGCTCCGTGCAGCGCCGCAACCAGAAACTCGTGGAGGAAGCGCCCTCGGTGGCGGTGACGCCGGAGCAGCGCCGCCGGCTGTGCGACGCGGCGATCGCGGCGGCGAAGTCGTGCGGGTATCGCAACGCCGGCACGGTCGAGTTCCTCATGGACGCGGACGGCAACTTCTACTTCCTGGAGGTGAACGCCCGCCTCCAGGTGGAGCACCCCGTCTCGGAACTCGTGTACGGCGGCGTGGACCTGGTGGCCATGCAACTGCGCGTCGCCGCCGGTGAGCCGGTACCCGACCCGGACGCGCCCCTCAACCCCGTCGGCTGGGCCATCGAGTGCCGCATCAACGGCGAGGACCCGTACGCCAACTTCGCGCCGTCCGTGGGCCTGGTGGACTTCCTCCAGGTGCCCGCCGGCCCCGGCGTCCGCTTCGACACGATGCTGTTCGAGGGCCTGGACGTGCCGGTCTTTTACGACTCGCTGCTGGGCAAACTGATCGTGTGGGCGGAAGACCGCGACCGCGCCATCGAGCGCATGAAGCGCGCGCTGAAGGACCTGATCGTCTCCGGCCCCGTCACGAACCAGCCGTTCCACCTGGCGCTGCTGGACCATCCGGACTTCCGCTCCGGCGACATCTACACCTCCTGGCTGGAGTCCAACTTCACCATGCCGGACCTTCCGGAGGAGGACCCGCGCCTCGAGACGGCGCTCGTCGCGGGCGGCCTCGCGGCCGGCCTCATCGCCGGCGCCGCCGCAGAGGGGACGGCGCGGCCGCTGGGCCTGCGTCGATGGGTGCAGGCGTCCCGCAACATGGCCCGCCGGGGCATTCGCATCGAAGGAGGGAAGCAGGGATGGCGACGCGGCACCGCTTCCAGGTAGCAGGCACAGACCACGCCGTCTCCGTGGACGACACCGCCGAGCACATCTCGGTGGCGATCGACGGCGGCGAGCCCTTCCAGGTGGACGCCACGGCGTCCGGCGTCCCCGGCCTGTTCTCCATCGTGCGTGACGGCGTGCCCTCGCAGGCCTACGTGACGCGCGACGGGAAGTCGCTGCGCGTGAGCGTGGACGGCCGCGTGTTCGTGCTCGGCCCCATCGGCGCCGCGGGGAAGCAGCGCGGCGCGGCCGGCGGCATGGCGGACCCGCCCGGCGTGATCACGGCGCCCCTCGCCGGCGTCGTGGTGGACGTGCGCGTCGCCCCGGGCGACGTGGTGGAGCAACGCCAGACGCTCGTGGTGATCGAGGCGATGAAGATGCAGAACGAAGTGCAGGCGCCCATGGCCGGCACGATCACCCGCATCGCCGCCACGCTCGGCTCCCGCATCGAGAAGGGCGCCGTCGTCCTGGAGTACACGCCGGCCGAGGAGTAGCGCGGCGGCGCGGTCCGCCGTTGGTCCGCCCACGCTGGCGTCCGACCTCGATCCGCTCACGCTTCCGGCCCCTTCCCCCTTGAGGGGGGAAGGTTGGGATGGGGGTGATCCGCACCTACCTCGAATGGCCGGTGCCACACCCGTTCCCCCTCGTGGCGTGCGTTTGGTAACATCACAGGTGTATCAGCGCGCCGAAGAGCGGCGCGCACGTCCGATGGAGGAATGACCGATCGCTAAAGACCTTCGACTGAACGAACAGATCCGCGTCCCCCAGGTCCGCGTCATCCATGGCGAAGACCAGCTGGGCATCCTCGACACTCGCGAGGCGCAGCGGATCGCGGATGAGGCGAACCTGGACATGGTGGAGATCGCGCCGACGGCCGCGCCGCCGGTGGTCAAGATCATGGACTACGGCAAGTTCAAGTACGAACAGGCCAAGAAGGAACGCGAGTCCCGCCGCGGCGCGAAGCAGGTGGAGTTGCGCGAAGTGCGCATGAAGGTCAAGATCGACACTCACGATCGCGACTTCAAGATCCGCACCGCCCGCAAACTCTTGCTGGACGGCGACAAGGTCAAGGTCTCCGTCATGCTCCGTGCGCGTGAGAACACGCACCCGGAAGTGGCGGAGGAACTCCTGAAGAAGTTCTACGTGCAGGTGGAAGACGTGTCCGACCTGGAACGTCCGCCCCGGCTCGAAGGCCGCTTCATGAGCATGACCCTGGACCCCGCCAAGAAGGCGCTGGCCCGGAAGGTCGCGGGCGAGAAGCAGCAGAAGGCCGACGCAAAGGCCGCCGCAGCCGCCTCCACGGATGGCGCCTCCTCGGAGGACGCCGCCGCCGAGCCGGAAGAGGCCGCCGCACCGCAGACCGTCGCCGCGGAATAGCCGCCCGACCGAGGGGAACCGAATCCGTGCCGAAGATGAAGACCCACAAGGGCACCGCCAAGCGCGTGCGCATCACCGGCACGGGCAAGGTCATGCTGCGCTCGTTCAACCCGAAGCGCGCCAAGCGCTCGCGCACCAGCATGTACGGCAACCGCGAGGACACCGCGGCGAACTCCACGCTGGTGAAGGCGATCCGCCAGAACATGCCCTACGCCCGCCCCACCCCGTCCGCCGGCAAGCAGCCCAACGAGCAGGGTTCGCCCCGCGTGAGCACCAACTCGTAGGCGCCGGCTTCCGCAGCCACGCCCGCAACGCCTGACCCCAGCACAGAGGTACCGACATGGCCCGCGTCCGCTCCCGAGTCCAGACCCGCAACCGCCACCGCAAGGTGCTCCAACTCACCGAGGGGCATCGCGGGAAGCGACGGACGAACTACAAGGTCGCGCACCAGTCCATGATGCACGCCCTGCGCTACGCGACGGTCCACCGCCGCGACCGCAAGGGCCAGTTCCGCCGCCTCTGGATCGTCCGCATCAACGCCGCGGCGCGCCTGCATGGCCTCACCTACGGCCGCCTGATCGACGGCCTCAACAAGGCCGGCATCGAACTGGACCGCAAGGTGCTGGCGGACCTCGCCGTGCGCGAGCCGGCCGCCTTCGGCCGCATCGCAGACCAGGCCCGCGCCGCCCTCGCCTAGCCCCACCGTCCGAGGTGCATCGAGAAGCCGCCCAGAGGGCGGCTTCTTCGTGCCGCCCGAGCCGCCTCGATGCCCGCGTGACAACGAGGCCCCGCTACCAGGTGAGCCAGCCCCAGATCGCCTCCACCGCCTCGATGGCGGTGAAACTGTCCAGCGCGCGGGCGACGTGGATGACGTACTCGTGGGCGAGTTTCGCCAGCGTGAGGACGGCCAGCGCCACCGCGGTCGCGCGGGGCGTGAAGGCGAACGTCGGGCGCCAGTGCAAGACCGCGGCGACGAAGAGGAACCAGAACTCGAAGACGTTCGGGAAGGCGACGAGCACCCACCGCGCGCCGCTCACCTCGAACGTGACGAAGCCCGCGAGGCGCAGCGCGTAGAGCGCAACGGCGACGCGTCGAGGCGTGCCGTCCCAGCGCAGGGCGACGACCAGGAACAGCGCCAGGTAGACCTGGTCCAGCCACT
>JBBDIC010000150.1:0-1983 GCA_040880625.1 Dehalococcoidia bacterium | reverse complement strand
TGCGAGGGCTGGCGCGCGACCTCGATGCGCCGGATGCGCTCGTGCGTGCGGCCGTCCCGGCGGCGGAAGCGGCGTACGAGGCCGCGCTCGTCGCCGGACTCTGCTGCGACGGCGCGCGCGAGGTCTTCGTCGACACCGTCACCACCGAGGCGCGCCGCCTGCTGGCGTCCGCCCACCCCACGCAGCCCAGGTACTGAAAGCACCAGCCACACAGGAGGCACCGCATGGCCGAATACATCCCCACGCCCACGGAGTGGGTCCGCAAGCAGGTGGAACTTTATGAGTCGTCCGGCGGCAAGGAGGGCACGACGCTGCGCGACAGCGGCCTGCCGGTCGTCCTCGTGACCCACACGGGTCGCAAGACGGGCGCGGTCCGCAAGACGCCGCTGATGCGCGTGAACGTAGACGGCACGTACGTCCTGGTCGCCTCGCAGGGCGGCGCGCCGAAGCATCCCGTCTGGTACCACAACTTCCTGGAGCACCCGCAGGTCACCGTGCGCGACGGCGAGACGGTCATGGAGGGCGAAGTACGGCTCGTGGAGGACCCCGACGAGCGCGAGCGGCTCTGGACGGCCGCCGTGCAGGCGTTCCCGCCCTACGGCGAGTACCAGCAGCGCACGGAGCGGGTCATCCCCGTCTTCGCGTTCGAGGCGAAGTAGCGCCGCCAACACGCGGTCGCCAACGCCCGGACCGACGCAGGACGCCCCGCGTGAGCGGGGCGTCCTTGTGTGTCGTTCGACCGCGAACCCCGCGCCTTAGAGCAGGATGACGAGGAGGACGATGATCAGGACGAGTGTGAGCAGACCACCACCGATGTACATAACAGACACCTTCCCGCAGGTCGGATGCGACACCGCTTGAAGGCCACCATACCCGTTTGTCATTGCGAAACCGCGAGCGTCGGGGGAGTCGCCTAACAATCGGCTCACACGCTCACAATGACGCGCTCGAGTGATGCGAGTGTCCGGGCGGCGCTTGCGCTGCGCGCCCCCAGCGGACCGAAGACTACGGCGGAGTGGCCCTAGTCGTTCTGAACTTGGGGCTCTGGCTCACGCGATGAACTCCCGGGCTGGGAAGGAGTGTCGTGACGAGCGTACTGGTCGAGGTAGGAGTCCGCCGCCTGAACCACCCGCGCGAACGAGACGCGCCCCTGGCGGTAGTCCTGGTAGATGTCGCGGATGCGGGGTTCGTTCACGAGTCGTCTCGATTCCTGAGTGAGATCCGGATTTCCGGTGCAAAGAACATTGCCCAGAACCAGTGGCGCGGCTCTAGCGGATGCACGGGGCCTGGCTCAACGCCGATCGACTCCACCGCGAGGCCGCTGAGCGACGCAGTTCTACCCCCCAGCTCCTGCAAGTCCTGAAGGAGCCATACGAGAGCGACGCGGGCACGAGCGTGCTCGTAGCCGCAGTCAAGCCCGTTCCGCTCGCTGTACCGACAGACATCACAGTCCGACTGCGGCTGGTCGTGGTAGTCGAGCACATCGGCCACTTCCCCGGCTGGCAATTGCCCTCGCCGCAGTAGCGGCGAGCGTAACCTGAGAGGCGCAAGGATTCAAGCTCATTAGCAGATCACCGCTCATGAGCCATTCGTCACTGCGGGCGCGGTAGTGCCCCCACGAGGGTGGGGGCACGCCCCCCACTACGCGGGCGCCTGCTCCAGCAACTCCACCCAGTTCCCGTCGGGGTCCTCGATCATGGCGATGCGGACGCCGGGACGGATCTCCCGAGGCGGCACCGCCACGGTGTAGCCGGCCGCCTCGCAGGCCCCCGCCAGTTCGTCCAGGTTCGAGACCGAGATCGTCCAGTAGCGGTACCCGCTGGCGGCGGGGATGCCGCCCGTGGGGTTCGCCGCCTCGGGCGCCTGCTGGTACTCGATGACCTTGATGAGCGACGTGCCGCACATGAGGCGGTGCATCGTGCCGTTGGGGCCCATCGGCGTGTCTGCGACGTGCTCCAGGCCCAGCGTGTCGCGGTAGAACCG
>JBBDIC010000149.1:0-1988 GCA_040880625.1 Dehalococcoidia bacterium | reverse complement strand
ACCCTGCCGGCCTGGACTGAGGACGACGCCAGCGGCCTGCGGGCCGCGCCGCGCTCCATGATCGCGCACCGATGACGGCGCCCAGCCGGTCCCCGCATCACGTCCGCCGCACGTTCACCCTGACGGCGTGGTGGCCGGTCGCCCCGTCCGGCGCCGGCGGACGCTGCTCGTGCGTCTGCGTCGCTCCGTCGCCATCGGTCGCGCGGACTTCGATGCGATACTCTCCCGGCGCCGCGTCCCACTCGTACACCCACTGGCGCCAGCTGCTCTGCGAGAGCGGCTCGCCGAGGCGCGCCTCGTGCCATTCATCCGTCTCCTCGCCGGTGGCGTTGATGCGCACCTCGACGCGGCTCAACTCCCGGACGCCGGCCCATGCCACACCCGCGACCGCCACCCGCCCCATGTCCACCGTCCGGCCGTCGCGCGGGACGTCGATGCGGGACTGCGTCTTGACGGGCGCCTCCTTGGACCAACCTCGTGGGATCCAGTACGCGTCGAACGCTTCGAGCGTGGTCAACTCGATCTCTCTGATCCACTTGGTGGCCGAAACGTAGCCGTAGAGGCCGGGGACGACGAGCCGCGCGGGGAAGCCGTGGATCGCGGGAAGCGGCTCACCATTCATCCCGATCGCCACGATCGCGGGACGGCCATCGAAGGCGATCTCGGTGGGAAACCCGGCCGTGAACCCGTCGACGGACCGCCCGACGATCTGCGTCGCGCCCTCCTGCACCCCCGCGCGTTCGAGGATCTCCGCCAGCGGGACGCCGAGCCAGATGGCGTTGCCGACGAGGTCCCCACCGACCTCGTTCGAGACGCAGGCGAGCGTCAGCGACTGCTCTACCGATGCCATGCCCACCAGGTCGGCGAAGCTCACCTCGTACGGACGGTCGACCATCCCCGTGACGCTCAGGCGCCACGACTCCACCGCCACGCGAGGCACCACCAGCGCAGTGTCGATCCGGTAGAAGTCATCGTTCGGGGTGATCACGCTCGATACGCCGTTGACGGCGAGACCTCTCACGCCGCGGAAACGGTCGGCCATCCGAGGCAGTCTGATCGCTGCCCGTTCTTCCTCGACGTCCACGCTCGGGCCCAGCAGCGTGCGACCGGCCACCCCGGCGACCGCCGCGCCGGCAGCCCCGGCGGCAAAGAGGAGGAAGCGCCGCCGGTCCGCGACTCCCGGGCCGGGCATCGACGCGCGGACGCCCGTCCCCTTCGGCGAGGCCGCCGAGAGGAGCAGCGAGAGCGTCACGACCCCTGCGAGCGCTGCCGCAGCGGCGACCGCGATCGCATCCGCGCTCAACGGATCGCGGGCACCGGCCAGCGCGCCGACGAGGCCGAAGGCGACGAACGCCGCCACTCCCACCCGGCGGTCGCGACCCGCCACCGGCCCCAGCAGCATGCCGATCGCCAGCGAGGTGAGCGTGACACCGATCAGCAACGCGGGCTTGTCCCGCGTCCCCAGCAGCTCGATCGCCGCCTTCACCAGGCCACCTGGCGCGTAGTCCACGACGACGTCGCCGACCGCTACGACAGGCGATGGTCCGCCGATGAGTGCCGATGCGGCTTCACCGGCTGCCAGCGCGACCGCGGCCGCCAGCAGCCCGGCAACGGCGTCGACCACACGGCTCCGCGTCATTGTGATACTTCTCCCCCAGGTTGAAGATACAGCGAGGTCGAGGCCGATCGAGTGACGGCTGAGGAGGCGCACATGGACAGGTCCAGGGTCCGCTGGATCACGCTCGCCGCGGGAATCGTCCTGTCGGTCGCGGGAGCCGTCTGGGCTCTGCAGGGTATTGGCGTCATCGGCGGCAGCGCGATGAGCGGTGAGGAGCAGTGGTTGGTGATTGGCATCCTGGTCGGTGCGGTCGGCCTGGGCCTCATCTATCGCTCTCGATCGTGAGCCGGGCGCTCAGTGACTGAACGAGAAGTCGGTGCCAGGCCTCACTGATCCGCTAGTCAGTGCCGTTGCCCGGGCCCCACGCGAG
>JBBDIC010000148.1:10359-11822 GCA_040880625.1 Dehalococcoidia bacterium | reverse complement strand
CCGGTGCTGGTCGCGTTCGGTCTGATGCTGGCGTTGCTGGCCGCGGATGCCGCGCCGACCTCGGCGGACGGCCCGCACGAGGACGTCCCGGCCGGCTGGACGCTGTACGACGGCGGCGCGCTGCTGTCGCCCGCGGACTACGACCCGGGCGCGATGCCGCTCGAGTTGATCATCGACTTCTTCGCCAACGGGAGCCCGGCCGTGAAGTGGGCGACCACCTCGTCGCCCACGGTCAGCGTGTGCACCTACCACCAGGACCGGCCCGCCTCGATCTCCGCGGAGCGCTTCCGCGAGTCCGTAACGCGCGCGGCGGCGCTGTGGAACGCCGCGGAGGCGGCGGTGGGCATCAAGTACACCGGTGACTGCGAGCACGGGACGAACTGGGAGAGCGACAACCGACGCAACGAGATCGGCTGGGACGACTTCCGCAACATCGTGCGCGCACCGGCCGCGGCCGTGACGCAGGGCTCGTGGCTGATCCACCCCGGACGCCGCGAGTTCGTCGAGACCGACATCATCCTGGACCACCGCCTGGACGTGCCGCCCCAGTGCCTCGACAGCACGATCGCGCACGAGTTGGGCCACGCCCTGGGCCTCGGCCACAGCACGTCGCTGGGCGACCTGATGTACCCCTCGTTCGATTCGGGCAACATCTCCACCTGCCCGCTGGTGATGAGCGACGCGGAGGCGGCCTTCGTGCAGGGCATGTACGGCGTGAACCATGCGCCCTCGCTCGTGCTGCCGTCGGCGCAGGAGGTCGTCGCCGGCGCGCGCGCCACCATCGAGGGCAAGGCGACGGACCCGGAGGGTGATGCGCTCACCTACACGTGGTCGCAGACGACCGGCACACCCGTCGGCTTCACGCCGACCGGCGCCACGCTCGCCTTCGATGTGCCGAACGTGCCGGACTCGCAGTTCGCGTTCACGCTCACGGCGACGGACCAGTACCTGCACGCCGCGACCGCGCAGGTGGTGCTGAACGTGGTGGGCAAGGCCGCCGGCATCACCACCGTGCCGGTCGGCGCGCCGTCGCTGGAGACGCTCGCGCCGTCCGCCACCGGCCGCATGTCCCTCGGCTGGACCGAGTCCACCGGGGCGTCTGAGTACCACTTCTGTTCGCGTCCCTCGGGCGCCGGTCAGCAGTCGTGCGCCCCGCAGGCGACGCCGTTTGTCGAGGTGACGTGGCCGACGGTGCTGGGCGCGGCCGGCATGGACGTCCCGCTGCGCGTCTTCACCACCGGCACGCGCGAGACCTCGCTCCAGGCCTGCAACGACTTCGGCTGCACGAGCGCGGGCGTCGGCCCGCACACGGGCGGGCTGCGCTGGTCGCAGCACGGCGTGGACTACGACTACTTCGCGATGTCGTTCGACGTGCCCGGCACCAGCGTGCGCTTCACCATCGCCGGCGTTGTGAACCTCAGCGGTCCCGCCCGGCGCTTCGAGTTGTACGCCGGCACGGCGGA
>JBBDIC010000148.1:7283-10259 GCA_040880625.1 Dehalococcoidia bacterium | reverse complement strand
GGCTCGTCGCCGAAGGCCATGAAGTCGCCGAGGTAGAGCAGCGCGAACCACGCGGACTTCGCCCAGCGGTAGCCGATCAGCGTCACCAGTAGCGTGATCACCACCACGGTCCACGCCGGGTGCAGGCCGAGGTCCCGCATCGGCCGGTAGGCGATCTCCACCGCCGCGAGCACGACCGCGGCCAGCGCGCCGATGCCGTAGCCGATCGCCAGCGCTCCGAGCCACGCGCCGGGCGACGTCTGGTACCGCAGCCCGCAATTCGCGCAGCGCTCGTGCATCGCCAGGCAGCCCGAGAACATCGATGTCTCGCCGCACTCCGGGCAGCGCCCGCGGATGCCCGTGCGCCAGAACGTGCGTAGGATCGGACGGCCGTGCATGCCTGAAGTGTACGAGGGCGGCCCGCGGCGAGCGGTTGTGAGAACTTTCACGAAGCGCGTATACTGAGCGGGCGGGTGCGCACCGCGACAGATCGCACCCCATCGGAAGGTCGTCTTGACGAGCGAGCAGCGCGCCTCAGACCTCCTCGCGCGGATCGCCGCGCTCCCTCGCCTGGACGGCTACCAGGCCGTCACCCTGACCCCGGATTTCGACCCGCGCCGCCTCCTGGACGACCCCGCAGCGCACGGCGTGGTCGCCTCCTACGAGCGCCCCGAGCGCGGCCTCGCCCTCGTGGGTGTCGGCGTCGCCGACCGCATCGATGTGACGCCGGGCCGCGGCCCCGCCTCCGTCCGCGACGAGGTGCGCGAGATGCTGGACGGGGAGGTCCGCGGCGACGCGCCGGGGATGCGTCCGCGCCTGCTCGGCGGCTTCCGCTTCAACCCCGGCGCGGCCGTCGAGGAGCCGTGGAACGCCTTCGGCGCCGGCTGGCTCGTGCTGCCGCGCCTGCTGTTCGTCATCGACGGCGAGTCCACCGGCATCGTGATGGCGCCCGGCGAAGACCCTCGCGAGGCGGCGCGCCTCGCGGGACGGATGGCGGCAGACATCACTCCCGAGGACGCCCCAGCCGGCCGCGGCGCAGCCCTCGACGTGGAGCAACCCATCAACCGCACGCGCTGGCTGGACTCGGTGGAGCGGATCGCCACGCAGGTGCGGGAGGGCGCGTACGAGAAGGCCGTGCTGGCCTCCACGCAACGCCTCGCGGCGCCGGGCGCGGCGATCCCCGTGGGCGCGGCGCTGGCGCGGCTGCGGGCGAACTACCCCAACTGCCACCTGTTCACGATGGCCAGCGGCGACTCGACGTTCCTGGGCGCGAGCCCGGAACTCCTCGTGAGCCTCACGGACGGCCGCGTCCACGCGCTCGGCCTCGCCGGATCGCTGCGTCGAGGCGAGACGCCGGAGGAGGACGAGCGCCTGGGCGAGCAACTGCTGGCGAGCGCCAAGGACCGCATCGAGCACGAGACGGTGGTGCGCGCGATCCGCGAGCGCCTGGCGCCGGCGACCGATGAACTCCACGCCCCGAACGCGCCGCGCCTCCGCAAACTGCGCAACATCCAGCACCTCTCGACGGACATCACCGGCCACGTGCGCGCCGGCGTGGACGTGCTGGACCTGGTCCAGCGCCTGCACCCCACGCCGGCCGTCTGCGGCTGGCCCACGGAGGTCGCACGCGACGTCATTGAGGCGCACGAGGACTTCGACCGCGGCTGGTACGCCGGCCCGGTGGGCTGGGTGGACGCCACCGGCGACGGCGAGTTCGCGGTGGCGCTGCGCTCGGCGGTGGTGCGCGGCGGCCACGCCTGGCTCTTCGCCGGCAACGGCATCATGGGCGACTCCGACCCCGAGTCCGAACTGGCCGAGGTCCAACTCAAGTACCGGCCGCTCACGGAGGCGCTGGGCGCAGCACGCTGACGGGCGCCCTCGATGGCCGGCGGCATCGAGGCCGCGCGTCGCGGGTGAGTCGGGCGGAGCGTAGGATCGCGCGATGACCCTGCCGGCCGACCGGTACGTGCGTGCGCTGCTGGAGTCGCTCTACCAGGGCGGCCTGCGGCATGCCGTCATCGCCCCCGGTTCGCGCAACACGCCGCTCATCACCGCCCTGACCGCCACGGGCTCCCCCTTCCAGACGTGGCTCCACCTGGACGAGCGCTCCGCCTCCTACTTCGCGCTGGGACTCGCGCGCCAGACCGGCGAGCCGGTCGCGGTGGTCTGCACCTCCGGCACGGCCGCGGCGAACTTCCTCTCGGCGGCCGTCGAGGCGCGGCTGTCGCGCGTGCCGCTCGTCCTGCTGACGGCGGACCGCCCGCCCGAGGCGCGCGACATCGGCGCGTCGCAGACCGTGGACCAGGTCGGCATGTTCGGCTCGCACGTGAAGTGGGCCGCGGACCTCCCCGTCGCGGAGGAGGCCGCCATCGAGGACCTGGTGCGGTACGCCCGCGCGGCCGGGGCGCGCGCCGCAGCCGTCGCCAGCGAGACGCCGGCCGGGCCCGTCCACCTCAACGTCCCATTCCGCGAGCCGCTGATCGAGTCGGGCGACGCGCCGTTCGACGCCGGGCAGACGCCGGTCGCGCGCATCACCTCGGCGCCGGTGTCGCCCACGGCCGACACGGTGGCGCGCCTGGCGCGCATGCTCGCGGGCCGTCGAGGGCTGATCGTGGCGGGGCCGGAGACCGGCGGGCTACCCGCCGGGCCGGTCACGGCGCTCGCGCGCGCCCTCGGGTGGCCCGTGGTCGCGGACCCGCTGTCGGGGCTGCGGGCGGGACCGCACGACCGCTCACATGTGATCGCGACGGTGGACGCTCTCGTGCGCGAGCCGGTGTTCGCGGCGGCGGCCGTGCCGCAGGTGGTCGTGCGCTTCGGCGCGGCGATGACCTCGAAGCCGTTCAACACGTGGCTGGCCGCGCACCGCGAGGTACACCGCATTGTCGTGGACGCCGCGAGCCCGGCGACCGGCGGCTGGCGCGACCCCGAACTCCAGGTGGACGAGTCCGTCGCCGCGGACGTCGCCCCCTTCTGTACCGCGCTCGCGGACGCCCTCGA
>JBBDIC010000148.1:3943-7183 GCA_040880625.1 Dehalococcoidia bacterium | reverse complement strand
GGCGTGACGTCGACGGCGGTCGGCGCGGCGGCGGCGGGCGACGGGCCGGTGGCGTTGCTGATCGGCGACCTGTCGTTCCTGCACGACCTGAACGGGCTGTGGCCGACCGGCCGCTACGGCCTCGACCTGACGGTCGTCCTCGTCAACAACAACGGCGGCGGCATCTTCTCCTTCCTCCCGCAGCGCGCGGCCACGCCGTCCCGGTTCGACGAGTGGTGGGGCACGCCCCACGGGCTGGACCTCTCGCACGCCGTCGCGCTCCACGGCGGCCGCCACACCGTGCTCGGCGCGGGGTACGAGGCGGGCGCGATCGCGGAGGCGGTCCGCCTCGGCGGCCTCAACGTGCTGGAGTTGCGCACGGACCGCGAGCGCAACGTGGCGCTCCACCGCCAGGTGTGGGAGCGCGCTGCCGCCGCGGTCCGCGACGCCGTGGCCGCGGTGCTCGCGTAGGTGGCGGTCTAGCGATGGGCCACGTCAGCGTCGAGGGCCTCGACTTCTGGGTCGACCGCTACGGCCAGGGGCCGCCGGTCATGCTGCTGCACGGCTTCACCGGCTCGCGCAGCACCTGGTACGACCTCGTGCGCCACATCGAGGAGGAGTTCACCACCTACTCGGTGGACCTCATCGGCCACGGACGCTCCGCGTCGCCGGCCTCGGTGGAGCGCTATGCGATGGACCGCGCGGTGGACGACCTGGTGGAGGTGATGCAGGCGCTGGGACACGAGCGCGCGACCTGGCTCGGCTACTCGCTCGGCGGCCGCACGGCGCTGCAGGTGGCGACGCGGCGTCCCGAGGCGGTGTCCGCGCTCGTCCTCGAAGGCGCGAGTCCCGGACTGGCCACGGAGGCGGAGCGCGCGGCGCGCATCGAGGGCGACGCGGCCCTCGCACGCATGATCGAGCAGGACGGCCTCGAGGCGTTCGTCGACTACTGGGGTAGCATCCCGCTCTGGGCGAGCCAGGCGGACCACCTCAGCGGGCCGCAGCGCGAGGCGCTCCGCCAGCAGCGGCTCGCGCAGCGCGGCCCCGGCCTGGCGAACTCGCTGCGGGGGATGGGTACGGGCGCGCAGGCCTGGGTGGGCGAGCGCCTGGCTGACGTGCGCGTGCCCGTTCTGCTGACGGCGGGTAGTCTGGATCAGAAGTACGTGGAGATCGCGCGCGAGATGGCGGGGACCTTCCCGGACGCGACCCTCCGGGTCATCGAGGACGCCGGGCATGCCGCCCACCTCGAGCAGCCAGAGGCGTTCAATGCCACGGTGCTGGAGTTCCTACGCAGCGTGCGGCCGCGCCTCTGACCCCTCGGGTCGCCCCGAGTGTGCGCCGTGCAGGGAAGACGGGGAGGCTCGATGAGCGTCCAGTGGCAGTCCGTGAAGACGTACTCGGACATCCTGTACGAGAAGGCGGAGGGGATCGCGAAGATCACCATCAACCGCCCGGAAGTCCACAACTCCTTCCGTCCCCTCACCCTGGACGAACTCGCGGAGGCGTTCCGTGACGCCGCCGAGGACGACGCGATCGGCGTGGTGCTCTTCACCGGCGCCGGCGGCCGCTCCTTCTGCGCCGGCGGCGACCAGCGCATCCGCGGCCACGCCGGTTACGTGGACGAGGCAGGCTCGCCGCGGCTGAACGTGCTGCCGTTGCAGCGCTTCATCCGCGAGATGCCGAAGCCCGTGATCGCCCTCGTGGCCGGGTACGCCATCGGCGGCGGCCACGTGCTGCACGTGATCTGCGACCTGACGATCGCCGCCGAGAACGCGCGCTTCGGCCAGACCGGCCCGCGCGTCGGCTCCTTCGACGCTGGCTACGGCTCATCGATGCTGGCGCGCCTGGTGGGGACGAAGAAGGCGAAGGAGGTGTGGTTCCTCTGCCGCCAGTACGACGCGCAGGAGGCGCTGGGCATGGGCCTGATCAACGCCGTGGTCCCCCTGGACGACCTGGAGGACGAGGGCGTGCGCTGGGCGAAGGAGATCCTCGCCAAGTCCTCTACCGCCATCCGCTTCCTGAAGAACGCCTTCCTCGCCGACTCGGACGGGGCCACCGGTCTCCAGGTCCTCGCCGGCGACGTGACGATGCTCTACTACACCACCGACGAGGCGAAGGAAGGCCGCAACGCCTTCGTCGAGAAGCGCCAGCCCGACTTCACGAAGTTCGCGCGGTTGCCGTTCCATGGCTGACCTCCCCCAGCGGACGCACCGCCTGCCCTCGCCGGGCAGCCTCGCGGCCTGGGTACTGGCGATCCGCCCGCCGACGCTGACCGCGGCGGTGGTGCCCGTGGCCGTCGGCACCGCCGTGGCGCTGCGAGACGGCTACCGCGAGCCGTGGGCCGCGGTCGCGGCGCTCGTCGGCGCGCTGGCGCTCCAGATCGCGGCCAACTTCGCCAACGACCTGTCGGACTTCCGCCGCGGCGCGGACAACGAGTCGCGCCTCGGCCCGCCGAGGGCGACGCAACTCGGCCTCCTGACGCAGCGCCAGGTGACCGCTGCCATCTTCGCGTCGTTCGCCGTGGCGACGCTCGCGGGGCTGTACCTCGTGTATCTCGGCGGCTGGCCAATCGTCGCCATCGGGCTCGCCTCGATGCTCGCGGCCGTGACGTACACCGGCGGCCCGTGGCCCTTCGGCTATCGAGGGCTGGGCGAACTGTTCGTGTTCGTCTTCTTCGGCGTGGTCGCCGTCGCCGGCACGTACTACGTGCAGTCGGGCGGCATCAGCCCGCACGTCATCGGCGCGTCCGTCCCGGTGGCGCTCACCGTCACCGCGATCCTCGTCGTGAACAACGTGCGCGACATCGACACGGATCGACTGGCCGGGAAGTTCACGCTGGCGGTCTACCTCGGGCGGCGGCTGGCGCGGACGGAGTTCGTGCTGGTGGTGGCCGGGGCGTACCTGGCGTCGGCGGCGCTGTGGCTGCTGGGCGACTTCTCCGGGTGGGTCTTCCTCTCCTGGCTGTCCGTGCCGGCGGCGTTCGTGCCGGTGGGTGCGGTGCTTGCGACCACGGACGGGCCGGCGCTCAACCAGGCGTTGAGGTCCACGGCGCGGCTCCACCTGCTCTTCGGCATCCTCTTCGCCGTCGGCGTCTCCCTCTGATGCACACGTCGCCCGTCGCCGGCGTCCGCTGGCGGCCGTTCCGGCTGGCGATGCGCCACCGATTCGAGGCCGCCCACGGCGCCCTCGACGGCCGCGAGGGCATCCTGCTTGAACTCCGCGACGCCGAGGGCCGCACGGGCATCGGCGAGGCGTCGCCCA
>JBBDIC010000148.1:0-3843 GCA_040880625.1 Dehalococcoidia bacterium | reverse complement strand
CTGGACCTGCGCGCGCGCACGGAGGGGCGGCCGCTGGCGGCGCTGCTCGCCGAGGCCGCGCCCGCGCCGTGGGTGATGGCGAACGCCGTGATCGGCGGCGGCCCGCCGCACGAGGTGGCGCGCTTCGGCCGCGAAGCGCTCGATAGCGGGTACGCCGTCCTGAAGGTGAAGGTCGGCGTCGCCTCCGTCGCGGAGGACTACCGGCGGCTCGCCGGACTGCGCGAGGCGTGCCCGGAGGCCGTGATCCGCCTGGACGCGAACGGCGCGTGGGACGAGGCGACGGCGCTGGAGGCCATGGCCGCGTTCGCGCCGCTCGGCATCGAACTGCTCGAACAGCCGGTGGCGGCGCACGACGTGGAGGCGCTCGCCCGCGTCCGTGAGCGCGCCCCCATGCGCATCGCAGCGGACGAGGCCGCCGCCGACCCCGCGACGCTGGAGCGCGTGCTGGCGCTGCGCGCCGCCGACATCGTCGTGCTGAAGCCGATGCTCCTCGGCGGCCTCGCGGCCGCGGCGAAGATCGCCGTCCGCGCCGCCGAGCACGGCATCGGCGCGTTCGTGACCACCACCTTCGACTCCTCCGTCGGCACGGCGGCGGCGCTGCACCTGGCGGCCTCGCTGCCCGCAGACGCCGCGCACGGCCTCGGCACGGGCGAGCACCTGGCGACGGACCTCACCCCGAGCACGCTGCGCCCCACGCGCGGCCGGCTCGCCCTCCCCGACGCGCCCGGCCTCGGCATCTGCGTCGACGCCGCCGCGCTCGAGGCCGCCGCCACGGGGCCATGGTGCGACGTGCGCGACGTGCGCCACATCGAGGGCTAGCCGTGCCGGAACCGCTGCCGGTCGACATCGGCGACTGGGTCGCCCTCCGCGCGCGCACGCACCCGGACCACGTCGCCATCGAGTGCGGCGGCGAGCGCCTGACCTACGCGACCCTCGACGCCCGCGTGGGCGCGATGGCGGCGGGCCTGCGTGCGCTCGGCGGTATCGAGGGCGAACCGGTGGCGGTACTCGCGGGGAACGGCGTCCCGATCGCGGTCCTCGCGCATGCGGTCCCGCGCGCGGGCGCGCTGTTCATGCCGCTGAACACACGCCTCGGCGCCGCGGAGATCGCGTACCAACTCGCCGACTCGCGCGCGCGCTTCCTCGTCGCCACGGGGGAACACGCCGCCGTCGCGCGCGCCGCCGCCGCCGAGGCGGGCACGGGCGTGGAGGTCCTCGCCCCGGGGGACGCGCGCTGGAGCGCGCTCGAGCCGCTGGCCGGTGCGACGACGATCGACGCGGACGTACCTCACAGCGTCATCTACACCTCGGGCACCACGGGGCGGCCGAAGGGGGCGGTGCTGACGCACGGCAACTTCGCCTGGAGCGCCGTCGCGTCCGCCTCGAACCTCGGGGTGGAGGCGGACGACCGCTGGCTGGCGTGCATGCCGCTGTTCCACGTGGGCGGGCTGTCGATCCTGCTGCGCTCCGCGATCTACGGCACCACCGCCGTGATCCACGACCGCTTCGACGAGGTGCGCGTGGCGGCCGCCCTCCGTGACGACGGCATCACGCTCCTGTCGGTCGTCGCCACCATGCTCACGCGCATCTTCGATGCCGACGCGCGGCCGTTCGGCGCGAGCCTGCGCTCGGTGCTCCTCGGTGGTGGTCCTGCGCCGATGCCGCTGCTGGGGGCGGCGGCGCGTCGAGGCGTGCCGGTCCTACAGACGTATGGCCTGACGGAGACCGCCTCGCAGGTGGCGACGCTCGCGCCCGAGGACGCGCTGCGGAAACTCGGCTCGGCCGGGCTGCCGCTGCTCACCTCCACCGTCCGCATCGAGGTGGACGGCCGCACGGCCGCCCCCAGCGAGGTCGGCGAGATCCTCGTCGCCGGGCCCACGGTGTGCGCGGGCTACCTCCACCGCCCGGACGCCACCGCCGAGGCGATCCGTGACGGCTGGCTGCACACGGGCGACCTCGGGAGTCTCGACGAGGAGGGCTACCTCGTCGTTGCCGACCGACGCGACGACCTGATCGTGTCGGGCGGCGAGAACGTCTACCCCGCCGAGGTCGAGTCCGCCATCCTCGCCGTTCCGGGCGTCGAGGACTGCGCGGTTGTCGGCCTGCCGGACGAGCGCTGGGGCCACCTCGTGGCGGCGGTCGTCGTCGGCACGGTCGCGCCGGACGCGCTCGCGGAGCGCCTGCGGGATGCACTCGCTGGCTATAAGCAGCCGCGCCGCATCGAGGCGTGGGACGGGCCGTTGCCGCGCACGGCGTCCGGCAAGTTGCAGCGCCACCTCGTGCGCGCGCGCCTCATCGAGGCCGGCGGCGGCGCGCGCGGCTAGCCCGGCGGCGGTGTCGCGGTGATGGCGCGCCAGCCCTGGGAGAGCATCCGCCGCGCGAAGGCTGCGCCGGGGCAGTGGTTGCGCACCGCGCGCCCGTCGAACTCGCCGTAGTAACGCGTGAAGATGTCGCGCTCGTCCGCCAGCGCGGCCAGCCCGTCGCGGTAGGCCTCCACCTCCCCGGAGCGCGGGGCGTAGTCGTCGCCCACGGCGGGGCCGCTCCACAGCACCGCCTCCAGCACCGCCCGCACGGAGTCGATCCCCGTGCGCACCTCGGCCAGACGCACGTCCTCGATGTCCATGCGCGCGCCGGCCGCCGCGAGCGCCGCGTGCATCGAGGCGTGCCAGGCATCGACGCGAGGCGTGTCGGCAGGGAGGGCGCGCGCGGTGACGTCGTAGTTCGCCGCGACGGTCGCGCTGTCGAACAGTTCCGGGACGCGGTCGAGCAGGTCGTGCAGGCGCGCCGCGAAGCCCGGCTCGAACTTCGACAGCAGCACCTCGCCCTCGGCGACGCGCGCCACCCGCCGAGGTTCCTCCACGCCCGCGGCGTCGCGCAGCCACTCGCGCAGTTCGCGCTCGAAGCCGTCGGGCGGGGCGCCGGGTTCGTGGGGCATGTCGTCGGTCACGCGCCGAGTATCAGCGCGCGCGGAGGCGCTGGCTATACTCGCGCGGCAGTCGAGGCAGGCCGGCGAGGCGTGCAGCGAGGCAGGGCAGGAGCGCGCGTGGCGGTACGGCGGATGCAGGTCGGGGACGTCGACGTCGTCTCGGTGCCAGACGGCTTCGCCGACCTCGGCGGCTGGCCGTTGCGGGGCGACGACGCCGCGCCGATCGACTGGGCCGGCTACCACCAGGCGTACCCGGACGGCTTCCACGGCCCCGACCACCACTGGCGCATCCACAACGGCTGCTACCTCGTCCGCAGCGTCGGCCGCACCGTGCTCGTGGACCTCGGCGTGGGCGTGGGGCCGTACCCGCGCTACCGCGACATGCACGGCACCCTGCTGGACTCCATGCGCGAGGCCGGCGTGGGCCTGGACGAGGTGGACGAGGTCTTCCTGACACACGCGCACCCGGACCACGTCGGCTGGGCCGTGGACGAGGCGACGGGCCGCCCTCGGTTTCCGCAGGCGCGCTACCGCGTCCATCGCGCCGACTGGGACGAGTTCACCGGCCGCGACCCCGTGCCGCGCTACGTCGACCGCTTCGTGCGTCCGCTGGACGCCGCGGGTGTGCTCGACTTGCTCGAGGGCGAGACGGCGCTGACGCCGCACCTCACCGCCATCGAGACCCCCGGGCACACGCCCGGGCACATGAGCCTGCTCATCGCCTCCATGGGCGAGCGCGCCGTGATCACCGGCGACGTCATCACCAGCGCCGCCTCCATCACCGAACCCGAGCGCCCCTTCGGCTCCGACCTGCGCCCGCACCAGGGCATCGAGACCCGCCTCGCCCTCCTCGACCGCATCGAGGCGGACTCCCTCCGCGTCGTCGCCGGCCACCTCCCGGAGCCCGGCTTCGGCGA
>JBBDIC010000147.1:0-2029 GCA_040880625.1 Dehalococcoidia bacterium | reverse complement strand
GCGGAGTTCGAGGGCCTGCTCGCGGACGTCCGCTTCGACTGACGCGACCCCTCGCACAACCTTGCCCTCGACGGTAGAGTGACCCGGCACTCACACACGCTATATGTGAACCGCGACCTCCGCCTCGACGGCGGCGAGCCCCCGGCCGGGGCGGCCGACCACATCCCATCGAGGCAGCGCGGCAGGAAGGACCTCCCACATGGCTCTCACGTTCGAAGGCCGCGTCGCCATCGTCACCGGCGCGGGCAACGGCATTGGTCGCTCGTACGCGCTCGAACTGGCGCGACGCGGCGCCAAGGTGCTGGTCAACGACCTCGGCGGTGACCCCATGGGACAGGGCGCGGACGCCGCGCCGGCCAACCAGGTGGTGGAGGAGATCAAGGCGCTCGGCGGCGAGGCCATCTCGAACCTCGGCAGCGTGTCCGACTTCGAGAATGGCATGGAGATGGTGCGCCAGTGCATGGACCAGTGGGGCCGCCTGGACATCGTCATCTGCAACGCCGGCATCCTGCGTGACAAGGCGTTCCACAACATCTCGGAGCAGGACTGGGACATCATCTTCGATGTCCACGTGAAGGGCTCCTACGCCGTGCTGCACCACGCGTGGCCGGTCTTCCGCCAGCAGGGCTACGGGCGCGTGGTCCTCACCTCGTCGTCCTCGGGCATCTGGGGCAACTTCGGCCAGGCCAACTACGGCGCCGCCAAGACCGCCATGCTCGGCCTGATGAACGTCCTGAAGCAGGAGGGCGCCAAGTACAACGTGATGGTCAACACACTGATGCCGGTCGCCGGCACGCGCCTGACCGCCAGCGTCATGAAGCCCGAGATGGTCGAGGCCATGAAGCCGGAGTACGTCACGCCCGCCGTGATCTACATGGTGTCGGAGGACTGCACGGACAGCGGCCTCCTCATCGAGGCCGGCGCCGGCAACTTCAACCGCGCCGCCGTCGTGAAAGGCCCCGGCATCCGCCCCGGCCTGGAGGAAGGCCCCAAGTCCACGGAGTGGGTCGCCGAGCACTGGTCCCAGATCACCTCGCTGGAGAACGCTCCCGCGATGTGGAACGGCGGCCAGACCTACGAGGCCTACCAGAAGGCACGCGCCGCCGCCGCCCAGCAGGCGTAACGGCCTCGACGCCTCGCCTCACCTCGACGCCCCGCGTCGCGCACAACAGCCCCTCGGTCTCCCGAGGGGCTGTTTGGTGCCTGCGGGCGATAGGATGCGCGTGCCGCGCAGAGCGTTGACACGTTAAGTCAGGACTTTACACTGAGGCTGGAACTGCTCTTCCCCGGGGATCGACACGACCTGCTCGCGTACGTCACAGAGCGCGGGGACAGCCCTGTGTTCGACTACCTGATGAGACTCGATGTGGATCGCCAGAGAAAGGCGATGGACCTGCTCCGCTACGCAGCGAGCGCTGGGCCGCCATTGTGGCACCCGGACAAGTGCCAAAAGGTCACCGACACTGACTTCTTCGAGTTCAAGCCTTCGCGTTCCGACCGTATCTTCTGGATGTGGAGCCTCGAAGGCGCGGTTATCCTCTTCCACGCCTTCGCCAAGCAGTCGAATCACACTCCGTTGCGGGAGATCCGAACTGGCCGCGACCGCGCGCGCGAGATCCTTCGGCACATGCAGGGAGGTGCGCGATGAGTGACAGCAGGGAGGAGAGGGAGGCGACCGAGGCTCGACAGGCTGAGTTCGCGGCCCTCTTCCGCAAGTTCCTGACCGACCCGGAGTTCCACTTCGACGGTCTGACGACGCAGATCGGAGGGGTCGTCTCGGAGCGCATGGCTGTCCTGGACGTGAGCCGCGCCGAACTTGCCCGGCGGCTGGGCACGAGCCCGGCCTGGGTGACGCAACTGCTCCGAGGGGACGAGAACCTCACCCTGAGGACGCTCGGAAAACTCGCGGTGGCGCTGGAGTTCGAGTGGGCCGTGACGACCCGAGACGACCTCCCGGCGCGGACGCGCCCTGAGAGGTCCCCGATCGCGCACGGCATCGCCGAGGGCGAGTCGGAACCGTACGCCGCCG
>JBBDIC010000146.1:10984-12121 GCA_040880625.1 Dehalococcoidia bacterium | reverse complement strand
TGGCGGCGCACCGTGGACCGCCTCGGCGGGCCGTTGGTCCTCGGCGCGATCGTGCTCGCAGTGCTGGCTGCGGCCGTCCTGATCTTCCTCAACCGCCCCGGCGGCGCGGGCGTTGACGGCGGCGAGGCGTTCGTCCCCCGTGACCACGACGCCCTCGAGGCCGGCCGTCTCCTCGGCGACCCGGGCGCGCCGGTCACGCTCATCGAGTACTCGGACTACCAGTGCCCGTTCTGCAGGCGCTTCTGGGCCGAGACGGAGCCGGTCCTCATCGAGCAGTACGTCGAGACGGGCCGCGCCTCCATCGAGTTCCGCGACTACGCGTTCCTCGGGCCGGAGTCCTACCAGGCGGCGGAGGCCGCCGCGTGCGCCGCGGACCAGGACCAGTACTGGAACTTCCACGACCTGCTGTTCCTGCGGCAGGGCGCCGAGAACTCCGGCGTCTTCTCGGACGAGAACCTCGCGCGCTACGCGGGCGAACTCCAGGCCGCCGTCCCCGCCTTCGATGTCGACGCCTGGCAGACCTGCTTCGACGCCGGGACCTACGAGGACGACGTCGTCGCATCCGCGCAGCAGGCCGCGCGCGAGCATGGCATCGCCTCCACGCCGACGCTCATCGTGGACGGCGAGCGCATCGAGGGCGCGCGGGACACCTCGGTCTTCGTGGACGCCATCGAGGCCGCGCTCGCGGGCGCCGCGCAGTGAGCGCGCGGTAGCCCCGCGGCCCATGCGCGCCCCGAGCCGCCTCGATGCCCTGCTCGCGCTCGCGCTGACGGGCACGGCGATCGCCGCCTACCTCGCGTACGTCGCCCTCGCCGGGGGCGAGCCGTTCTGCTCGGGCGCCGGCGACTGTGGCGCGGTGCAGTCGTCCGAGTACGCGGACGTGGCGGGCGTCCCCGTCGCCGTGCTCGGCCTCGCGATGTACCTCGTGCTGCTCGGCCTCACGGCGGCGCGACGCCTCACGTCCGTCGACGCGCGTCTACGCCTCGACGTGTGGACGTTCGCGGTGGCCCTCAGCGGCACGCTCTTCTCCGCCTACCTCACCTACCTCGAACTGTTCGTCATCGAGGCGATCTGCGCGTGGTGCGTGGCCTCCGCGCTGGTGGTGACGGCGATCGCGGTGCTGTCGGCGCGTGACCT
>JBBDIC010000146.1:3116-10884 GCA_040880625.1 Dehalococcoidia bacterium | reverse complement strand
TACAGGATCTGGCTCAGGAACAACTTGGTGCGGTCTTCCTGCGGGTTCGTGAAGAAGTGCTCCGGTGTGCCTTCCTCGATGATGCGGCCCTCATCGAAGAAGATGAAGCGGTCGGCGACCTCGCGGGCGAAGCCCATCTCGTGGGTGACGCAGATCATGGTCATGCCGCTGGCCGCGAGTTCGCGCATCACGTCCAGGACCTCCTTGATCATCTCGGGGTCCAGGGCGGAGGTCGGCTCATCGAAGAGCATGATCTTCGGCTGCATCGCCAGCGCTCGGGCGATCGCCACGCGCTGCTGCTGGCCGCCGGACAACTGCGCCGGGAACTTGTCCGCCTGGTCCGCCACGCCCACGCGGTCCAGCAACTCGTACGCCAGTCGCCGCGCCTCCGCCTTCGGCATGCGCCGCACCTTCCGAGGCGCCAGCGAGACGTTGTCCTCCACCGTGAGGTGCGCGAACAGGTTGAACTGCTGGAACACCATGCCCACCTCGGAGCGGACGTGCTGCAGGTTGTCCAGGTCGTCGTTCAGTTCCACGCCGTCCACCACGATGCGTCCGGCCTGGTGGTGCTGGAGGCGGTTGATGGTGCGGATGAACGTGGACTTCCCCGAGCCGGACGGCCCGAAGACCACCACCACCTCCCGCTCCCGGATGGAGGCGCTGACGCCCTTCAGCGCCTGGAAGTCGCCGAACCAGACCTCCACGTCCTCCACGAGGATGATCTCGCGAGGCGTGGCGGGGGCCGTGCTCGCGGCCGTGGCTTCGGTGGTCATGCGGTCCTCCCGGTCAGCGGATGCCGACGCCCACGCCGCGCTCGATGCGCTGGCTCAGGCGTGACATCCCGAAGGCGACGGCCCAGAAGCCGAACGCCACGAATGCAAAGACTTCCTGCTCGCGGCCGATGAACGAGCGCTGTGCCAGCGTCGCCTCCCCGGCCCCGAGGAACTCCGTGAGCCCCAGGGCGAACACCAGCGTGGTGTCCTTCCAGAGCGAGATGAACTGGCCTACCAGCGCGGGGATCACGGCCCGCAGCGCCTGCGGCAGCACGATCAGGCTCGTGCTCTGGAAGGCGTTGAACCCCAGCGCCTCCGCCGCCTCGTGCTGTCCGCGCGCGACGGACTGCAGGCCGGAGCGCACGATCTCCGCGACGTACGCCGCCGTGAACCCGGCCAGCACGAGGATGGCGCGGCTGATGATGTCCGTGTCGTCCAGGCCGCCCACGGGCGGCAGGAAGTCCGGCATCACGAAGCGCGCCATGAACAGCCACGCCACCAGCGGCGCCGCCCGCACGAACTCGATGTACGCCGTGGCGATCCAGCGCACCACCGGCAGCGAACTGGCGCGGCCCACGGCCAGCACCACGCCGAGCGGGAATCCCAGGCCGATCCCCAGCGCCGCGAGCATCAGGTTGAGGAAGAACCCGCCCCACGCGGAGGTGCGCACGCCATCGCCCACCTGCAGCATCACCACGGCGAGTGGCAGCACCAGCACCAGCCCCACGACCGCCGCCACGCGCGCGCGCGACTGGTAGGGCGTGCCGCGGACACGGCGGGCGGCCACGTACGCCCCCACCGCGAGGGCCATCCCGCCGGCGAGGAGCAGCGCGTTCTCGCCCTCGAACAGGTAGCCGTACAGGAACAGGAGCACGGCCGCGATCAGGACGCCGCCGCGCCGGTCCACCTGCAGCCACAGGCCGAAGGCGAACGCGCCGACGATCATCAGCGCCCACAGCGGCGGCCACAGACGCCACTCTTCGTCACGCGGGAAGCGCCCGATCGCGAGCAGGCGGCGGTTCACCTCGATCACGGTCCAGTCCGCGGACACCAGCACGAACCGCAGCAACGCGAAGACCGCCCACCCCACGATGAGCAGCGTCACCAGCGTGAGGACGGTGTTCGCCCTGGTGGAGAACAGGTTCGCGCGTGCCCACCGACGGGCGCGGACGATCAGCGGGCGGGTGTCCACGGGGCGCACCGCTGCGGCGCTCATCGGGTGGCCAGCCTGACGCGGTCATTCAGCGCGTTCATGCCCACCGAGATCAGCAGGCTCATGGCCTGGTAGGTCACGATCACCAGCGCGAACATGGGCACGGCGTGCCCGGCGTTGTTCACGATGATGCTGCTCACGAAGAACAACTCCGAGTAGCCCACCACGATCGCGAGGCTGGAGTTCTTCGTCAGGTTCAGGTACTGGTTGGTGAGCGCGGGGATCATGATCCGCAGCGCCTGCGGCAGGATGATCAGCGTCATGCGCTGGTACCCCGTGAACCCGAGCGCCTCGGCCGCCTCGCCCTGGCCTCGAGGCAGCGCCTGGATGCTGCCGCGCACGATCTCCGCGATGAACGCGCCGGTGTAGGTGGTCAGCGCGACGAAGACCGCCGCGAATTGCGGCGTCAGCGTGAGGCCGCCCTGGTAGCGCTGGATGTTCGCGCCGGAGATCAGCACCTCCGGCACCTCGATGCCGTAGGGCATGCCCGTCGCCAGGAACGTGACCGCGGCCAGGCCGAGGAACGTCAGGGCGCCCCAGCGGTTGGGATGCGCGATCTGGCCGGTGGCGTCCTCCAGGCGGACGCGCCGGCGCCGCACCCACACGGCCGCGACCACCGAGGCGAGCAGCAGCGCCACCCACACCACCGCCAGGTCGCCGCGCTGCGCCGCCCACGGCACCGCGATGCCGCGGTTGGAGAACCACACCGTCTCGAACATGGCGCGTCCGGTGGCGATCGGCGGCATGGTCAGGAACACGGCCAGCCACCAGAAGATGATCTGCACCAGGACGGGCGTGTTCCGGATGGTCTCCACGTAGACGAGGCCCAGGCGGTTCACCAGCCAGTTGTTGGAGAGGCGCGCGACGCCGGCGATCACGCCCAGCACGGTCGCGCAGATGATGGCCAGCACCACCAGCCGGATCGTGTTCCACACGCCGATCAGGTAGGCGTCCAGGCGGCTCTCCGTGGAACGGTGGTTGGTCATCCACTCGTTGGAGAGGGCGAACCCGGCCGGCGCGCGCAGGAACCCGAGGCCCAGGTCCACCGTGAGCGCGCGCGAGACCATGTACAGCAGGAACAGCAGCGCCGCGGCCGCCAGCGCCGCCTGGATCGCCAGCCGCCGGTTGCGCTGGCTCCGCAGGAAGCGTCGCCGTCGAGGAGCCACAGGCTGTGTGCTCATGGGAGGTCAGGGCCGCGCCCCGATGGCCGGCCTCGGAAGGTCCGAGGCCGGCCACCGTGGTGCGGTGTCCGCTAGCGGAATGGCGGGCCGAAGATGAGGCCGCCCTCGGTCCACAGCGCGTTGAGCGAACCCGCGCGCTCCAGGCCGATCGGCGCGAGCGTGCGCTCGTACACCTCGCCGTAGTTGCCCACCTGCGCAATCACGTCCTGCATGAACGTGGCCCGGCCGATGCCCAGCAGGTCCGCCGGGGCCGCGCCGCCGCCCGAGGCGACGCCCAGCAGGCCGGCCACGTCCGCGTTCGGCGGGTCGGAGGCCATCTGCTCCACGTTCTCGCTGGTCACGCCGAGTTCCTCGGCGATGATCATGCCGTAGACGACCCACTGGATCACGTCGTGCCACTCGGAGTCGTTGTCACGCGTGACGGGGCCCAGCGGCTCCTTGGACAGCGTGTCGGCCAGGATGACCACTGCGTCCTCGCCCTCGGGGTACGCGGAACGCTGCCCCGCCAGGTTGGACTTGTCGCCCGTCCAGGCGTCGCACTGGCCGCCGGTGAAGGCCGCCAGTGTCGCGGCGTCATCCGCCACGGCGACCGGCGTGTAGTCCAGACCATCGGCCTGGAACCGCGTCTCCAGGTTCGTCTCCGTCGTGGTGCCGGTGGTGACGCAGATGTTGGCGCCGTCCAGGTCGGCCAGCGAGCCGATCCCGGAGTCCGCCTTCACCATGATCCCCTGGCCGTCGTAGAAGGTCGTGGACGTGAAGTCGGAGTTCAGGTCCGCATCCCGGCTCAGCGTCCACGTGGTCGTGCGGATCAGTACGTCGATCTCACCCGACGAGAGCAACTCGAAGCGGTCGCTCGTGGTGGTGAGCACGTACTCCACCTGCGAGGAGTCTCCGAAGACCGCCGCGGCGACCGCCTTGCAGAACTCGACGTCGTTGCCGGAGTGGGTGCCGTCCGGCTCGATGTTGCCGAAGCCGGGCTGGCCTTCCTTCACGCCGCACCGCAGTTCGCCGCGGTCTGTCACGGTCTGGAGCGTGTCGCCGCCCCCGCCGCCATCGCCATCGCCGTTGTCGTCGTCACCTGTGCAGGCGAACGCGACCATGCCGGCCATGGCCAGCAGCACGATTGCCCATCGTCCTTGTTGCTTCAATCTCACCAGTCGTTCTCCCTCCAGCAGGGGACGGCGGTGAGGGCCACGGCGACGCCGCAAGCCCCGAGGCGCATGTTGAGTGGTGGGATGCGCCTCAGCCGACCCCGCCGGAAGCCTACACGAATGTGGTTGTGGGTGCGCCATTCGGCTGGCACGTCCGAGGGCGCCGCCGGTGCCGTGCGGGAGCGGCTACCCCGCCTTCGCGGCCACAACCTCCTCCAGGAACGCCTGGGCCACGGCATTCCAGCGCTCCGGCATCTCGAAGTAGGCGTTGTGCGGCCCGCCCGGGATGACGTGCATGCGCGCGTCCGGGCGCACCTGGTGCAGCGCCTACGCCGCGGCCAGCGCGGAGTCCAGTTCGCCCGTGATGATCTGCATCGGCGACGCGATCGCCGTCACGCGCTCCATCATGGCGGCGCGCTCCTCCACCGTGCGTGCGGCGGGCCGTCGAGGATGGCGAAGCGCCTCCAGGCGCGTGGCCGTGGAGCGGATGCGGAAGTAGCGCTCGTGCTGCTCCGGCTGCTGCGCCTCGAACTCCGGCGTGAAGGACGCCCCGAAGGGCACGTAGAGCGTCTCCACGTCCATCGGACGGCGCTCGGCGGGCATCGCGTCGCCGGGGGGCCGCACGCCGCTGCCGGAGATGATGAGCGCACGCGCGGCGTCCGGGTGGCGCGCCGCCCAGCGCAGGATCGTGTTCCCGCCCATCGAGTTCCCCGCCAGCACCGGCTGCTCGATGCCCAGCGCCGCCAGGAAGCCCTCCAGTTCGTCGGCGCGGTCCGGTTCCTCCGCGTCGCGTGGCGAATTGGCGGAGAAGCCGTGGTTCACGCTGTCGTAGGCGATGCAGCGGAAGTGCGCCGCGAACGCCTCGAACTGGCGCTCCCACGCCACGCTGCACGAACTGTTGCCGTGCAGGAAGACGAGCGGCGGCCCCTCGCCCTCCTCGATGTAGCGGATGTCGATGCCGTTCACGTCTACCCAGGGCATGGCGCACCTCCTGTGCGCGCGATCCTACCGCCTGGCGCGAGCCCCACCCGAGAGGTCCCGCGGGGCGACTGACACAAGACCGATACGGCGTATCTGACGGATTGACGTGGACTTCAGCGCTTCATCTGTAGCGTGGAGTTCGCTTGAGCGCCCACCCGCAACGCCCACCAACGCACTGTGAGGAGGCCGTCATGCCACGTCGTGCGTGGTCCAACAAGGACGAACGGCAGTATGAGCACATCAAGGAGAGTTCCGAGGAGCGCGGGAAGTCCGAGGATCGTGCCGAGGAGATCGCGGCGCGCACCGTGAACAAGCAGCGCCGCGAGGAGGGCCGCACGCCCAACAAGACCACGCAGGGCACCGGCAACCCCAACCGCGGCCTGGAATCGCGCTCCAGGGACGAACTCTACAACCGAGCCAGGGAGATGCACGTGGACGGGCGCAGCAAGATGAACAAGGGCGAACTCGTCCAGGCGATCCGGAGCCGCCAGTGAGGCGCCTCGCCCGGCCCGCCCCGCGCCCGGAGGCACGCCCGTGATCCCCATGGATCGGTTCATGGCCGCGCATGACCTGCGCGGCGAGGTGACGCCGGTGGACGCGAACCCGCTGGACCATGCTCCGGCGGGCGCCCACCACTACCGCATCCTCCTGCGCGCGCACGGTCGCTCCTTCGAGACGCGCTGCTCGCGTCCGGCCGGCGCGCCGGCGCCCACGGTGGCGCAGGCACTGGCCGAGGCGGCGCGTCGCGCGCACGGCGTGGAGGAGGACCGCGCGCACCCGGCGGCCTCCACGGAGGGCGCGTCACTCTACGCGGAGCGCTCCGCCGAGGCGGACGCGCTGATGGCCTTCCTGGGCGTGGACGCGTTCCGGGACCTCCTCTTCGAGTTCGGCCGCCGCCCCGCCGCGGACATCGAGTCCGGCGACCCGCAGGGCGCGCCCGCGCGCGGCGACGAGATGACGAACGAGGAGCCGGAGGCGCTGGCGGAGGCCGCGCACGAAGCCCGTCGCGGCCTGCCCGCGTGGGTGGCGGCGCTCGCGGCCGGGCCCGCCGCGGCGCTGGCGCTGGGCGGCTGGCTGTACGCGCGCGGACGGCAGCGTGGAGGCGGAGTGGCGCTCGCCCTGGGCGCCGCCGGCGCGGTGGCAGCGGCCGTCGCGGGGCCGCTCCTGAGCCGCCGCAGGGTGCAGGACGCGGAAGAGGAAGAACTGAAGACACTCGCGGCCGAACGGGCCTCGATTGAGACCGGACGCGCATAACGTGCGTGGAAAGGCTTCGCGATGTTGAGCATGGACGTGCGCCCGAGCCACTCGATGGCCCAGGTGCGCAAGGAGGCTCGCAACTACTTCGGCGCGGTCCTGGGCCTGGAGGAGGGCGCCACCTCCGATCCGGGGACCACGATGATGTTCACCGGCGCCGGTGGCTTCGTCACCATCGAGTTCAGCCAGGGCAACGGCCAGCCCAGCGTGCTGCTCCACTCGCGCGAGTTCGACGGCCAGGTGCGCGAGTTCGCCCGCATCATCGCCTGACGCCCCGCCGGCGACGCGTGACATCGAGGCCCCGCGAGCGCCCGGACGATGGAATCGTTACGGGCAGGGCCGCGCACGTTTCGCCTCTGCAACGGCGGGGAGTCCAGAGTCCCCCGAAGCTGCACTCGCCGCGGTGCGTCCCGCTCGAGCCGAACAGGGACGCGCCCGGCGAGCATCTGCACGATACGAGGGGCCGCTGCCTCCGGGTGGGACTCGTCACGACGGAGCAGCGGATGAGCGACGTACAGCAAGACCACGGATCACCTGACCGGCCCGTCCGCGCAGCCGTCGACAGCGGCCGCTGCGAGGAGTTGCGGGCCGCGCTTGAAGCGGCGAAGTCATCGCTTGCGGTGGAGATGCACCGCACTCCCGGCGTGCCCGGGGGCGGGATCGATGCGGGCCACCACCCGAGCGCCGCGATCCAGCAGGAGATCCGGGCGCTGGAGGCAGCGCTCCGTGAGGCAGGCTGCGAGTAGCCCTGGCCCGTGCGGGTATCCCTGATGGCGCGCCTGCTCGGTGCGTGGGATACCGGACGGGCCGCCGAGGGACGTAGCCGGCCGGCGACCGTGTCTTGCGCCACGTCCGGGCCTACCGCCTAGAGAGTGCGCCGGTGCAGGTATTAGTGATTGACGACGATCCCGTCGTGCGCCGGCTGGTGTCCCTGACGCTGTCCGACGAGGGCCACGCGGTACAGACCGCCACGGACGGCGCGGACGCGCTCTCCGTGGTGCGCGACGCCTTCGCGCCGGACGCGATCATCCTGGACCTGGAGATGCCGAACATGGACGGCCGCGCGTGCTATCGAGCGCTGCGCGAGCAGGGGATCGACGCGCCGGTGCTGGTGCTGTCCGCCTATGGCGCGCACGCCGCGCGCCGCGAACTGGGCGCGGAGGCCGCACTGGACAAGCCCTTCGACCCGTACGAACTGGTCCGGCGCCTGGAGCG
>JBBDIC010000146.1:0-3016 GCA_040880625.1 Dehalococcoidia bacterium | reverse complement strand
GCTACTCGTCGTCCTCGTCGGCCACGGCGACGTCCAGGTCCGAGTCGTCCTCGGCGCCCACGGAGCCGTCGTCTGCGGGCTCCACGCGCGTGTCGCGGAACATGTAGCCCATGCCCGGGAACGTGCGGATGATGGAGTCCTCCGGGCGGTCCGGCTCCAACTTGCGGCGCAGACGCGAGATCCACACCCGCAGGTACTGGAGGTCGTCCACGTACTCCGGCCCCCAGACCTTGCCCAGGATCTCCGGGTTCATCAGCGCCTTGCCCTGGTTGCGCACCAGGACCTCCAGCAGGTTCCACTCCGTGCGCGTCAGCGGCACCAGTTCGCCATCGCGCTCCACGATGCGGCGCTCCAGGTCGATCATGAGCGGGCCAATGTGCACCGGCTCGTCGCTGCCGCCGCCGTCGCGGCGGGCGCGACGCAGGACGGCGCGCACGCGCGCGGCCAGTTCTTCCGGGTTGAACGGCTTGGCCAGGTAGTCGTCCGCGCCCATCTCCAGGCCGCGGATCTTGTCGCTGTCGCGGGTCTTGCCGGTCAGGAGGATGACGGGGATCGGGCCGCGCTCGCGGAGGCGGTTCAGCACCTCGAACCCGGAGATGTCCGGTAGCATGATGTCCAGGACGACAAGGTCGGGGCGCTCGTCGATGGCGCGCTGCACAGCCTCCTCGCCGGTGGAGGCGGTGACGGCGCGAAACCCCTCGTCCACCAGTTGGAGGCGGACGAGTTTCAGGATGGACGCGTCGTCGTCCGCAATCAACACCACGGGTCGAACTTGGTCAGTCATCTGGCGGCTCCCGGTCCGTGGACTATCTCTACCATAGATAGCAGACCTCCGCTTAACGTGAGAGGGAAGGTGCCCTCCTGGATGCGATTCTGCTCGCCGCCCTGGTGGCCGCGCTCCTCGTCGCCGCCGCTGCGATTGTAGCCGCCGCCGTCGCAGTGCGGAGCACCCGCCGTGCCCGCGAGACCTCCCGACGCAGCGAGTCGCAGTTTACCGCGCTCACTGACGCTGCCGGCTTCGGCGTCCTCATCCTCGGCGGCGATGACCGCATCGGATACGCGAACGCCGCCGCCATCGAGATCCTGGGCTACCCCGCGGACCGTCTGTTGGGTCAGCATCAACATAGCCTGTTGCACTCGATCCATGTGGAGGGTCACGACGAGCCGTGTCCGCTCCAGGCCGCGCTCGCGGAGGGGCGCCGGTACTTCGGCCGGGACCACCTGGTGGGCGCGGACGGCGACCCGCTCCCCGTGACGCTCTCCTCCGCACCGCTGCCGGGCGGCGACGGCGCCGCGCTGGTCTTCCGCGACCGCTCCGCCGAGGTGGTGGAGGAGCGCCGTCGCGAGGAGGCGTTCGCGCTGATCTCGCACGAGATCCGCAGCCCCCTCACGACGATCGTGGGCTTCAGCAGCCGCCTCCACCGTGCCGTGGAAGCCGGCCGGCTGGAGGTGAGCGAGCAGTACGCGGAGGAGATCGCGCTGCTGGCGAAGGAGGCGGTGCGCATGCGCGACACCGTCACGGTCGTCCTGGACGTCGCCACGCTGGAGCGCCGCATCGACCTGCAGCCGGAGCCGATCGCGGTGGGGCACCTGGTGACGGACGAGACGGACCGCGCCGCGCGCGACCACCAGGGCGCGGCGTTCGTCTGCACCGGCGGCGAGGGCCTGACCGTGGAGTCCGACGAACGCTACGTGCGGCGCATCCTCCACAACCTGCTGGAGAACGCTGTGAAGTACGGCGGGACGGACGCGCCGGTGCAGGTGACGGTGACGGCGGCCCAGGGCGGTTGCGCCGTGTCCGTGGCGGACCGCGGGCCGGGCATCCCGCTGGACGCGCAGCCCCAGATCTTCCAGCGCTTCTACCGGCAGGAGACCACCGCGGGCCAGCGGCCCGGGCTGGGGCTGGGCCTCTACCTCTCGCGCCGGCTCGCGCGGCAGCTGGGCGGGCGCCTCGAGTTCGTCTCGGCCCCCGGGGAGGGCGCGACGTTCACACTGTGGCTGCCCGCCACGCTGGGCGAGCAGCCGGCGGCGCCTCAGGACAACACGACGTTGAGGTGGTGAATCAACTCTGACGCCTCGAACGGCTTGTCCACGGAGCCGTCCGCGCCCAGTTCTTCCGCCGCGCGCCGCGCGCCGAAGGCCGAGACGATCACGACCGGCGCGGTCACGCCGCGGGAGCGGAGTTCACGGAAACACGTCCGCCCGTCCATGACCGGCATCTCAAGGTCGAGGATGACGGCGTCCGGCGCGGGCTGAGATTCAACGACCTTCAACGCGCGCCGCCCATCCTCCGCCAGGCTCACTTCGTGGCCTTCGTCGGACAGGGTCGCGGCCATGAGCAGGCGCAGGGCCGGCTCGTCTTCAACAACCAGGATGCGCACTGGAGACCCCATTCGGGCACTTCCATCTGTTCCCCGCTATGACCAGTGTGTCCGGGCGCACTTGCGAAGTCATCGCACAGACGTTCTACACGTGGCGAAGACGCGCGCCCGTGCGAGCGCCAGACGTGACTGACGCGGAACTGAAACACCGGCGATGGCTGGAACGTTCTCACTGATAGCAGGGCGGGGGCATCCTGACATGCATGACGAGGCGTGAGCGCCCCCGGGCGGCGTCTCCAGAAAGGAAAGATCAATGCTCGGCTGGATCGTCCTGTTCCTGATCCTTGCGCTGGTCGCCGCCGCCCTCGGCTTTGGGGGCATCGCCGGCGCCGCTGCCGGGATCGCACAGATCCTGTTCATCGTGTTCCTGGTGGTCCTGGCGATCTCCGTGGTCGCGAGTCTCACGATGGGACGCCGCGTCCACTGACGGCCGTCCTGACACGCAACGAAGCCCCGCCGGAAGGCGGGGCTTCTTCGTGCGCCGGCGGGAGTCGCTTCCCGTCCTGGCAGTCGGGATGGGGGTGATCCGCGCACGCCCACCCACGCCCGTTCGTCCTCGACCGCCCCCTTCTCCCTCCCCTCCGGCCCCTTCCCCCTTGAGGGGGGAAGGTTGGGATGGGGGTGATCCGCGCAGG
>JBBDIC010000145.1:4299-12494 GCA_040880625.1 Dehalococcoidia bacterium | reverse complement strand
GGAGGGCGCAGCACGCTGCGCCCCTACGTCGGAGGGGCCGCGCCCGTCAGACCTCCGCACCGAAGCCCGCCTGGGGCGCCCATGACCAGGCGTCCAGGTCCGGCGTGGGGACGCCGAGGTGGGCGAGGGCGACCTTCACCTCCGTGCGGTGCTCCACGCCGTGCTCCACCGCGTGCACCAGGAAGAAGGATCGCGGGAAGCGGAACGCCTTCCCCTGCCACGGCAGGTCCACGTCCACGTCCTCGTCGAGCGCCTCCGCGATCGCGACGAGGCGGTCGCTCGTCTCCGCGACCACCTCGAGCAGCGCGTCGATGCCGGGCCAGGCGCTGGAGCGCGAGAGTTCGCCTTCGTGCTGGCGGCCCTGCGTGCGCAGGACGAACGTCTGCTGGCCGCCGGCGAGGTGGAGGAGCAGCGTGCGCACGGAGCCGGACACGCCCTCCACGCGCGCGTCGAGGAGGTCGTCGGAGAGGCCGCGGCACGCCTCGAACAGGCGGAGGTTAGCCCAGCGGTTGTAGCGCAGCATGGCGGCGAGCGGGGCGTTCATCGGCGGGTTCCCCCCGTGGACAGGACTAGAACGCGAACGAGGGCGGTTCGGCCTCCGCGGTGACATCAAACAGCAGGCGCCACGCTTCCGCCAATGCCGGGTTGGCGCCCTCCGGCGGCGGGGCGGGGATACGGCCCGTCGCGATGGCGCCGGCGACCATCACGAGGTAGCCCTCCACCTCGCCGGCCGGCGCGGCCTCCGCCGTCGCGAGGCGTGCCGCGCGCAGGCAGTCGCGGTCCTCCACCGGGAGGATGAGCGCGCCGGCGCCCGCACCGGCCGCCGCCGCGGCGTAGAGGCGCCGCAGCGCCGCGCCCACCTCGACGCCCGCGCCGAAGGCGACGTTGGCGACGGCGACGAGCGGGACGGCGTACGGAACGGCCTCGCGGTAGCGTCGCAGCAGGTCGAGCGAGCGGCGGCAGCCGGCGGCGTCCTGCACGGCCGGCCACGCGAGGGCGTCCAGGTAGTGCGGCCCCGCCACGCCCCAGCCGCGCGCCTTCTCCACCACCTGCGCCGCCTCGTGCACGATCCACTCGGGCTCGGCGGCGGCCACGCCGCCGCGGTCGAGCAGGCGCGGCGAGACGACGAGGCCCGCGCCCTGCCGCGCCGCCGCCGCCAGCAGCGCCGCCTCCTCCGGGGCCGCGCCCGGCCCGAGCGTCGCCCCCGCCGGCAGCGCGTTCGCCACCAGCGGCCCCGCGACGCCCGCGTCCGCGCAGCCATCGAGCGCCGCCGCGAGTTCCGTAGCGGAGCCGCCGTCCAGCCAGAGCGCGGCGTGGACGCCGCCGCGCCGGAGCGCGCCCGCGGCCCACAGCAGGTCGGCGGACCAGCCGCGCAGCCCCGCGTTGAGGTCCAGCGCCTGCGCGCCGGACTCCAGTTGGAGGCGTGCGCGGTCCACGAGCGGGGCGGGGTCGCGCGCGGCCACGGCCTCCGCGAGCGGCGGGCGGTGCAGTTCCAGCGACTGCCCGACGATCAGCAGCGGCGGTCCGGCCATGCGCGCATCCCTCGCAGCGTCAGCCCGTCACGCCGTCGGACAGTGGCGCCCGCGCCGGGCGCTCAGAAGATCTCCGGCAGGCCGGCGCGGCGCGCACGCCAGTCCAGCACCGCTGCGATCGCGCGCGCCGCGCGGTGGATCGAGGGGTACACGGCCACGCCGTGGCGGTGCGCGGCCTGCGTGAAGCGCTCGACGGCCTCCGGCGACGGCCCGCCGCGCGCGAGCACGACGAACGGCACGCCCGTCTCGTCCTGCAGCCGCGCCATGCGCGCCGCCTGCTCCTCGGCGTGGCGGAGGGCGTCTGCACGGTCCGCCTCGGGGTCGCCGCTGCCCGGCGGCGGCTGGCCCGGCCCGCGGCCGAGCGGCGCGTTGGTCACGACGACATCGATGTTGTCCGCAGCGGCCATGATCGCCAGCGTGCGGTCGAGTTCCTCGCCGGAGCCGATGTTGATGTCGATCGGGTTGTTCACGCTGGTGCCGGCGACCGGGACGAACTCGTGCAGGCGGCGGCGGGCGTCCTCCGGCGTGGGCGGCACCTCGAGGCCGGCCGCAGCCAGCGCGTCGGCCGACAGCACGGCGATACCGCCGCCGCCGCCGACGAGCGCGACGCCGCGCCCTCGCACCTCGCGCAGGCGCGTGGTGACCGCCACGGTCACGTCGTGCAGGTCGTCCATGGTCTCCGCGCGCCAGGCGCCGGCCTGGCGGCACATGGCGTCGAAGATCTGCGTGGAGCCGGCGAGCGAGCCCGTGTGGGAGTGCGCCGCGCGCGCGCCCGCGCCGGTGAGGCCGCCCTTCAGCAGGATCACCGGCTTCTCCGCCGCCAGCGCCTTCGTGTGCTCGAAGAAGCGGGGCGCGTCCTGCACGCCCTCGATGTAGGCGGCCGCGACGTGCGTGTCCGCGTCCGTGCGCGCGTAGTCCAGGAAGTGGTGGGCGCGCAGGTCCGCGCCGTTGCCGAAGGAGACGACCTTCGAGAAGTACACGCCGCGCTGGCCCAGGCCGCGCACCACCTCCGAGGCGTTGGCGCCGGACTGGGAGATGAACATCACGTGCCCCGCCTCGCGCGGGAAGCCCATCATGAACGCGATCTGCTCGGACGGCACGTAGAGGCCCATGCAGTTCGGCCCGAAGACGCGGATGCCGGCCGCGTTCAGGCGGCCCACCATCTGCCGCTCCAGGTCCGCCATCTCCGCGTCGCCGGTCTCGGAGAACCCGGCCGTGAAGAAGTGGACGGAGCGCACGCGCTTCGCGATCGCCTGGTCCACCAGTTGCGGCACCACGCGCGCCGGGACGAGCGAGATCACGTGGTCCACCGGGTCCGGCGTGTCCAGCAGCGTCTCGTAGCAGGGGACGCCCTTGATCTCCTGCGCCTTCGGGTTCACCGGGTAGAGGCCGTGGCCCTCCTGGAAGCCCTGCTCCAGCAGCGACGTGAGGAAGCCCAGGGACATGCTCTGCCCGCCGGAGGGCACGCCCACGAGGGCGATCGCGCGCGGGTGGAAGATCGGATCCAGCGGGTGCTCTGACATGCGTGGCCTCTCTGGGGCGTGCCGCTCCTGTGCTGGATGCGGCCGCGAGGGGTCGAGGTGGTGCGGTCCGGATGGTAGCAGGCGGCCGCTTACGGCTCCTCGGAGCCCCCGCCCTCCGGCGCCGGCAGGCCCTCGCGGAGCGCGCGCTCCACGTACTCCGCCGTGCGGTCGATGTCCGCCTCCGTGTTGTAGACGTGCAGCGAGAGGCGCACCGAGGACGTCTGCTTCACCGAGCGGCAGACGATCTGTCCCTCGGTCCACAACCACGGCGCCAGCACCGTGGCGTCCAGGTCGCCCGCGCGGAAGAGGAACAGCCCCGTGCGCGCATCGTCGGTGCGCGGCGACGTGACCTCCACGCCGGGGATCGCCTCGAAGGTGCGCTCGGCGTAGGCGGTGAGTTCGCGCGCGCGGTCCCAGACGGCGGCGGGGCCGTGCTCCAGGTACTGCTCGATGGAGGCGACCATGCCGGCGGCGGCGGGCGTGGACATGGTGGAGACCTCGAACTTGCCCGCCTGGTCGCGCAGCGGCTCGAATGCACCCTCGAAGTCGTAGGACGCGGCCGCCCGTCCGCTCACCTTCACCGGATCGAGGTCGGCGATGCGGTCGCGCCGGACGTAGAGCAGGCCGAGGCCGTCCGGCCCGCAGAGCCACTTGTGCGACGGCACGGCGTAGGCGTCGGCGCCGATCGCGTGGACGTCCACCGGGATGTGCCCCGCCGTCTGAGCGCCGTCGACGACCACCGTGGCCCCGCGCGCGTGCGCGAGTTCCACGATCTGGCGCATCGGCAGCAGTTGCCCCGTGGAGTACGCGATCTCGGAGAGGATCACGAGCGCCGCGCGGTCGCCCAGCGCCTGGTCGAACCGCTCCACGATCGCGCCCGGCCCGTCGTCCGGCTGCAGCGCGACGATCGCGAGGTCCGCGCCGCGACGTTCGCGCGCCCAGTAGGCGGGGATCATGCCGCCCCCGTGCTCGATGTTGGTGGTCACCACGCGGTCGCCCGGCTTCAGGTCCACGCCGTTCACGGCGATGTTCACGCCCTCCGTGGTGTTGCCCGTGACGGCGATCTCGTCGGGGTCCGCGCCCAGCATCTCCGCGCCGGCCTCGCGCAGGCGCGTCATCGTCGCCATCTTGTCGTCCTGCGCGGTGCGCGTGACCGGCCCGTCCTCCAGTTCCAGGTCCAGCCGGCGGCGCATCGCCTCCACCACCGGCAGCGAGAGCGGCCCGGAGAACCCGCAGTTGAGGTAGGTGAAGCGGTCCATCACGGGCGTCTGCGCGCGGATCCACGCCCAGCGCGCGGCGCGCTCCTCGGCGGTGCGGTGGGCCTCGGTCGTGGTCATCGCGCGCTCCCTCGGCTCGCTCCGGTCGCGCGCCGATGTTACGCCCCGGCGGCGAGGCCTATGCTGCCGGCGGCGGCACGAGCGCCTGCGGGCATCGAGGCGGGGAGGCGCAGCATGGCGGAGGTCTCGGTCAGCCAGGGTGGCTGGAACGCGGGCCAGTACGACCGCTTCAAGGCGGAGCGGCAGCAGCCATTCTTCGACCTCGCGGCGCTGGTGCAGCCTCAGCCAGGGATGCGCATCCTGGACCTCGGCTGCGGCTCCGGCGAACTCACCGCCTGGCTGCACGCCCACCTCGACGCCGCGGAGACCGTCGGCATCGACACGTCCGAGGAGATGCTCGGCCAGAGCGCCGCGTACGCCGGCCCGGCCCTGCGCTTCGAGCGCATGGACATCCTGGACGCCCTCGACGCGTACGAGGGCCAGTTCGACCTCGTGTTCTCAAACGCGGCGCTCCAGTGGATCCTGGGGCACGAGACGCTCTTCCCGCGCGTGGCGCGGCTGGCGCGTCCCGGCGGCCAACTGGCGGTGCAGATGCCGGCCAACGGCGGCCACGTCAGCCACCGCACCGCCGCCGTCCTGGCGCAGGAGGAGCCCTTCCGCAGCGCCCTGGGCGGCTGGCTGCGGGAGGACCCGGTCCGCGAGCCGGACTGGTACGCCACGCTGCTGCACGACGCCGTCGGATGCACCGAGCAGCGCGTGCGGCTGCAGATCTACGGCCACGAACTGGCGGAGACGCGCTCGGTGGTGGAGTGGGTGAAGGGATCGCTGCTGACGGCCTACCTCGCACGCCTGCCGGAGGCGCTGCACACCCCGTTCCTGGAGCGCTACGTGGAGCGCGTCGTCGCCGAGGCCGGGGAGCACGCGCCGTTCTTCTACCCGTTCCCGCGCGTCCTCCTCTGGGGCCGCCTGCCGGCGGCCGGATAGCCATCGACATAACGGTCATCGAGGTGGACCGACTCCGGCCTTCATTTCGGTGCTGTGACAGACGGGGAGCGGGAATCTTCGGCGTGGCGTTTAACTTCTGACGGTGGCGCACGTTATCCGACTGGCACGATGCGCACGTGTACCACCCACCCCGCGGCCCTCACGGGCCTAGCACCCAGCAGAAGCACCCGCACGAGGGCGAGGCCCCGGGCGGAGTGGAGGGACTGACCGAAGATGCGACTGTCCGACTACTACAGCGAGATCGTCCGCGACGGCCACAAGGGCCGCCCGACGATCCGCGAGGCGCGTGCCGACTACCGGCGCACGCTTGAGCGGCAGATCAACGCCTACCGTGCTCGGTAACGGGCCGTGGTGCGCTGACGCCCCGCCCTGCGCGGGAGACTGAGGCCCGGGGAAACCCGGGCCTCTCTGTTTCTGCCGCCCCCGCCCACCGGGCAGCAATGCGACCATGCGAGGGTCGCCCGGCCGTCCCCCGCCCTCCGTACGATCATCCGCACGATCGAGGTCGCCCGTGATGCCCCGCCGCTCCAGCATGGTTGCCTACCTCGTCGTCATCGCGTTCGTCGCCCTCGTGGTCGTCGTGCTGCCGGCCACGGGCGCCCTGCGCGTGCCGTCCCTGCCGGTGGCCACCGGCAACACCAGCGAGGCCCAGATCGTCGAGGTGATCGAGGACCGCGCGGAGCCGGGCGCGGGGCCGTCCGCCCGCCACCAGCGCCTGCGCCTGCGCGTCGGCGGCGAGGAGGAGGTGGTCGAGCACACCTTCGTGGAGGGTTCGGCACGCGGGTACGCCTTCGAGGAGGGCGACCGCGTGCTGGTCACGGAGGCGCCGGAGGGGGCGCCCGTGCGCTACCAGATCGTGGACCGCGTGCGGCGCGCGCCGGTGTGGGCGCTGTCGCTCGCCTTCGCGCTGCTCGTGGTGGTCGTGGGCGGACGGCAGGGCGCGTTCTCGCTGGCGGCGCTGGCGATCTCCTTCCTCGTGATCGTGCGCTTCATCGTGCCGGGCATCTACAGCGGGTGGGACCCGGTGCTGACGGCGGTGGCCGGTTCGCTCGTGATCATGGCGAGTGCGCTCGTGATCGGGCACGGGCCCAGCGCCAAGACGTGGATCGCGCTCGGCGGGACGGCGGCGAGCCTGGCGCTCACGGCCGTCCTCGCCGGCGTCGCCGTGAGCGTCACGCGCCTGTCGGGCTATGCGGACGAGGGCGTCGGCACGCTGGAGCAACTGACGGGCGGCATCGACGCCGGCGGCCTGCTGCTGGGCGGCATCATCGTCGGCGCGCTCGGCGTCCTGGACGACGTGACGACCACGCAGGCGTCCACGGTGCTGGAACTGCGGAGGGCGAACCCGGCGCTGGGCACGGCCCAGTTGTTCGCGCGCGCGATGAACGTCGGACGCGACCACATCGCCGCCACCACCAACACGCTCCTCCTGGCATACGCCGGCGCGTCGCTCCCGCTGCTGATGATCCTCGCCGGTCAGTCGGAGCCCCTCGGCATCCTCGTGTCGTACGAGGTGCTGACGACGGAGATCGTGCGCACACTCGTCGGGAGCATGGGCATCGTCGCGGCGGTGCCGATCACGACTGTCCTCGCGGCGGCGCTGCTCGGCTCCGGCGCCGTCGGCACGCCGCCCATCGAGGACGGCCGCGCACGCGGGGAGTTCCCGGTCTAGCACGTCAGTCCTTCGCCTCCGGGAGCGACTCGCGGGGCGGCAGCGCGTCCGTGGCGTCCCAGATGCGTCCGAGGATGGCGCGGGACTCCCCGCTGTGCGGCACGACGAACTCCGGGCGATGGCGCTCGCGGATCGCGGTGGGGCGCAGGCGTACGCCCAGCAGGCGCTCGCGCGTGAAGCCCGCCTCCAGCACCGCGCCCTGCGTCCGCTCCTCGAACCCGTCCTGGTCGAAGACGAAGTTGCCGAGGCCGTACGCGACGAAGGCGTCGCCGATCCGCTCGGTCGCCTGCACCCAGTGCGGATGGTTCCCCACCACCAGGCTCGCGCCCGCCGCCACCGCCACGCCCGCCGCCTCGCGCTGGCGCGCCGTGGGCGCCGAGGTGTACTCGACGCCCCAGGAGAAGCCGACCACCACGTGGTCCGCGCGCGCCTTTGCCGCCGCCACGTCTACGGCGAGCGTCGCGAGGTCCAGCGGGGCGGTGCCGGGCAGGTCCGCCGTGGCGCCCAGGAATTCCCGCGCGATGTCGTCGTAGGCGAGGAAGGCGAACGTGACGCCGTCCGCCGTCAGCACCGCCGGCGCGCGCGCCTCGTCGAGGTCCGCGCCCGCCCCGGCCACCAGCAGCCCCGCCGCCCGCAGGTGCTCCAGCGTCGCCAGCACCGCCGCGCCCTGGTCGCACGCCTCGGCCGTCTCCACGCAGTCACCGACGTGGTTGCCCGCCGCCAGCGCCACGTCGAACCCGGCGTCCGCCGCGGCCGCCGCCGTCGCCGGCGATGCCACGAGGTGGAACGACCGCTCGCAGGGCGTCACGTCGCCCTCGTTCAGGGCGGGCTCCCACGGCACCACCGCCACGTCCGCCGCGGCGATGACCTCCCGGGTGGCGTCGAACATCGCGTCGAAGCCGCGTTCGTGCGCGAGCGCGGCGCTGTGCGAGCAGCGCACCGGGATCGCCTCGCCGGAGGCGAGGAGCCCCGCCGGGTCGAGGCGAGGCGCGTCCCAGCCGAGGACGCGCGCGATGTCCTTCGCGTCGATGGCCGGCGCGTCGGCGCTCCGCGTGCCGGTGGGGGCGACGGTGCGCGTCTCCGCCAGCGGGTTGTCGCCGGCCGGGTCGCGGTACGGGTCGTACCCGCCCACGGTCAGCGCGCGTACGGACGCATCGAGGTCGTCCACCGCGACGACGCCGACCGC
>JBBDIC010000145.1:2858-4199 GCA_040880625.1 Dehalococcoidia bacterium | reverse complement strand
AGGAAGGCGAGCAGGACGGCCACGGCGGCGGTGGCGAGCAGCGCGAGCGGACGGCGGCGCACCGGTTACTCGAGGAGCCAGCGGCGGCGGCGCGGGCGGCGTGTGGACGGCCGCAGGCCGAAGCGATCGATGGCGGCGCGGCGCATGGTGTCCACGGCCTCGTCCGGCGAGTCCGTGACCACGAAGCGGTCCAGGTCGACTTCCTCGATCTTGCCGCTGGCGACCAGGCGGACGCGCAGGAAGCCGAGCAGGTCCTCCCAGAAGGCGGCGTTCATCAGGACGACGGGGAAGTCCTGGATCTTGCCGGTCTGGATCAGCGTGGCGGTCTCGAACGCCTCGTCCAGCGTGCCGAAGCCGCCCGGCATGACGACGAAGCCGTAGGAGTACTTCACCAGCATCACCTTGCGCACGAAGAAGTAGCGAAAGATCACGTAGCGGTCCAGGTAGGCGTTGGGCGCCTCCTCCTGCGGGAGCAGGATGTTGCAGCCGATGGAGCGCCCGCCGGCCTCGCGCGCGCCGCGGTTGGCCGCCTCCATCACGCCGGGACCGCCGCCGGTCATCACCGTGAAGCCCGCCCGCGCGAGGCGTGCGCCCACCTCGCGCGCCATCTCGTACTCCGGGTCGCCCTCGCTGACGCGGGCGGAGCCGAAGACCGTCACGCACGGGCCGACGAAGTGGAACGTGCGGAAGCCGCGGATGAACTCCCAGGCGATGCGCAGCACGCGCAGCAGTTCGAACCCGCGCGGATGCGGGCCGGCGAGGAACTCGCGCTCTGCCTCGTCGTCGGTGCGCGGGCCCTCGACTTCGGGCGGGCCGCCGCGGTTCGCCGTCATGGATGCTCCTCTCCGCGTGGAATATCGAGGGTAGGCCCCCGTCCGCTACGATCCGCCGTCAATGTGCTGCACGTCCTCCGTCCTGCCGAGGCGCCGCCAGCCGTCGTAGCCCAGCGACGCCGCGGCACCCGCCGCGAGTCCGAGCAGGACGACCGTGGTCACTCGCAGCACGCGATCGCCGAGGAGACCCGCGTCCCACAGCGCGAACACCCACGCGACCGCGAGGATGTCCGTCAGCAGGGGCCACGGCGAGCCCTCTGCGCGGCCGCGCGCCGAGAGGACGGCGGCCTTCACGTGCTGCACGAGCAGCGGCAAAACCGAGGGCACCGCCGCCAGCCCGACCGTTGTTTGCCAGTTGCCCTCGATCCAGGCGTCCACCCGCACCTCCTCCGCTGCACCATCACGCCGTTGAGGATGGCGCAGATGCGCGTGTCCGCAGAGGGGCTCCTGGCACAGGCGGCGCACGCGGCGGGAGAGGTGAAGGCGGGGCATGGAGGTACGCCCGCGC
>JBBDIC010000145.1:0-2758 GCA_040880625.1 Dehalococcoidia bacterium | reverse complement strand
GCGGCGGGAGAGGTGAAGGCGGGGCATGGAGGTACGCCCGCGCGCGCCCTTCGACGGGCTCAGCGCTCCGAGATACAAGGGTGAGCGGGTTGGTGGTGCGCGTCAGGACGCGACGCGGTCCTCGGCCCAGTCGAGCATGGTGGCGGCGGCCCAGAAGCGGGACGCGCCGCCCTCGCGGATGCGGTAGCCCACGTGGCCGCCGCGGTCGGCCAGGGCGACCTGCACGCGGCCGCCGGCCGCGCCGTGGTGCGGCCGCACGATATCCGCGGGGACGAAGGGGTCATTGAGCGCGGTCAGCAGCAGCGCCGGCACGCGCAGGCCGTCCAGGCGCGTCCCGGCGCCGGCGTCCGCGTAGTACTCGTCCACGTCCGGGTAGCCGGCGGCGGGCGCGGTGAACGCGGCGTCGAAGCGGCGGACGGTCTTGATGCGCCACGGGCTCGCGGCCGGGCCGTCCACCTCGCGCAGCGCGCGCGCCTCCTCGATCATGCGGCAGAGGCCGCGCACGAAGGTCATGCGGTAGACGAGGTTGGAGCGCCGCGCGATCTCCTGCTCGATGCGGAAGAAGTCCAGCGCCGGGTTCAGCGCCGCGATCGCGTCCGCGCGGCTCGCATCGCCCTCGATGGAGGCGTAACGCAGCGCGGTGTTCGCGCCGAGCGAGATCGCGAGGACGACGTAGGGGCGGGGCAGGCCCCACTCCTCCATCGCCTCCAGCACCGCGCCCACGTCCTCGCTCTGGGCGGCGTGGAAGAGCGTGGAGGACAGGGCGGCGGTGCCGCCGTGGTTGCGCAGGTTCATGCGCACCGCGTGCCAGCCGCGGCTCAGCGCCTCCACGGCCATGGCCTGCACGTGCGGCCGTCCGGCGGACCCGCCCAGGCCGTGCACCACCAGCACGGAGCCGCGTCCGTGGACCGCCGCCAGCGGCCGGGACAGGAACGTCTCCACCGCACAGCCCGGGGTCACCTCGACCTCCCGCCGGTCGGCGGGGAAGGGCAGCACCGGCGCGCCGAGGAGTGCGGGGAGGATCGTCTCCAGGTGACCGCCGCGCAGCCACCACGGGACGGGGCCGACGTTCAGGAGCGGAGGGGTGGGATCGAGCGTGGTGGTCATGTGTCCAGTTAACACCCGTGTCACGAGATTGCCGTCACAGTCTTGATATTCCTGATACACGCCTACGCGCGACAAGATCGCGTAGAGCGCATGCCCCCGGCGCTATGCTCGCGCCCTCGCCGGTGACGGCGGCGGAGGCCGATGGCGGCAGCGGAGGGCCGGTGGTGGCAGCAGAGGGAGGGCCGGCGATGACCAACGTGGAGGAGCGGCACGGCGACGAGCAGTACGCGTACCTGACGACGACGGGCCGCAGCAGCGGCCGCCCGCACGAGATCGAGATCTGGTTCGCCCCGGTCGGCGACCGAATCTATCTCATGAACGGCGGCGGCGAGAGTGGCGCGCCCGGCCAGTCCGACTGGGTCCAGAACCTTCGCAACGACCCGGTCGCCACGGTCCGCATCGCCGACCGCCAGTATCGAGGCCGCGCGCGCTTCGTGGACATCGACAGCGACGAGCACGAGGAGGCCCGCCGCCTGCTGGTGGAGAAGTACCAGCCGGGCGCCGGCGACCTCTCTGACTGGCGCGACAGCGCCTTCCCGGTGGTCATCGATCTGATGCGCGAGTGACCTGATTCGATAGACGCGCGCCTCGGACAGGGGCGGAAGTGGCGGCCGAGGCGTCCACGCGGCACTCTTGAGGCATGGCCGCGCCCGTCTCCGCCTCCCCCGCCTCCACCGTCCCGCCCGCCTCGCCCCCGGCCAGGCCCGGCCGCGCCGCGTCGCGGGCGCTCGTCTACGCGTGGGTCACGCTCGGCATTGTCCTGGCGACGATCCTCGTGGGAGCGGTGGTGCGGGCGACGCACTCCGGCGACGGCTGTGGCGCCTCGTGGCCGGGGTGCCAGGGCGGGTTCGTGCTGCCCGGCACGAGCGACATGGCGCACCTCATCGAGTTCTCCCACCGCACGATCTCGGGCGTGAGCCTGCTGGCGATGGTGGCGCTCGTGATCGTGGTGTTCCGCACGTTCGCCGCGGCGCATCCGGCGCGCCGCGCGGTCCTGTGGAGCGCCGGCTTCCTGGTGCTGGAGGCGCTGATCGGCGCGGCGATCGTGCTCTACGGCTGGGTCGCGGATGACCGCTCGCTGGCGCGGCAGGTGTCGGTGCCGCTGCACCTGGTCAACACGTTCCTCCTGACGGCGGCGATGGCCGCCACGATCTGGTTCATCGCCGGCGGCGCGGTCCCGGCGCTGCGCGCCTACCGACGGCGGGCGTGGCGCCTCGCCGGGCTCGCCGGCGTGCTGCTCCTGATCGCCGCCACCGGCGCCACCACCTCGCTCGCCGACACGCTGTTCGCCGTGGACTCGCTCGCCGACGGCGTGCGCCAGGACTTCGACGGCGAGTCCGCGCTGATCGTCCGCCTGCGGGTGGTGCACCCGTTCGTCGCGATCGCGGGCGGCGTGGTGCTCGCGTGGTTCGCGTGGCGCCACCTCGACGAGTCGGAACGCCGAGGCCAGCCGTGGCCGGCGCGCATCGTGGTGTTCGGCGTGGCGCTGCAGGCGATGCTGGGGGTGGTGCACATCGCGCTGCTCACGCCGCTGGCGACGGCGCTGCTGCACCTGTTCATCGCGCAGGCGCTCTGGATCGCCCTCGCGTTCCTCGCGCTCGTCCTTCTCGCGCCGAACGACGAGCGCGAGGCTGCCAGAGGCGTCTGAGCC
>JBBDIC010000144.1:7105-12559 GCA_040880625.1 Dehalococcoidia bacterium | reverse complement strand
TCCTCCACCATGGAGGCGGCGTCCGGGAGTTCCTCGGGGGTGCGGGGCTCGTCTGCCTCGTCGTCCTCGTCGTCGATGGCGTCGGCGACGCGGCGGGCGTACTCGGCGACCTCCGGGTTCTGCTCGATGTCGGCGGCCACCTGGGCCTCGAAGCGGGCGGCGAAGACCTCCAGGTCGTGCAGCGTCAGGCCGAAGCCGAAGCCCTCGTTGAGGCGCTCCAGCAGCGCGAGCGAGCCCTTCGGGTTGGGAGTGCGCTGGACGTAGAACGGGATGTTCGCCCACAGCGACGCCGACGGGATCTCGCGGTCGCGCAGCGCCTGCGCCAGCACGCCCACGATGCCCGTGGGCCCCTGGTAGGACGAGCGCTGGCGCTCTCCGAGGCCGAGTGCCTCGTTCAGCCACGGCGCCGTCGCCGAGCCGGAAACGCGCACCGGACGCGCATGGCTCGCCTCGCCGAGCAGCGCGCCGAGGATCACCACGCCGCCCACCTCGAACGTGTCGCAGACCTGCAGGATCGCGTCCACGTAGGTGCGCCAGGAGAGGTGCGGCTCGATGCCGGCGAACAGGATGACGTCGCGGTCGTGGTCCTCCACGCGCTTGGCGGAGAAGACGTTGGGCGGCCACTCCACGAAGCGCTCGCCGTCCTTCAGGCGGACCTGCGGGCGCAACTGGGTGAAGTCGTAAAACCCCTCGGGATCGAGTTCGGCGATGGTGTCGCAGCGCCAGCGGCGCTGGATGAAGCGCACGGCGCTGCTCGCCGCCTCGCCGGCGTCGTTCCAGCCGGCGAAGCCCGCGATCAGCAGCGGCTGCCGCAGGTGCGGCTGCTGCGTGATCTTGAGGACTTCGTTCTGGAAGTCACCCGGGGCGTCGCGAGAGGGCTCAGAGTCGGGCATGGGCCAGCGTCACCTTCCACGGTGAGCATAGTCCCCGCGCCGGGCGTGCTACACCCGGCACCCAGCCCGACGCGCGCGCCTACAGCGAGAGCGACGCCACATCGATGTTGGGCGCGGCGCGCATGGAGCGCGTGACGGCGTTGTCCACGATCTGCATGCCGCGCTCGTGCGAGAGGTCCAGCGTGCCGATCAGCAGCACGCCGCGGTGGTTCACCCACACCTGGCCCAGCACGTAGTCCCGGCGGCACTGTTCCAGCGAGTAGCCCGTGACGCCCGCCTCCACCAGGGACTCGTGGTACGCCTCGATCAGGCGGTCCTCGTGGGCGTCGGCGTCGTCCGGGCTCATGTTGGGGCGCAGGAAGTAAGCGACGTCGATCATGGGGTTGCCGGTCATCACGGCCTGGAAGTCGATGACCGTGACGGGCTCCTCCGCGCCGTCGTGGAACATCAGGTTGTCCGCGCGGTAGTCGCCGTGCAGCAACGTCCGAGGCGAGCGCGAGAGGCGGCGGATCAGCGCCGGGCCGTTGGCGTCGTTCCATGCAGCCATCTGGCGCATCTCCGGCGTCAACTGGTCGTGGAAGCGCGCCTCGAAGGCCGGCCACGCGCGTCGATAGATGGCGTGCTGCACGGCCACGGCGTCGTCAGCGGGCGTGAGCCACGGGCGGTCGAGGAGCGGGCTCTCCCAGAATGCGGCGTGCATGTGGGCCAGCGTGCGCAGCGCGACCTCCGCGTCCTGCGGCGAGCAGCCGCGCACCTGGTCGCCCACGCGCGCGCCATCGAGGTCCTCGATCAACAGGCCGAAGCGGCGCTGGCTCTTGCCGGCCTGCTGCATCAGCGAGCCCAGCAACTTGATGGTGACGATGTCCGGCAGGCGGTCCAGGATGCCCTGCACGATCGCCTCGCTGCGCTTCGGTGCGTCGTAGGCGCCGAAGTAGCACCGCGGGATCTTCACCGTGAAGTGCGGCGCGAGTTCGGAGTAGACCAGGATCTCCTTCTCGTAACTCGCGAAGACCATGCCCAGCGCGCGGTTCTCCGGGATGGGCGAGGGGAACTTGGCGATGACGCTCTCCGGCCCGGCGCCGGCCGGCGCGTACGTCATGCGCACGCGGCCGAGTTCTCCCAGGAAGCCCTCGCCCTCGCCCAGTTGCTTCACGTCCATGGACTCCACGCGGCACGACTCGCCGATGGCGTCGCATGCGCGGAGGGCGTCCGTGAGCCACGACGCCTCGAGGTCCGTCAACCTCGAGGGGATGGGGGATGCTGCGACCGGGATCGAAGTCTGGACAACTGCCATGGGGGTTCACCTCCGCGGGCGCACTGTACGCGCGTGGTTATGGAGGTGGCAACGAACCATGAGGCGCGGTGCGTCGGCGGAGGGCAGGGGCTTGCGTTGACGCCGAAGTGGTGTCACACTGACACCAACGAAGGAGACCGCCATGCGGATCGATACAGCACCCATCATCGAGGCGTTCGAGCGCACGCTGGCGCTCCTGGACGACGCCGAGCGCGAACGCCTCCAGCGCATCCTCGCGGCAGGCCAGGACTCCGTCCAGCGCGCGCTGTTAGACCTGATGCGCGCCGCGGCGGACGAGGTGAACGCAGCAGGCGGCGGCCACGCGCAGGTGACGCACGGCCCGGACGGCGCGGAGTTCACCGTCTCCGCCGCCCCTGCCGGCGAGGCGCCCCCCACCATCGAGTTCGAGTTCGACACCGGGGAGATCGACCGGCTGACACTGCGGCTGCCGTCCGAACTGAAGGAACTCGCCGCCTTCGCTGCTGACCAGTCCGGCGTCTCCCTAAACACGTGGCTCACGCGCATCGTGAGCCGCGAGGCGACCCGCCGCTCCGACGACGAGCGGCGTCGCAGCCGCGGCAGCCGCCGCGGTTCCGGCGGTTCCGGCGGTCCGCGCGGCGGCCAGAGCCTCAAGGGATGGATCGGCGGCTAGCGCGCTCGGGGGACCTCATGCACAACTTCGACGCCGCGCTCCCCGCGAAGGAGACCCACATGCAGTACACCCGCACCCTGGATCGCACGTTCGCGGTGGCGCCGGGCGCTCGCCTGCGCATCGCGAACCGCAGCGGCGAACTCACCGTCATCGGCGAGGACCGGGCGGACATCTCGCTGTCGGCGCAGATCTCCGTCCACGCTGAATCCCAGCGCGACGCCGACCGACAACTGGACGACATCCAGATCCCGATCTCCGCCCGCGACGACCACGTGGAGGTCGGCCCGCCGGAGTACCCGGACCGCCGCTCGGGCGGGGTGTCGCTGCTGATGGGGTTCGTGGTGGGCTTCCACGGGCTGGGGACGCGCGTGAACATGGTGGCGCGCGTCCCTCGAGACTGCGTGGTCAGCGCGGAGCACCGCTCCGGCCCGCTGCGCATCTCCGGCCTGGGCGCCGGCCTGCGCGCCGAGTCCCGCTCCGGCCGCAGTGAGGTCACCGAGGTCGCCGGCGACGTCACCTTCGAGTCCCGCAGCGGCACCACCGAGATCCGCCGCATCGACGGCGACCTGGAGGTGGAGAGTCGCTCCGGCCGCCTGGAGGTGGAGGGCGTCTCCGGCAAGACCACCGTGCGCAGCCGCAGCGGCAGCGTGGTGATCAGCGACATCGACGGCCCGCTGGTCGTCGAATCGCGTGCCGGCCGTATCCAGATCGAGGACGCGCGCGGCGCCATGCGCATCCGCTCGCACGCCGGCGCCGTCGAGGTGCGCGGCCGCGTCGTGCAGCCAATCGACATCGAACTGCACAGCGGCCACGTGAAACTCGCCGTCACGCGCGACTCGGCGTTCTTCATGGATGCGGAGACGCACGTGGGGTCGGTCCGCTCCGAACTGCCCGTGAACTACCTCGATGGTCCGCCCAGCGACGACGCTCCGGTGGTGCGCGTGCGCACGCACACAGGCGCGGTTCGCGTCGTGGCGGCGTAGCGCGGATCACCCCCACCCCTACCCTCCCCCCTCAAGGGGGAGGGGGACGGAGGCCAGACCTCCGAGGGCATGCGCGGCTGTTATAGACTCGCGCGGCACCGCGATCGCGCGGGGAGGGGGTAACGGCCATGTCGCTCAACCTGGTGACGATCCTGCAGGCGTCCGCGCACCGCACGCCGGACCACGTCGTGATGCGCCTCGGAGAGTTCGCGATGACGTACGGCGAACTCGACCGCGCGGCGCGCGGATTCGCGGCGGCGCTCTGCAACCGTGGCATCGCGCCCGGCGACCATGTCGCGATCATGATCCCGAACGTGCCGCAGTTCCCGGTGGCCTACTTCGGCATCCTCTACGCCGGGGCCGCCGTGGTGCCGCTCAACGTGCTGCTCACCGCCGACGAGGTGGAGTACCACATCCAGGACTCCGGCTCGAAACTGCTGGTGGGCCACCCAATGTTCGCCGCGCCCGGCGAGGAGGGGGCCCGCCGCGCCGGCGTCGACGTGATCTGGGCAGACGGCGAGGGCGAGACAGTCACCACGCTGGCGACCACGGACCCCGTCGACGGCCCGTACCTGACGGACGCCGACGACACGGCGGTGATCCTCTACACCTCCGGCACCACCGGGCGGCCGAAGGGCGCGGAACTGACGCACTCCAACCTGCTGCTGAACTGCAAGGTGGTGGTGCCGGACATGTTGCCGCTGGGCCCGGAGGACGTGGCGCTGGCTACGCTGCCGCTGTTCCACTCGTTCGGCCAGTCCTGCGTGATGAACGCGGCGATCGCCACCGGGGCCACGTTCGTCCTGCTGCCGCGGTTCACGCCGGCGGACGCCCTGGGCCTGATCCAGCAGCACCAGGTCACGTTCTTCGCGGGCGTGCCGACCATGTACTTTGCCATCCTCGGGTTCGCGGACGCTGAGCAGTACGACGCATCGAGCCTGCGCCTCTGCGTCACCGGCGGCGCGCCGATGCCGGTGGAGGTGCTCAACGCCTTCAACAAGAAATACGACGTGGAGATCCTGGAGGGCTACGGCCTCTCGGAGACCTCGCCCATCGCGTCGTTCAACCGCCTGGACATGCCTCGGAACCCGGGGTCCATCGGCTACCCGGTGTGGGGCGTGGAGATGGCGATCATGGACGAGTCCGGCGCGGTGGTGGCGGACGGCGAGCGCGGCGAGATCGTGATCCGCGGCCACAACATCATGAAGGGCTACTACCAGCGCCCGGAGGCCACACAGGAGGCGATCCGCGGCGGCTGGTTCCACTCGGGCGACATCGGCGTGAAGAGCCCGGAGGACGGCTCGTACGCCATCGTGGACCGCCTGAAGGACATGATCCTGCGCGGCGGCTTCAACGTGTACCCGCGCGAGGTGGAGGAGGTGCTCTACCAGCACCCCGCCGTCGCGGAGGCCGCCGTCCTCGGCATCCCGGACGCGGAGCACGGCGAGGAGGTGAAGGCGGTCATCGCCCTCAAGGCCGGCCAGCAGGCCACCTCCGAGGAGATCATCGCCTACTGCAAGGAGCACGTGGCGGCGTACAAGTACCCGCGCATCGTGGAGTTCCTGGAGACGCTGCCGAAGGGCCCGACCGGCAAGATCCTGAAGCGCGAGATGCGCTGATGCCGCACGTCAC
>JBBDIC010000144.1:0-7005 GCA_040880625.1 Dehalococcoidia bacterium | reverse complement strand
AAGGGCCCGACCGGCAAGATCCTGAAGCGCGAGATGCGCTGATGCCGCACGTCACCGTCAACGGCGCGCGACTCTGGTACGACGACCGCCGCGTCGAGGGCCTCGAGGACGGCGGCGAGCCGATCCTGTTCCATCACGGCTGGACCGCCAGCCGCGTGAACTGGGCGCCCGTGGCGGATCGGCTCGCGGACCGCTACCGCGTGGTGCTGATGGAGTGCCGCGGCACCGGCGAGAGCGAGCACACCGAGGACGGCTACACCCTCGAGCAGTACGCCGCGGACGTGCTCGCCGTGGCGGACCACCTTGGCCTGGCGCGCTTCACGTACGCCGGGCACTCGATGGGCGGCGGCCTCGGCTACCGCCTGGCGCTCGATGCGCCGGATCGCCTCGACCGACTCGTGCTGATGGCGCCGATCCCCGCGGACGGCATCGCCGGCCCGCCCACCCAGGCCGTACAGCCGACCGAGGCCGACCACGACCTGGAGGTCGCGCGCTTCCGCCGCCTGCGCTTCCGCGAGGACACCGAGACGGACGACTGGATCGAGGACCGCGTGCGGCATCGACGCTCCGTGTCCAACGGCCACTACGCCGGCGGCATGGAGACGATGCGGGCGCTGCGCGCAGGCGACCGCCTGGGCGAGATCGCGATGCCGGTTCTGATGATCGCCGGCACGGCGGACGGCCTGCTGGCTGCGAACCTGAAGGACTTCCACCGCCTGCCGAACGCGGCGCTCCAGGTCTTCAGCCACGCCGGCCACGAGGTCGCCATCGACGAGCCGGACGGCGTCGCCCGCTCCATCGACCAGTTCATGCGCCTCGGGGTAGTCACGGGACGCACGCTGCGCGCCCGGTTGGCAGAGGCGCCGTAGCGCCAGCGGTTCCGAGGGCGCCGCGAGGGGCCGCGAGGGGCCGCGCCCAACCAGATCCGCTCACCCCTGAGCCTGTCGAAGGGCGAGCGCGGTCAACCTCGATGGCGCTACTGCGCTCGTGCGCCCGCTCCGGCGAGGGCGTTGGCGTCCCAGAGGCGCGGGTCACGGATCGCCTCGAAGGTGGCGTCCACGGACTCCGGCAGGAGCGTGTCGTCCGACACGGCCCAGCGGTAGGAGCCGACGTCCACGGCGAGGACCGCGAGCGCCGCAAGCAGGCGAGACTTCAGGTCGTCCGCCGGCGCGCCGCGACGTTGCGCGATCGCCGCCGCGAGGTCCAACTCCCACTGCTGGTGGATCGTCAGGTGGCGAGCGCGGAGCGATGGCGTCTCGCGGATCAGCCGCCCGAGGGCCCTCGCGCGTTCGGTCTCGGAGCCGACCTCCTCCAGCACCTCGCGCACGGCGGCCTGCACCGCCGCCAGGGTCGGCTCGCCGTCCGGGCGCGACAGGTAGCGCTCGATGAAGCGCCCGCCGGTCTGGGCGATGTACTCCAGGACGGTGTCGTCCTTGGTGGCGAAGTAGCGGAAGAACGTGCGCCGCGAGATCCCCGCGGCGAGCGCGATGTCATCGATGGTGGTCTCGACGAACCCACGTTCGAGGAAGAGTTGGAGTGCCGCCTCGGCGATGTCCTCGCGCACGGCGCGTGCGGGCCGGCTGCCCGGCGGTGGCGGGGTATCGTGCGCGTCGTTCATGCGTCGATGGTACGCGCGTCGGGGGCGCGCGGATGCGTGTGCCGCGTCGGGAATTGTGGCCGCAGATGGAGTGGGAATCGGCGCGGTTCGAGGTGATCCCGAGAGCGCCATGCCATCCCCGACCGCGGCCCCGGTAATACGATGGTCGGCGTACTGATGGAGAGTGCGATGTCGGGATCTCAGTACGGGGCGCTGGTCCTGGGAGTGCTGGTGTGGGCCGCTGTGGCCGTGCTCGCGGTGGTCATCCAGGTGGGCGTGGAGGATCAGGTCCTCGGCTTCTTCCTGGTCCTCGCCGCGGTGATCGCAGCATGGGCGGCGGGCGAGTTCATCGTGCGAGCAGACGACCGAGGGCGGCAGTAGCGTGCGGCTCGGCATCCTCGCCCGCGACGTCGAACTGCGAGACCCGCCGTGGTACCGGCTGCTCTTCGCGAACACGATGTTCGCGCCCCTGTGGCTGCTGGTGCGCACCTACCTCGGCTGGCAGTGGCTGGGCTCCGGGTGGCACAAGGTCGAGGGCGACGGCTGGATCAACAACAACGGCGTCGCCCTGCAGGGCTTCTGGTCGCGGATCGTCCAGATCCCCGAGGAGGGTTCGCCGCCGATCCGCTACGACTGGTACCGGGACTTCATCCAGTTCATGTTGGACAACGACTGGTACACGTGGTTCGCGTGGGTGATCGCCTGGGGCGAGGTCGTCATCGGGATCGCCCTCATCGTGGGCGCGTTGACGGGGATCGCCGCGCTGGCCGGTGTGACGATGAACTTCAACTTCATGCTCGCCGGGACCGCCAGCACGAACCCGGTGCTCTTCCTGCTCGGGATCCTGATCCTGCTCGCCTGGAAGGTGAGCGGCCGCATCGGCATCGACCGCTGGCTGCTGCCCGCGCTCGGCACGCCGTGGGATCCGCTCCCGCTGCGTCGTGAGCGCGACCGGCATGACGAGAGCAGTTGACCGAGCGCTCCCTGATTCCGACACGGAAGGGCACCATCGATGACCGATCGCAAGGAGGACGCCGTCGGGCCGAGACTGCTCTCGGGCGGCAACCCGCAGATCCCCAAGGGCGAGGGAAACGGCCCGGTGCAGGACTACATCGCCGCCATGCCTGAGTGGAAACGAGACCTCGGAGCACGCCTCGATGACCTCATCGTGCGCACGATCCCCGACGTGCATCAGGCCGTGAAGTGGAACCAGCCGTTTTACGGCCGCAAGGACGACGGCTGGTACCTCGCGTTTCGTTGCTACACGAAGTACGTCCAGATGCAGTTCTTCCGAGGTACATCGCTCGATCCCGAGCCGCCGAAGGCGTCCAAGCACCCCGAGGTGCGCTACCTCGACATCTACGAAGACGACGAACTGGACGAGGAGCAACTCCGGTCCTGGATCGAGCAGGCCGCCCGTCTGCCGGGCGAGAAGATGTGAGGGAGATTGTGCCGGATCCGCACACGCCGGCTCGCCGACGTGGACTCGACCACGAACCAGGCGGTCACCCCCTCGCGAGAGGGATGAACCGCCAGGTTCGCGCGATCGGAGCGGCGCCCTACGCGGCACGGGACGCCGCGCGCCGAGCGCCCAGGGCGATCCAGACCACCATCGCCATGATCAACGTCTGCTCCGTGACTGCGGCCGCCTTGAGCGTGATCAGTCCGGCCCAGAACGCCCAGAACACCGGATGGACGGCCACGTACAGCCACAGGGCTCGCGCGGCCACCGGGTGTTCCTCCCGCAGACGGAAGATTGCCCAGAGGCCGATCCCGACCATCACCACGTGAATCGCGACGAAGAGCACTCCGGGGAAGTCTTCCAGGAACTCGCCTAACGGCATGAGGTACTCCTTCCGCGTGTCCGCCCTAGCGGGCGGCGCCTGCGGTCTGGATCGACTGCACGTCCGAGGTGGTGAGCGGGTTCCCACCGATGCCCCAGTCGCCGCTGGCGACCTCGTCGATGACGACCCACGTGACCGGGCGCAGGGCCTCGCCCTCGACCGCGACCATCGCGTCCGTCAGCCCTCGGACCATGGCCTGCTTCTGGGCCGCCGAGAAGACGCCTACGATGACCTTCACCTGCACGAGTGGCATTGCCAACCTCCTTCGTTCACCTCGCCTGGATTGAGACGAACGCTACGCGGGCCGGCAGAGACCTCCCATCCAGAGGATTCGGCATCTTCGACGTGGCCGAGGCGCGGCGCGGCGTAGGGCGTGAGTAGAAGTACTCAGATCCAACCCGATGCAGGCAGAAAAGGGCTACGAGAGCAGTCCGTGGGTGGTCGCGTACATCGCGGCCGCCGTCCGGTTCGCGGATCCGGTCTTGGCCAGGATGCTCTTCACGTGGTTCCCGACAGTCCGGACGGATATGACCAGTTCATCGGCGATCTGGCGGTCTGTCCGGCCGCGGGCGATGAGTTGGAGGACCTCGGTCTCACGGTTCGTCAGGTTCGCCTCATCCGCGGGGGCGGCGACGGCAGCCGGCCGACCGGGAGCCTCGTCCGCGGCCCCCAGGAATCCCTCCAGCTCGCGAGCAAACACAGGCCAGGCCGGATCGTCCTCGAGCAGGATGTGGTTCCGGCTCTCGAGCGCCACGAACCGCGCGTTCGGCATCGACGCGGCGATCTGCCGCCCCTCGTCGAACGGGATGCGCGCGTCATGTCGAGCATGGAAGATCAGCGTTGGGGCGTGCACCTGCGACAGCCGCTCCGTCACATCGATGTTCCCGACCTCAATCTGGAACTGCATCGCGTTCGCCGGCGACGATGACAGTTGCTGGAGTTCGTTGAACCAGTTCATCTGCTCCAGTGTTGCGTCCGGCATGAACTGCGACGTGAAGAGCTGGCGGTACGCGGGGTTGTCGCTCCCCCACCCGCGCTTGATCAGCGTGAGGGTGGCCTCGTGCTCCTCTGCCTCTCCGCGTTTGGCCCAGCCCCGGGCGAACGCGCCGTAGAGCACCAGCCGTCGCACGCGCTCCGGGTGTCGCGCTGCGTACTCGATCGCCACGGCGCCACCCTGCGACATGCCGAGCAGGTCGAAGCGCTCCAACTCAAGCGCGTCGACGACGCACTCGAGGTCGCTCACCCAGCGGTCGAACGACATGTCCGGGACGACCCAGTCGGAGAGCCCGCACCCACGCTGATCGAAGCGCACGAAGTGATGGCGGGCGGAGAGCGCCGCCCACCAGTGCCGCCAGACGGGGCTGTTGATGTCCATCCCCGCGTGGCTCAGCCAGTTCGGCGCCTTGACCAGGGACTCGCCAGTTCCGAGTGCGCTCGTGCAGATACGCACACCGTCCGGCGTCGTCACGAAACGCAACTCCTGGTCCATCACACGAGTCCGTTCGCTTCCACGCCCAGCCGCGACGGACAGCCGGCTGCTACGCCTCGCAGCGAGTCTAACTACTGCATGGGAGGCGCTGGATTCGCACGGCGGGAGGACGGAGAGCGCACAGCCTGCGGATGACACTGGAGCCTTGAGGACCTGCCCATAGCGGTGTAGGGTCACGCGCATGGCATCGATCTGGGTGGAGAGCGTCGGCCGCGGCCTCGATCAGGCCCTGGATCTGCTGGCGGCCGCCGTGCGGGACTGCACGGACGACCTCTGGGAAACGGCCATGTGGGAGGTTCCCGCCCCGCACCCCGATCGCGCGATCCTCGGCGTGGACGAGCAGCCCGTCACCGATCCCGCAGCGCGCAACGAACTCGTCCAGCGACACGCGACCCCGTGGGGCGTGGCGTGGCACGCGCTTGAGTGCTTCGACTACGACCTGAACGGCGAGTTCGGCCCGTGGGCCCCGCCGCCGCCGTTCACCGGGCACCCGCACTGGCGAGACCTCACGAACCTGCCGGCGGCCTGGTCGCGGTCCGAGATGCTCGGCTACATCGACTACTGCCGCCAGCAGGCACGCAACGCCCTGGCGGACATGACCGAAGAGCAGGCCGCGACACCGCTGCCGCCCACTCACCGCTACCGAGGCCAGCCGCACGCCCGGATCATCACCGGCATGGTGGGCCATACGACCGAGCACGCCTCGCAGATCCGGCAGTTCATCACCGCCGCCGGGATCGCTCCCGCCGTGTAGGGCGGTTGAGGGCGTCACGGCACGCGGCGGCCAACTCGACCGGTCTGGTGGCGATCAACCTCGACGCTCACCTGAGCGCGGCGGCGAACTTCTCCTGCACATCATCCAGGTATTCGAGCCGCCGGCGGTGGTGGGCGGCTTTGCCCGCCTCCACTCGCTGCTTGCGAAGCGGATCGCCGGCGGCCGCCCCAGCCTCCAGCCACTCGATGAAGGTCTCCAGGCGGCTCCAGACCGCTCCCAGGACCTCGCTGCGGTCATCGAGGCCGTAGGCGTCGCAGAGGAGGCGCAACCGTGCGGGCTGCTGGTCCATCGGATCGCGCAAGGCGGGCCCCACTATGCCTGGCTCGCCCACCGGGCACCACTCCAGGGCAAACCAACCGATGTCGTACAGGCGGCGCTCGGGCCGGGCGCAGTCCCAGTCGATCATGCCGACCAACCGGCCATCCCGGAAGACGGCGTTGTGCTTCCCCCAGTCGCCGTGGCAGATCACCTCCGCCTCGTCGTCGGAGGCATGAGGGGGCCTCCCCAGCCTCGATAAGTCACCAAATGGTTCCCGCCAGACGGCCCCGTCCGGGGGGACGAAGTCGACGGTCAAATCATGCAACTGGCGGAGACGCCGGGCCGCTTCAGGCAGAGCGTCGAACCACACTCGATGAGCGACCGGCGTCATCTCGGTATCACCGTCGATGTACGTCAGGATCTCTCGCCCGGCCCCGTCGATGCCCAGCGGCCGAGGGGCGAAGTCAAATCCCGACTCGTGCAGATGGGCCAGCAGAGCGTGCACGGCCGGCGTCCAGGGACCAGCGGGCCTGCGGACGGTGTCGCCGACCCTGACGACGCCGCCCACATTGCGGGTGTTCGGCAGATCGTCCTCGGGTTGCTCGCTCACTACGGGCTCCATTCGGCGCAATGCACGACAGTCTGGCTCCCGATGGGCACTCAAACCATAGACTGAACGGAAACTCCGCCAGATCTGACGGTCCTTCCGGGGCGGGCGTGGTAGAGACGCCGCGTTCCCTCTCGCCGCTCCGTCACTAGCCCGGCGTTGACCAGAACCTGGAGATGCTGGTAGATCGCGGGCCGCGTCACCTCGACGTGCCGAAGCCACGTGAGGAGTGCCCACACCTGAACGGCGCGACGTCGCCATCGTCAGCCCGCCGCGCACGCCCATCGACCGCTTCCAAGGCTCGCTGACGGATATCCCGCCCGGTCGCGGACCTCGTCCTCGCCCCTCGCCGTCAGGCGCAGCCCCAGGGTTGCCAGCCGCGGCGCTCGTAGAGCGTGCGGGCGCGGGAGATCTGTTCGTCGGCGGAGGCGTCGC
>JBBDIC010000143.1:8686-12705 GCA_040880625.1 Dehalococcoidia bacterium | reverse complement strand
TCGAGGGGGATGCCGTCGCGGAGGCGGGCGGCCATGCGGCGGCGCTCGGGGTCGCCGGCGGTAAGGATCTCGTCGTGGCCGGGGGCGTACGGCGGTTCCTTGACGTGGCCGAGGAGGTCGTCGAACTCCGAGGTGAAGGCGTCCAGTGGCAGGAAGCGCTCGATGTCCAGCGCCATCAGCCAGACGCCGTTGGTGTTACGCGGGCCGTGGAGGGCGGTGCCGGCGCCGGAGAGGATGCCGCTGAGCGCCTCGACGGCCAGGTTGAGGCCGAAGCCCTTGTAGCCGCTGACGGGGCCGCCCAGCGGCAGCAGCGTGCCCTGGCGTTCGTTGTCGCCGGTGCCGTAAAAGTCGCGCGCATCGTTGGAGGGCTGGCCGTCGCCGTCGAGGATCCAGCCGTCCGGGACGTCCTTGCCCTGGTTGACGGCGACCTTCAGTTTGCCCTCCGCGACCACGGAGGTCGCCATGTCGAAGATGAACGGGGCGTCCTGGTCGCCGGCGGGCATGGCGATCATGAGCGGGCTGGTGCCGGTGCGTCGGTGTGAGCCGCCGAAGGCGGCGGTGAGGCGGCCGCCGGGGGAGTTCACGCCGCCTAGGGCGATCATGCCCTGCGCGACGGCCTGGTCGCCGTAGGCGCCGACACGCCCGATGTGGCCCGTCTGGAAGCAGGAGACGAACCCCACGCCCGTCTCGCGCGCCTTGGCGATCGCGAAGTCCATGGCGCGGATCGCCACGGGCACGCCGAAGTTCCAGCCGCCGTCGATGCGCGCCGTGGAGGGCGACTCGCGGACGGTGGTCGTGGGCGCGCCGGGGTGGAGCGTGCCGGTCTGCGCGGACAGCACGTAGCCGGCGGCGCGGATCACGCCGTGCGAGTCGTGCCCTCGCAGGTTGGAGCCGACGAGGTGCTCCGCGACCTGCGCGGCCTCCTCCGGCGGTGAGCCGACGGCCTCGAACAGGCGGGTGACGTAGGCGGTGAGGGCGTCCGCGTCGATGGTGACGCTGCGCGCGATGCTGGTCACGGCGCTACGCCTCCGCCTCCGTGGCGCGGGCCTTCGCGCCGCGCGCGGCGGCCAGGTCCGCGCCCGCCTTCGCGCGCATGAAGCCCACGTCCGAGCCGAGCGTGACCATCTGGAAGCCGGCCTCCAGCCACTTCTGCGTGAACTCCAGCGACCCGGTGTGGATGCCGGGCGCCACCTGGCGCCGGCGGCACGCCTCCATGATCTCCAGGCACACCTGCTGGTGGCGCTCGTCGTGGTTGTCGCCGGTGGGCGTCATGCCCAGCGCGTAGGCGAGGTCGGACGGGCCGATGTAGGCCGCGTCCACGCCGGGCACGGCGAGGATCTCGTCGAGGTTGGCGATGCCCTCCGGCGTCTCGATCATGACGACCACGGCGATCTCGTCGTTGGCGTGGGCCTGGTAGTCGCCGCCGGCGTAGAGGGTGGCGCGGGCGGGGCCGGAGGAGCGGCCGCCCGCGGGCGGGTAGGAGCAGGCCCAGACGGCGCGCTCCGCCTCCTCGCGGGTGTTCACCAGCGGGACCACCACGCCGTACGCGCCGGCGTCCAGCACCTTCATGATGATGCGTGGCTCGTTCCAGCCGACGCGCACGAAGGGCACGGTGTCCGTGGTGGAGATCGCGCGCAGCATCTCGAAGCAGGCCGCCTCGTCGATCATGCCGTGCTGCATGTCCACGCAGAGCCAGTCGAAGCCGGCGTGGGCCATGACCTCCGCGGTGTGGCCGCCGGGCGCGCTGAGCCACGCGCCGATGGTCTGCTTGCCCTCTCGCCAGGCGCGGAGCGTGGTGTTCGGTCGCATGCGGGTCCTCTCGCTGTCGTGCGTCCTCGATGTTGCGGGCGGTGCTATTGCAGCGCGCGCCTGGGGGTGACGGAGTCGCGGTTCGGGATCGTGGCCATGGAGGGCCAGCGGCCGGCCATGTACTCGACGACGGTCTGGCCGACGCGCTCCTTGATGTGGCGGTTGGAGTACTCCGAGTAGAACGCCGAGTGCGGCGTCAGCGCGACGTTGTCCAGCGCGAGCAGCGGCGAGTCCGCGCCCACGGGCTCGAGTTCGAACACGTCCAGCCCCGCGCCGGCGATCTGGCCGTCGCGCAGCGCCTGCACCAGCGCCTCCTCGTGGACGATCGGGCCGCGCGCGGTGTTCACGAGGATGGCGGTGGGCTTCATCTGCGCGAACTGGTCGTAGGAGAACAGGTGGTGCGTCTCCGGCGTCAGGGGCGCGTGGATCGAGACGTGGTCGGAGCGGCGCAGGAGGTCCTCCAGCGTCGCGGCGCGCTCCACGCCGTGCTCGGTGAAGACGGCGTCGTCCAGGTAGGGGTCGAAGGCCATGACGTGCATGTCCAGCGCGCGGGCGCGTTTCGCCATCTGCCGCGCGATGGCGCCCAGGGAGACGAGGCCCAGCGTCTCGTGCGTGAGCGCGGCGGACTGCGGCAACGGCACGCCTCGATACGTGCCGGCGCGGATCGCGCGGTCGTGCTGCACGAGTTTGCGGGCGACGCCCAGCAGGAGCATGAGGGCGTGGTTGGCGACCTCCGGCTGGCAGAAGTCGGGGTAGTGGGCGACGACCACGCCATGCTCGGTGGCGGCGGGGATGTCCAGGGTGTCCAGCCCCACGCCGTAGCGGACGATCAGTTCCAGGTTGGGGCAGCGCTCCAGCAGCGCGCGGTCGATCTTCGCGCCGCCCACCAGCACGCACTGTGCGTCACGGAGCAGCGCCGCGCGCTCGTCCGGCCCGGCGGCGCGCTGCACGATGACGCGCCCGCCCGCCGGCTCGACGATCGAGCGCTCGATCTCGAACCAGGCGGGGTCGTCGGACTCGGTCTGGATGGCGGTGAAGGGTGTGGCGCTGGTCATGGCCGCCGGAGGATACACCGCGCCCCTCGAAAGATGGCGGGGTCCGAGGGCCGAGGCTGCGACGGTGGCGCTAGCGGATCATGTAGCCGACGCCGCGGACGGTGCCGACGACGTCGGGAGCGCCGGCCTCCGCGAGTTTGCCGCGCAGGCGGGAGACGTGCGCCTCCACGTAGTTGCGCGAGCCGAAGGTCTCGTAGCCCCAGATCTCCACGGACAGGTCGTCCGGCTGGATCACCTCGCCGCGGCGGGCGAGCAGGACGCGGAGCACATCGAACTCCTTGGGCGTCAGGTGGACGCGCGTCTCACCGACGAACGCCTCGTGCGCGCGGAGCATCAGGCGGATGTCCGCGGGGCCGTGGAGGACGTCGTCCGGGCGGGGGCCGGTGGCGCGGCGGAGGACGGCGCGGACGCGGCGCTCCAGTTCCGCCAGTTCGAACGGCTTCACCACGTAGTCGTCCGCGCCGAAGTCGAAGCCGGCGACACGGTCATCGACGGTGCCGGCGGCGCTCATCACCAGCACGGGGATGTCGCTGCGCGATCGCAACTGGCGCAGCACCTCGATGCCGGGGATGCCCGGCAGGCCCAGGTCGAGGATCACGAGGTCAATCGAGGTGCGGGCGAAGACGCTGAGCGCCTCCTCGCCGGATTCGACGGCGACCGTCTCCCAGCCGAGGTTGGTCAGCGCCGCGGACACGGCGTCACGCACGCCCTCGTCATCCTCGATCAGCAGGATGCGCGCTGTGCCCCAGGCACCGCGTTCGGGGGTGGGAGTCGGCCGATCCATTGTGGCGCGAGCCGCCTGTTGCAGGGGCATCGCGAAGCCCTCCACGTCCTGAGACCACGGGCGCCGGCGGTACCTCGCGCGCACCCCAGGTGCAGCGCGCAGCGCCGTCAGAAACCCGCGGACCGTGTACCAGCCGCCCGTGTCCCCCGCTGGGCGGGAGAGCACTGGTCCACGTTTGCCAGAATATTCTGACGACTCCCGAAGAATCTGACGAAATGCTGACGGCGCGGAGAATCATGAGTAGAAGTTCGGTGAACGGCGCAAGTGCCGCGCGCGCAGAATCGCCACCTCAGGCGCGCGAACTACGCGCCACACTCCCGCTCTATGAGCGCGAGGTACGCCTGCCGGATACGCGCCACCAGCGGATCGCC
>JBBDIC010000143.1:6799-8586 GCA_040880625.1 Dehalococcoidia bacterium | reverse complement strand
GCCATGCCGCGCGCCTTGTGGAGCGTCTCGGCGTACTCGTCCTCCGGGCGCGAGTCGTGGACGATCGCGCCGCCGGCGTGGAGGTGCGCCACGCCGTCCGCGAGCGTGATCGTGCGGATGGCGATGTTGAGGTCCAGCCGTCCGTGCGCGGAGACGTAGCCGATCGCGCCCGTGTAGACGCCTCGCACGGTCGGTTCCAGTTCGTCGATGACCTCCATGGCGCGCACCTTGGGGGCGCCGGTGATGGAGCCGCCGGGGAACGTGGCGCGCAGCAGCGGCTCCAGGCCGGCGCCGGGCCTGCGCGTGGCCGTGACGCTGGAGGTCATGTGATGCACCTGCTCGTAGGACTCCAGCGCGGCGAACTCCGGCACGCGCACGCTGCCGGGCTCCGCGATACGGCCCAGGTCGTTGCGTTCCAGGTCCACGATCATCAGGTGCTCTGCGCGGTCCTTGGCGCTGGCGAGCAGTTCTGCCGCCAGGCGGCGGTCGTCCTCGATGCTCTGGCCGCGCGGGCGCGTGCCCTTGATGGGGCGCGTCTCCACGTGGGGCCCGTCCGCCAGCAGGAAGCGCTCCGGCGACGACGACAGCACCTCGATGCCGCCGAAGGCGGTGCGGCCATCGAGGTAGGCGGCGAACGGTGCGGGACTGACGGCGCGCAGGCGGCGGTAGAGGTCGAAGCCCTCGCCCAGGGCGCGGGCGGAGAAGCGCTGCGCCACATTGACCTGGTAGATGTCGCCGGCGCGGATGTACGCCCGTGCGCGCTCCACGGCGGCGACGTAGGCGGTGCGCGTCATGTTCGACCGCAGGTCCGTGGCGTGCGCGTCGATGTGCGCATCGCGCGGGACATCGAGGTGGTCCGGTACGGCCAGGCGCTCGCGGAGCGCGGCCACGGCCTCCGCGCGGCCGACGAGCCAGCCGCGTGCCTCAAGGCCGTCCCAGACGAACGCGGCGTCGTACCAGGCCATCGCGAGGTCGGGTGCGCCCACGTCGTCCAGCGTGGTTGCCGGCAGACGCTCCACCTCCCGCCCGAGTTCAAAGCCCAGGTAGCCGATGGCGCCACCGACGAACGGGAGGCCGGCCGGCAGGCCCTCCGGCGGCGGCTCCGCCTCCACGGCGCGGGCGAAGGCGGCGAGGGCGCCCGGGCGGAGGCGACGGGGCCCGCACGGGCCGTCGTAGAGCACCTCGGAGCCGTAGGCGGTGAGCGTCCAGCGCGGGTCGCTGGCCACGATCGACCAGCGGCCGAGGCGCGGGTGGGTCATGGCGGAGTCGAGCCAGGCGAGGCCGGGGCGCCCTCGCAGGCGGGCGGCGGCGGCTGCGGCGTCGCAGGCCGTCCACGGCTGGACCGTGAGCGGCCAGGGGCGGGCGACCGGCCGCGGGGCGACGAGGACGGGGGCCATGTGATCTGCAGTGTATCCGGGCGACGGGCTACGCTCGCTGGATGACGGCATCCTCCCTCAGGCGGGCGGGTCAGGCGCTCACGGCGTTGAGCGCCTTGTTGATCGCCTACGCGACGCTGGCGCCGGATGCCGCGTCGCCGGTAGGCGCGGACGACCGGCTGCTGCACTTCCTGTTGTTCCTGCCCCTGGGCGCGGGCGGCGCGCTGTGGGTGTCCGAGCGCTCGCCGGCCGCGCAGGCGGTGGCGCGCGCCGTCATCCTGCTGGGGATCGTCGCGTTCGCCGCGGCCACGGAACTGGCGCAGGGCCCGATCGAGACGCGGTCGCCCTCGTGGCCGGACTTCTTCGCCGACGCAGCCGGGGCGGCCACCGGCGTGCTGGCCGGGAGCATCC
>JBBDIC010000143.1:0-6699 GCA_040880625.1 Dehalococcoidia bacterium | reverse complement strand
GGCTGGCGCTCGATTGTGCGAAATTGCACACACCCGCCCAGCCGGTATCATCAGGCGTGCGGGCTGCCTCTCCCAGGACCTCCCCACCACCACTCCCCCGCTGTCCGGGCGATGCCAGCCCGGGTAGCGCACCAAAAGGCGGAGCCGTGCCGATCGAGATCCCTGACGTCGTCATCGACCGCCTCCCCCTGTACTACCGGCTGCTTGCGCGGCTGGAGGCGGAGGGGCGTGCGGTGGTGTCCTCGCAGGAACTGGGCGCGGAACTGGGCGTCACGCCGGCGCAGATCCGGAAGGACCTGTCCTACTTCGGGCGGTTCGGCAAGCAGGGCCGCGGCTACTCCGTCCACCGCCTGGCCAGCGAACTGCGCCAGATCCTGGGCCTGGACGGCCGCTGGCGCGTCGTGGTCGTCGGCATCGGCCGCCTCGGCCGGGCCATCGCGTCCTACCCCGGCTTCGAGGGCCAGGGCTTCGACATCATCTCCCTCTACGACGCCAGCCCCACCCTCGTCGGCTCGGACATCGAGGGCAAGACGGTGCGCGACGTCGCCCAACTGGAGGACGACCTCAAGTCGCAGTCGATCGACATTGGCATCGTCGCGGTGCCGGGCGAAGTGGCGCAGGACGTGGTGGACACGCTGGTCCACGCCGGCGTGCGCGCGATCCTGAACTACACGCCCACGCGCGTCCAGGTCACGCCCGAGGTGGAGTTGAAGCACATCAACCCCGTGCTCTTCCTCCAGAGCATGACCTACCACCTGAAGCGCGCCCGCGACCGCTAGCGACGGCACATCGAGCAACCTCGCGGCGCCCTCAGATCATCGGCCAGGGCACGACGCGCCGGTCGTACGACTCCATCTCCGGCAGCACAGCCTGCGCCACGAGCGCATCGATGCGCGCGGCCAGCGCCTCGGCCTCGCCGTGCGCCAGCCGGTCGAGGAGCGGCTGGGCCGTGGGGGCGCCATCCGCAAGACAGCCGCGGACGCGGCGGAGGTCCTCGACCCATGCGTCGGGGAGCGCGGCGCCGGCGTAGTCCCAGATGACGGTGCGGATCTTGTCCACCGCGTTGAAACACAGGCCGTGGTCGATGCCCCAGATGTCGCCCTGCGGATCCAGCAGCAGGTGGCCGCCCTTGCGGTCCGCGTTGTTCGCGGCCAGGTCGAACGCGGCGAACTGGATGAAGCGCCAGTCGTGCTCGTCGTGTTCGCGCAGTTCGAAGTAGTGCTGCCGCGGGTCATGCTCGATGAACAGTTGCAGCGAGCCGGGGCCGTGAGGGCCCTCCGCCTCGACCGTGGGCGGCACCAGGTCCCAGCCCAGCAGGCGGTCGAACTCGTAGGCCGCGATCTCGCGCGAGTAGAGGCCGTCCGGGAAGTCGTACAGCGGCTGCTCGCCGCGCGCGGGCTTGTAGATGCCCAGCCCGCGGCCATGCTCCGGGTGCTCCAGGTCCGCCAGGAAGACGTAGTTCGAGGAGTGGTGGATCAGCCGCAGTTCGCCGAAGTTCGCCTCGCGCAGCGCGGACTCGGTCCACGCCTCCCGCGGCTTCCAGGCGTTCAGCAGCGGCCCGGCGGTGGAGGCCATCCCCGCTAGTCCTCCGCCGCCTCGGGCGAGGGCGTGGGGGGCGCGCCGTCCGGCTTCACCACCTCGCGCTCGCGGATGCCGAGGCCCACGCGCATCGCCTCCGCGTGCATCATCATCATCGCCAGCGCCGGGAGCGCCGCGTCGAGCGCCGCGCGGGCGTCCTCGATCGCCGCGTCCGTGAGGCCGGCGGCGCGGAGGGCGGGCGGGTCCGCGTGCAGCGGCTCGGCGAGGAAGCGCGCGCCGGAGCGGGCGTAGTAGTAGAGGCCGCGCCCGCGCCGCCGGAAGTCCGGGTACGCGACGAGGTGCTGGAGTTCCTCCCACGCCACGTCCAGGTAGCGCGGCCACGCCGCGACGGCACGGTAGAGGTCGCTCGGTGCGGCCAGCCCCAGCGTCTCCGTGACCTCCGGCAGCGGCCCCGCGTCCGCCTCGGCGGCGAGGACGGGCGTCGCGAGGTGGGCGCGCTCGCGGTCCGTGACCGGGCGCGGGTCCGGGCGGCCGTAGCCGCCGACCTGCTCGCGGCCCATGGCCTCCGCCAGCGCGGAGAGCAGCAGGAGCACCTGCGGCTGCACGTAGTGGAAGACGTCCACCACGCCCTCCAGCGCCGCGAGGTCGCCCTCCGCGAGGCCGGCGTCGAGGAGCGTGTCGCGGCTGAAGATCGGGTCGTACACCTGCTCCACGGCGTCCAGCGCCATGTCCGCCATGTAGAGCGCGCTGCCGAGGAAGCCCGCCGTGTCCACGGAGGACGCGACGCGCGGCCACACCGCCTCCAGGTAGCCCTCCGCAGCCGCGAGCCGGGCGACCGCCTCCGGCACGTACGGCGAGCGCAGGCGCTCCCGGATCTCCTCGACGATCGGGGTGCTCATCGCCGCCTGCCCCGCAGGCGCGCCCGCAGCGACGCCCAGATCGAGGGCGGGCGCGCGCGTTCGCGCATGGCGCTGGTGGCGGCGGCGGTGCCGACCAGCAGACTGCCGCGCCAGTCGCGCAGTGAGGGGGTGCGGTCGTCCTCGGGACGCGGCTGGCCGCGGCGACGGGGGAGGCGGTCCGGCGCCTCGAAGCGTTCGAGCGGCTGCCAGCCGGCGGGGGTGCGCAGCCAGACCTCGCGGCCGGCGGCGCGGATCAGGACGACGCCGGCGGCGACGTCCCAGATCTTCGGCCCCCAGAACGGCGCGGCGGCGAAGACGCCGGCGGCGACGTAGGCCGCCTCCACCGCCATGGAGCCGGTGACGCGGTGGTCCCACAGGGGCGTTCCGGCGGAGGCCCCGCCCGGCGCCGCGGCCAGCGTGCGCTTCACCTTCGTCGCGCGCTCCGTGGTGACGGGCACGCCGTCCAGGAGCAGCGGGCCGCCCTCGTGCGCGTGGTAGACGCCGGGGCCCAGGGCGTGGGTGGTGGCGCACCACACGGCGCCGGCCACGGGCCGGCCGCGGCGCAGCACGCCGATGGAGACCGCGAAGAGCGGGAAGCCGTTGACGAAGTTGGAGGTGCCGTCCACCGGGTCCACCACCCAGACGTACTCGGCGTCCGCCGCCGGGTGGTTCTCGTTCTCCTCGCCGACGATCACGTGGTCCGGGAACGCCGCGCCGATGCGCTCGCGCAGGAGCGTCTCCACCGCGCGGTCTACCTCGGAGACCGGATCGCGGTCAGGCGCCGGGGCCTTCGAGGAGCGGCGGCGGGCGTCCGCCGGGCCGGCCTTGTACTCCACCTGCACCTCGCGCTCCAGCGCCTCGGCGACGATGCCGCCGGCCTCCAGCGCGAGCGCCGCGGCCAGCGCCTCGATGCGCTGCAGGAGCGCGCGGTCGACCTCGGCGGGGGCGGTCATGCGAGGCGCCGTCCCCAGTCAGTGCCGACGGTCAGGATGCGGCCGCGCTGGTGGCGCACGAGTTGCTGGCGGTTGGTGTACGCCTCCACCACCGCCTGCGGTGCGTGCGCGCTGTGGGGCCGCGCGCACTGGTACCAGCGGTCCATGGAGGGGAACGCGAACCACGTGGTCACCTCGTCGGAGGAGCCCATCATGTTGTGGCCCACGGCCACGCCGCGCCCGCCCTGCGACTCCAACCACGGCCAGATCGGGTCGGCGGACAGGCGCAGGAACTCCTCGCGCGCCCCGTCATGCAGCGAGAGCGTGCGCTCCGAGATCACGGAACCGCGGCCGAAGGTGGGCGGCAGTTCCGCCAGGTCCTGGCCCGCGGAGCGCCGGAACGGACGCGGGCGCGAGATGCCATCGAACAGTTCGAAGGGCTGCGCCGTGGAGTTGGAGATGAGCGCGCTGCGTTCGCCGTACACGGCGGTGTACTCGCCGATCTCGTCGACGATCGCGGCGTCACCGTAGTAGGCGCCGCGCCCGGCGCGGGTGGCCTCCCAGTGCTCGAAGTCCTCGTAGACGGTGTGGGTGACGAGCGGCTCGCTGGACGCGCCGAAGCCCCATGAGCCGAAGGCGACCATCTGCGCGCCGAAGTGGAGGAAGGCCGGCCAGAGGCCCTGGCTGCTCTGGCGTTCGAACTCTGCTCGATGCTCGCGGGGGACGGTGAACTCGCGCTGGACCAGGATCATGGGGCCTCCGCTTCGTCCTGCCAGCATAATCGCCGCCCGCGTGGCCCTCGATGCGTGCCCGCGCGGCGCTCGTCGCGTCCTCGATGCTGCGGTAGCCTGCCGGCATGACGCAGGACGACGACGCACGCGACGACGAGGACGCCCCGGAGGACGACGGCTGGGCTGAGTCGCAGGAGGGCGACCTCGACCCGGACCTCGCCATCGAGGGCGCGTACGGCGACTGGGAGCCGGGCGCGGGGCGCGCCGTGTGGCCGCTGGCGGTGCGCGTGGTGGGGGTGATGCTGATCGTGGCGCTGGTGGGCGCGGTGGTGCTGCCGGCACTGTTCTGACGCCTTCGAGTCTGACGCCTATCGCGCGCAGAATCGCGTCAGGTTCAGGACGCGACGTAACGCTATGGAATCGTGATAGGCGCTCCCCTTCCCTTGCCGGATCGCAAGTGATCCATCCGTACCTTCTGGACATCGCTCAAGGAGCGGCATCAGAAGGGACGCGAGATGTCTCACATCCACCCACACGATGAAGGCGGCGGCGTAGCGTCCGGGATGATCCTCGGGATCGTCGTGGCGCTACTGGTCGCGGTCGTGTTGTTCATGTTCGTCTTCGGCGGCTTCGGCCTCATGGACCGGGACGGCGGCGGCGCCGGCATCGGCACCGAGGGCAGCGACAACCCCGGCGCAGGCAACGGCGACAGCCCGCCGGCATCGATGCAGTACATCGTGCCGGACTACCAGTTGGCCGTCCGCTAGAGCCAGCGAGTCTTGGCTTCCGGAAAGCCGCCCTGCGGGGCGGCTTTCTTGCGTGCGCCCTCCTGCGCCCTCGACTGCCTCGCTCGCCCTCGGGTGGTGCGGTGCTAGGATGCGCGCGGCCCCGAGGCGGCACGCCCGGGCACCGCGAGACCACGACCCCGCACCTGAAGAGGAGCATGCATGGTGAACATGCAGAAGCCGCTGCCCGAGGCGACGCCGGAGACCCAGGAGTACTGGGACGGCCTGAAGCGGCATGAACTGCGCGTGCAGCGCTGCCAGGACTGCAACCGCGGCTACTTCTACCCCCGCCCATTCTGCCCGCGGCCCGGCTGTCACTCCCGCAACGTGGAGTGGTTCACGGCGTCCGGCAAGGGCACGCTGCACTCCTACGTGATCGCGCATCGAGGGCACCCGGCATTCGAGGCGCCGTACATCATCGCCGTCGTGGAACTCGAGGACGGCGGGCGCATGATGACCAACATCGTGGGCCTGGACGACCCGACGCCGGAGCAACTCCCGGTGGACGCGGCCGTAGAGATCGTCTTCGAGGACGTGAACGACCAGATCACCCTGCCGAAGTTCCGGCTGGTTTAGAGAGAGACGAGGACACACCCATGGCAGACACTCGCGCTCTCAGCCACAAGGTCGCCATTGTCGGCGCGGCGGAGACGGACGCGGTGGGGCACCTGCCCGACCGCTCCATGCTGCAACTGCACGCGGAAGCAGCGTTCAACGCCCTGGACGACGCCGGCCTGACGCTGGACGACATCGACGGGTACGCGGGCGTCGCGTCCGCGCAGATGACCGAGTACCTGGGCATCATGCCGCGCTGGATCGACGGCACGTCCGTGGGCGGCTGCTCGTTCCTGATCCACGTGAGCCACGCCGTGGCGGCGATCGCGGCGGGCTACTGCGACACCGTGCTGATCACGCACGGCGAGTCGGGCCGATCGCGCGTGGGCGCCGGCGGCTTCGGCGGCGGGCGGCAGACGCCCGGCGGCCAGTTCGACTCGCCCTTCGGCGCGGCCGGCCCGCCCACGATGTTCTCGGTCCCCATCGCGCGCCACATGGCCACGTACGGGACGACCGAGGAGCACCTGGCGGCGGTGTCCGTGGCGACGCGCCAGTGGGCGGAGCGGAACCCCCGCGCGATGATGCGCGACCCGATCACGGTGGACGACGTGATGAACTCGCGGTTGATCGCGTGGCCGCTGCACCTGCTCAACTGCTGCCTGGTCACGGACGGCGGCGGGGCGCTCATCCTCGTGTCAGAGGAGCGGGCGAAGGACTTCCCGAAGAAGCCGGTCTACGTGCTGGGCCGCGGCGAGTCCGCGCAGCACCAGAGCATCAGCCAGATGTGGGACTTCACGGAGTGGACGGCCGCCGCGAAGATCACCGGCCCGGAAGCATTCAAGATGGCCGGCCTGGGCCTGGACGACATCGACCACGTGATGTTCTACGACGCGTTCTCGCACACGCCGATCTACGCGCTGGAGGCCATGGGCTTCGTGAAGCCCGGCGAGGGCGGCCCGTGGTTCGCGGAGATGAACTCCGCGCCCGGCGGCTCGCTCCCGATCAACACCAACGGCGGCGGCCTGTCCTACACCCACACGGGCATGTACGGCATGTTCGCCATCCAGGAGGCCGTGCGGCAGTTGCGCGGCGAGGCGGCGGCGCAGGTGGACGGCGTGGAGACCTCGCTGGTCCACGCGCCCGGCGGCATGTTCTCCGCCACGGCGACGCTGATCCTGGGCAACCAGTAGCCGCGTCCTCCGCTCCGCGGGCGTGAGCCCCCGGAGCGGCCAGCCGAGGGCCTACATCCCCCCGGGAA